>JAODMY010000043.1 GCA_025465535.1 Glaciihabitans sp.
CATTGCGAACCGCAATCGCTAGCATTGCGATATGAGTAGCCCTCCGACGCACCGGCTTCCCAGCACGCTCGACCTCGACGGGCTCACGGCCCTAGTCAGTGGCGCCGGCAGCGCAACGGGCATCGGATTCGCCACAGCCAGAGCCCTCGGGGAACTCGGAGCGCGGGTGGCGATCACTTCGACCACCGATCGCATCCATGAGCGGGTGACCGAGCTGCAGCGGGATGGCATCGACGCGATCGGTTTCGTGGCCCGACTGGATACCGAGGATGCGGTGGCGAAGCTGGCAGCAGAACTCGAGCGCGCATCCACCGAACCGACCATCCTGGTCAACAACGCGGGGATGGTGAGCGTCTCGGATGCGCAGATGCTGAACGGCGACATCACCTCCGACGTCGCAGACTGGCAGCGAAGCCTCGACATGAACCTGACGAGCGCGTTCCTGCTCACCCGCGCCGTCATTCCCGCGATGCGCGCCGCGCGGTGGGGGCGGATTGTCAACGTCTCGAGCGTGACCGGACCCGTGATGGCCGCCCGCTCCGAAGTGGCTTACGCCGCGGCGAAGGCGGGCATGGTCGGCCTGACGAAAGCGGTCGCCGTCGATGAAGCGGGGGTCGGGATCACCGTCAACGCCGTCGCTCCCGGCTGGATCGCCTCGGGCTCGCAACTGGAGAGCGAGGTGGAGGAGGGTTACCGGGTAGCGATGCGGCGCAGCGGCACCGTTGAAGAAGTCGCATCGGCCATCGTCTGGCTCGCGTCCCCCGGAGCTTCCTATGTCACCGGCCAGGTGATTGTGGTCGATGGAGGAAACAGTGTCGGAGAGGAACGGAACTAGGCGATGAGCCAGTTCGCGAGTGTCCCCGAACGACTGGCGGAAGAACCCGGCGCCGAAGTGGTGCTGGGATTCACGACCGACACACGGCGCTGGCTACAACTCGCCCTCGCCGCGCTCTGGGTTTTCGACGGGCTGCTGCAGTTCCAGACCTATATGTTCACAAAGGCGTTTGCGACGCAGATCCTCGCGCCGAACGCGGCGGGCAATCCCACCTGGATCGCGGACTCAATTCTCTGGACCGCCAGGGTTGTCGAAACCAACCCGGTTCTGACCAACACCGTCTTCGCGACACTGCAGCTCGCGATCGGACTCGCGATCGCGTGGCGCCGCTCGCTCAGGACGGCACTGGCCGTCTCGATCGCCTGGTCGCTCATCGTCTGGTGGTTCGGTGAAGGACTCGGCGGGCTGCTCCTCGGTCACGCAAGCGCTTTGGACGGCGCGCCGGGCGGCGTCCTCCTCTACCTGGTTCTCGCGATCCTCCTGTGGCCGACGACAGAATCGACGGTGGGCACGTTTGTCGCATCCCGGCCGGTCGGTCCCGTAGCCGCGAAAATCATCTGGATAGTCCTCTGGGGTGGGCTCGCGGCACTGAATCTCCAGCCGGCGAACCTGAAGCCCGGGGCGCTGCACTCGATGCTGTCCGGCATGGGCACCGTTCGACCGACCTGGCTCGCAGCCCTCATCGAGAGTTTCGCCGCGCTCAGTGCCCAGGACGGAACGCCCCTGACGATCATCGGCGCCGTCATCCTGTTCCTGGTGGCGCTCGGCATCCTTCTCCCCCCACGATGGATGCGCGTCACGGTCGCAGCCGCGGTCGCCGTGTCCGTATTCATCTGGGTGATCGGTGAGGCGATCGGAGCACCGTTCGGAGGCCAGAGCACCGATCCGAACTCCGGTCCGCTCCTCACGCTGATCGCCATTGCTTACTGGCCGGCGCGAAAGCCAACCATTCCCGTTCCACTCCGGGCGGGAGTGACCGCGTGATCGGGCCACCGTGGCTTGCCGCGATCTTCGGCGCGCTCGTGTTCATCGGTGCGATGGTGGCACTGGTTCGACTCGTTGTGGCCTGGCGGACGCGCAGGGCCACCGACAGGGAAATCGATATCCATAACACCCTCATGGGTGTATCGATGGCGGGCATGCTGATCCCGTCTCTCCGGATCGTCACCAGCGGACCGTCGACGACGAGCTGGTTGATCGTGTGGATTCTCACCACGATCTGGTTTGCCGTCAGCGTCATCCGAAATACCGGTCCGAACGACGTTCGCCAGCAGCTCGCCCGACACCACTTTGCTCACCTCGTCATGTCGGGCGCGATGGTCTACATGCTCGCGGTCACCGGATCCGCTGCAGCCGGACCACTGTCCGGCGGCGACATGTCCGGGATGGGATCCGGCGGACTCGCCTTCCCCACCCTCGACTACGCGTTCGTGATCTTCATGGTGGGCTACGCCGTCCTGGTCATTGATCGACTCCCGCAGGTTGCCGTCGTCAGCAGCGCGCGAACCATCGAAGACTCTCGGTTGGCGGCCTCGCCGGTACCGGTGCCAGTGCCAGTGCGGGTGCCGGTAGCGCCGCGGCTGGCCGAGGTGACAAACATCGTCATGGCAATCGCGATGGGATACATGCTGACGATGATGTTCGTCTAATTGTCGTGGTGGATTCGTCCGTCGAGGAAGCCGAGCGGCTCTCCGCTGCCGCCCCATTGCCCCGCAATGATCTCGGCCGCGATGGACACGGCCGTCTCCTCCGGCGTGCGGGAGCCGAGATCGAGACCGACCGGACTGTGCATCCGCCCGAGTTCCGCCTCGGTCAGGCCGGCGGCCCGCAGTCGTTCGAGCCTATCGTCGTGGGTACGCCGTGAACCCATCGCACCGATGTAGGCCAGCTCCGGACCACGAAGAGCAATCTCGAGCAGCGGAACATCGAATTTCGGATCGTGGGTGAGCACGCACATCACCGTTCGGGAATCGACGAGGCCGAGCTCCAGCTGCTCGGCGAAATACCGATCCGGCCAGGAGACGACGACCTCCTCGACATCCGGGAATCTCGCCGGAGTTGCGAAAACCGCACGAGCATCGCAGACGGTGACACGGTAGCCAAGAAAGCTCCCGAGGCGAGCGAGAGCCGCGGCGAAGTCGATCGCGCCGAAGACGAGCATTCGCGGCCGTGGCGCGAAGCTGGCGAAAAAGACCCGCATTCCCTCATCGAGTCGTTCGCCATCCGTCCCGTAGGTCAGTGTGGAGTTGCGGCCCGCGGCTAGAAGGCCGAGCGCGTCGTCGGCAATGGCGCTGCTCGCGCGATCCGATTCGAGATTGCTCGTATAGCCGCTCGGCCGCACGATCACGTGCTTTCCGAGCCAGTGCGGGTCGGGATGTTCGATGACAGTCGCCACGCCGACCGGTCGTGACGCCTCGATGTCGTCGTGGATCTCGTCGAGTTGGGAAAAGGTCTTCCGCGAGACGGGTTCGACGAACACGTCGAGGATGCCGCCGCAGGTGAGTCCGACCGCGAACGCGTCGTCGTCGCTGATTCCGTAGCGCACCAGCACGGGTTGATCGCTTGAGATCACCTCGGTCGCCAGCTCGAACACGGCACCCTCGACACAACCCCCCGACACCGACCCGACCGCGTCCCCGGCGGCGGTGACCAGCATCGACGCACCCGGCAGCCGAGGCGCAGAGTCGAAGGTTCGCACGACCGTGGCGAGGCCGGCGGTGGATCCCGCCCGCCAATCGAGCATCAGGGCATCGAGCACATCCCGCATTTTTGATTCACACCCCGTCAGCCACGACGTATTCCGCTTCGGGGGCTTCCCTGACGACAGAGACGACCGATCAGGAACCCGAGCCCTCCGACCGCGACGAGCAGAGCCACGAGCTTGGCCGGGTTGCTCAACTGGTCCGCGACAACTCCTCTTGCCAGGCTGAGTGCGTTCAAACTGTTGTCCGATCTCACCAACTTGTCCGACTTCGCCGCCGAACCAACGGGCGGCGCATTCTCGGAAGCCGCGCTCCCGGAACCCCTGCTCTCCGAAGCCGAGTCCTGTGAGGCCGCACTCCCGGATCCCGAGCCGAGATCCTCGAGCACCATTGCCTGCAGGTTCTTCGCAAAGAGCCCCACCATCTGCTCGGTGACGCTGTTGATGATGCTCTTGCCCATCGAGGCGGCCTTCCCCGACAGGGACAGTTCGGCGTGCACCGACCCCGTTGTCGTTCCCTCAGTCTCCGACAGCGCGAGCGTCGCCGAGCCGTCGACGGTTCCCTGCCCCCGGGTCTCCTGCGCCTTGCCGTCGAACACCGCCCGATGAGCGGACACGTCGATCTCCTTGATGTTGACGAGACCTTTGTACTGCAGGGTTACCGGTCCAAGCTTGACCTTCATCCCGACCTGGAGGGCGTCATCCGAGAGTCGGTTCAGGATCTCGGCACCAGGCACCGCGCTCGCGACGCGGTCGAAATCCATCAGCACCTTCCACACCGCATCGATTGGTGCGACGACTGAAAAACTACTTTCGAGTTCCATCTACTGTGTCCTCTGCTTCTTGGGTATGGGCTTCTTGGGTATGGGCTTCTCAGGCATGACGTAGCGGTCGGCGCGAATCGCCGCCGCCAGTTCGACCAGGGCCGCATAACTGTGCCCGCTGACAAACGAATCGCAATAGGGAAGGGCCGCGGCCATCCCACCGACCAGCGGGCGATAGCCCACGGCGACCTTGCGCGGGTTGACCCAGATGATCCGGAAGGCGAGCCGCCGAAGCCGCGCCATCTGGGCGTCCACCTCTTCTGGTGCGTCGTGTGCCCACCCGTCCGAAAGCACGACGACGACCGCGCCTCGCGCGATCCCACGCCGTCCGTGGTCGTCGATGAACGCGCGGATGCTCTCCGCCAGCCTCGTCCCACCGGCCCAGTCGACGGTGGTCGCGGCAGCATTCGCGAGCGCCCGATCAGGGTCCCTCGCCATCAGTTGACGGGTGAGCCTTGTCAGCCGGGTGGAGAAAACGAAGGCCTCCGCCTGCGCACCGACGACTGCTCCCTGCAGCAACGAGAGGAACACCCTCGTGTAGGGCTCCATCGATCCGGAGATGTCGCAGAGGAGTACCAGCCTTCGCAAGCGCGACCGACGGTGCGCATAAATCAGTCGCGTTGCATCCGTTCCGTTGCGCTGCGCGGTGCGGATGGTGCGCCGCATGTCGAGGCGCGCGCCGCTGCGAGTGGATGGATGACGACGACGAGACCGCACGGCAGGGGTCGAGACGATGATCTTCCGCACGAGGGTTCGGATCTGCGTGATCTCCTCGTCGGAAAGCTCGGCGAACGACATGTCGTGTAGCCGTTCTTCGCTCGAGGCGATGGCCAGGAGCGACTCACGGTCGGGCGCCCGATCCTCCTCCCTCCCATCGGCGGCACTGCTCGGGGCTGGCTGTTGCGATGCCTGCGAGTTCTCGCTGGACCCGGACGGACGGCTGTCCGAAGCGGTCGGTCGAGTGTGTTCCTCCGACCCGACGGACGGCGGGGCATTCGGGTCTCCCCGGGCATCCGCCGGGTCGAGGAGTCCGTCGAAGACGGCCGAGAAGACCGCGTCGAAGATCGGAAGCTGGAGGTGTGAGGAAACCAAAATAGTGCGACAGGTCCGGTAGAGGGCTGCGCGAGAATCCTGCGGAACGATGCGGAATGCTTCGGTCAGCCAGGCCGTGCGCTCGGGCGAAACGGCGAGGCCCGCGCGCCGAAGCGCGGTGGCAAAGCCCACGGCGAAGGCCGCCGCTTCCACCGTCACACCGGACGTCGCCGCGATCGTCGAGGCCTCAGGCATGCGCGGCTCCGACGACCCACTCCGCGCCCTTGGCCATGGCGAGGTCGAGGTCGTCGCGGTTCTTGAGGATCGACCCCCAGGTGCGTTGGACGATCGGAGCATCGAGCGTGTGCACCCCGAGGATCGCCAAAGCCGAGACCCAGTCGATGGCTTCGGCAATCCCGGGGGGTTTCACCATGTCGAGGGAGCGCAGTTTCGTGATTGCCGTGGCCGCCTCGAGTGCGAGCGGCCGGGAACTGTCGGGCACGCGACGACGCACGATCTCGGCGACCCGCTCCGGCGTGGGGTAGTCGATCCAGTGGTACAGGCATCGCCGGGTCAGCGCGTCATGGAGATCCCTCGTGCGATTCGAGGTCAGCACGACGATGGGGGGATGGGAGGCCCGAACCGTGCCGAGTTCCGGAATGGTGACGGCGGCCTCCGCCAGCAACTCGAAGGTGAACGCCTCGAATTCGGCATCGGCGCGATCGATCTCATCGAGCAGGAGTACTGCCGGCCGCGGACCCGGATGCTCGATGGCCGAGAGCAGCGGTCGGCGAAGGAGGTACTGCGGCGCGAAGAGATCCGTTTCCTCCACAACGTCATCGCGCATTTCGGCGAGTCGGATGCCGAGAAGCTGACGCTGGTGATTCCACTCGTACAGGGCCTCGCCCGCATCGATGCCCTCGTAACACTGGAGCCGGAAGAGGGGAGTGTCGAGCATCCGCGCCAGCGATTTCGCGGCCTCCGTCTTGCCGACCCCGGCCTCGCCCTCGAGGAGGATCGGCTGGGGCAGCCGCACGGCGAGAAACAGGGCGGTGGCCAGCGACTCGTCGGCGAGATAGTCGTCGTCGTCGAGTGCCGAATTCAGCGAGGCGACATCGGGAACCAGGCGTCGGACTTCTTCCTCGGCTCCCGCACGCGCCAGCGATGTCATCCGGCCTCCTGCGGCTCGGCGAGCAGTCGGGCATAGTCGTCTTCTGTGTCGACATCGATCGGGATCGGTCCCGGGATCCGAACCTCGACCACGTCTTCCGCGCGCTGCTCCAGCAGTTTCCACACGGCCTTATCCCCGTGCAGCCCGGCAAGGGTCGGCAGCACGCTCCGGTCGAAGGCGAACGGGTGACCGATGCCATCGTCGTAGCGGCAGACCGCGATCGGCGCGGCGCCCCTGCCCTCGATCAACGCTCGCACGGTGCCAGCGCGCACGCCCGGTTGGTCACCGAGCAACAGCACGAGCACCTCGGTGTCCGAGTGCAGCGCCGGGATCGCCGCGGCGATGGATGAGGAACAGCCGGCAGAAAAATCCGGGTTGTCCGCGATGTCGAAACCGGTCAGGTCGATGGCTCGCCGCACCTCATCCGCGGACCCGCCGAGAGCGATGACGACCTGGCTGACACCGCTCTTCTCCGCAACGGTGAGAACTGATTCGAGCAGGACTCCGTCGCCGTAGGGAAGCAGCTGCTTGGGGCGCCCCAGGCGAGTGGAACCTCCCGCCGCCAGTACGAGAGCGGCGACGCGTTCCTCAGTGTGCGACGGCATAACGCTCCGAATCGGCCACAAAGGCATCGCGGCATCCCTCTGAGCAGAAATACACCGTGGTGCCGTCGAACTCGACGTGCAGGCTGGTCTCGACGGCAGCGACCTCCATGCCGCAAACGGGATCGATCGCGGTAGCGAGTTCGGGTTGCACGGCCGCGACTCCCGCTCGTTCGGCCACAAACTGGGCGAGGATCGAGAGCGCGATCTCGCCCGGGGAGGTGGCACCGATCTCGAGTCCCGCCGGGCTGAAGACCCGGCCGCGCTGCTCCTCTGTCACGTTAAGCGAGGCGAGCACTGCAGCCCCCCTCTTCTCGCTGGCGACAAGCGCGATGTACGGGATCCCGGCCAGCAGCGCCCGTTCGAGCGCGGGCTCCTCCTCCTTGCCGTGCGAGGCGACGATGAGCGCCGCATCCTGCTCGCTCGGAGTCACGGAGGAGCCGTTGACCAGTTCCATCTCAAGGCCGATGCCCTCGCCGAGAGCCGCAAGCGCGTGTGCCACCGGGGTCGTGCCGACGACGATCACGTGCGGTGCCGGGATGTTCGGCTCGAGGAAGATTTCGATCGCCCCGCCGCTCAGGCACGGATTCGCCACCTCGACGGCCCCCTCCTCGTGGACTCGGGACGGCTCACCGGGGACGACCCGCAGCAGCAGCGGATCGTGGGTGATCAGCGCTCGCAGGCTGTATTCGCGAACCGACGCCTCGACGCAGTTCCCGCCGACGAATCCTTCGATCTGGCCCGATGCCAGCACCAGCGCGACATCCCCGGCGCGGGCGCTCGTCGGATGCTGTGCCCGCACGACCGTTGCCCGCACGAAAGGCTCGCGCCGAGCGACCAGCTCTGTGACCTTCGCCGCCTGGGCTTCTTTCTCTGCGTTCATCGCGAAATAGCCAATCAAATCGGAGGGGTCGCGTGGCCCTGCATGGCCGCCCAGACCCGTGCCGGGGTGCACGGCATGTCGATCGAGGTCACGCCATAGGGCGCCAAAGCATCGATGACCGCATTGACGATTGCCGGCGGAGAACCGACGGTCGCCGACTCTCCAATGCCCTTGGCGCCGATCGGGTGATGCGGCGATGGCGTCACTGTGAAGCCGGTCTCCCAGGTCGGGACCTCCATGGCTGTGGGAATCAGGTAGTCCATGAATGAACCGCCGAGGTTGTTGCCGTCCTCGTCGAATTCGATGATCTCCATCAGGGCCATGCCGACACCGTCGGTGAGTCCGCCGTGCACCTGCCCCTCGATGATCATCGGGTTGATCCGGGTGCCACAGTCGTCCACCGCGATGAAGCGTCGCACCTTCACGTGACCGGTTCCCGGATCGACATCGACCACGCAGATGTAGGCCCCGTACGGGAACGTCAGGTTGGGCGGATCATAGGTGACCTCGGCGTCGAGGTTGCCGTCGACACCATCGGGGAGAGCCACGGTTCCGTGGGCGCCCAGAGCGATCTCGGCAATGGTCTTGCCGACGCTTGGATCACCCTTGACGAACCAGCGGCCCTTCTCCCATTCGAGGTCCTCCGGTCGGGTCTCGAGCATTGCCGCGGCGATGAGCTTTGCCTTCTCGCGCACTTTGCGGGCGACCAGCGCAACGGCTCCGCCGCTGACGGGCGTCGAGCGACTGCCATAGGTGCCGAGGCCGAACGGAGTCTGATCGGTGTCGCCATGCACCACATCGATGTCCTCCGGTGGGATTCCGAGCTCCTCCGAGACGATCTGCGCGAAGGTCGTTTCGTGACCCTGGCCCTGGCTCTGCACCGAGATGCGCACGACGGCCTTGCCCGTCGGATGGACACGCAACTCGGCCCCGTCGGCCATCCCAAGGCCAACGATGTCCATGTGCTTGCGAGGACCAGCGCCAACCGTCTCCGTGAAGAACGAGATTCCGATTCCCATCAGCTCGCCGCGGGCCCGCTTCTCCTTCTGCTCGCGGCGCAGCTCGTCATAGCCGGCGATCTCCATCGACAGGCGCATCGTCTTCTCGTAATCCCCGGAGTCGTACTCCCAGCCGGTCTTGTTCGCATAGGGAAACTGCTCCGGCTTGATGAAGTTCTTCAGCCTGAGCTCCGCCGGATCCATTTCGAGCTTGCGTGCCAGTGCATCCACCATTCGCTCGACCAGATACACGGCCTCGGTGACACGGAACGAGCAGGCGTAGGCGACACCGCCCGGCGCCTTGTTCGTATAGACACCCGTGACTTTGCAGTACGCGGCCTTGAGGTCATAGCTGCCGGTGAAGATGTGGAAGAACCCGGCAGGGTACTTCGTGGGCTGCGCGGTCGCATTGAACGCGCCGTGATCGGCCAGCACCTGGGTGCGAAGACCGAGAATCGTGCCATCCTTCGTCGCAGCGATTTCGCCCTGCATGATGTAGTCCCGGGCGAAGGATGTCGACATCAGGTTCTCGGAACGATCCTCGACCCACTTGACCGGCTTGCCCGTGACGATCGAGCCGACCACGGCGAGGATGTAGCCAGGGTAGATTCCCACCTTGTTCCCAAACCCGCCGCCGATGTCGGGGGACACCACCCTGATCTTGTGCTCGGGGATCCCTGCGACCATCGCGAACAGGGTGCGGTGGGCGTGCGGAGCCTGGGTCGTCTCGTAGAGGGTGAGCTTGCCATCGATCGGATCGAAGTCTGCAACGGCACCGCAGGTCTCCATCGGAGCCGGATGCACGCGCGGGTACACAACCTCCTGGGAGACGACGACGTCGGCGGCCGCAAACACGGCGGCGGCCTCGGCCTCATCCCCGGCCGACCAGTCGAAGATGTGGTTGTCGGTCCTGCCCTCGATGTCGTCGCGGATGACCGGCGCATCCGGGTCGAGCGCCTTTCTGGCGTTCATGACCGGCGGCAATACCTCGTACTGCACGTCGATCAGCTCGAGCGCATCCCGGGCGGCATAGCGATCCTCGGCAACAACGAATGCGACCTCCTGGCCCTGAAACCGGACCTTGTCGGTCACGAGCACGGCCTGAACGTCCGCCGACAGGGTCGGTGCCCAGGCGAGGTTCAGCCCCTCGAGGTCCTTGCCGGTGATGACGGCGAGCACCTTCGGGCGCGCAAGTGCTTCGGTCGTGTCGATCGACACCAGCCGGGCGTGCGCGACCGGCGCACGAAGGATCGCGCCGTGCAGCATGCCCGGAAGCACGATGTCGTCGATGTAGTGCCCCTTGCCCCGCACGAAGCGAGGATCCTCTTTTCGCTGCAGCCGTCCGTAGCCGATTGGGCGATCCTCGTCGCCCGCAGCCGGGTTCGCCGGGTGCTCTTCGATCAGGGTCATGCGCCCACCTCTTCATCGATCGTGACGAGCTCCGCAGGGTGCTCGGCTGCCCACAACACCGAACGAACGATGGTGGCGTAGCCGGTACAGCGGCAGATCTGGCCCGAGATGGCTTCTCGGATTTCCGTGTCGTTCGGGTGCGGATTCGCATCGAGCAGCGCACGAGCCGTGAGCATCATGCCGGGTGTGCAGAAGCCGCACTGCAGCCCGTGCTCCTCCATGAATCCCTGCTGGATGGGATCGAGAACACCGGCCGTCGCAAGCCCCTCGACCGTGCGGACATCGTGCCCGTCGGCCATCGCCGCCAGCACCGTGCAGGACTTGACGGGCTGCCCATCCATGAGCACGACGCACGTGCCGCAGTTGGAGGTGTCGCACCCCCAGTGGGTACCGGTCAACCCGAGATTTTCGCGAATGAAGTGCACGAGCAGTACCCGGGGCTCGATCTCGCGCGTGATCTCCTCGCCGTTCATCGTCATACTGACCTGCATGGTTCAGCCTTCCTGTGTTTGGGCCGCGCGCTCGCTTGCGCGGCGCAGGACCCGTCGGGTGAGTTCATCGGCGAGGTGTCGTTTGTAGTCGATGGGGCCGCGCTGGTCAGCAACGGGGTCGCAGGCAAGGGAGGCGAGCCGGCCGGCTTCGGCGAAGAGCTCCTCGCTCGGCTTCTGGCCCCGCGTGGTGGAGTCGATGTCGGGCACGGTTCCGTCGAGCCCGATGGCGGTGAGGCCGACGGCGGCCTCTTCGATGGTGCCGTCGGCGGCGAGGGTGACGGATGCGCCAGCCGCAGCGACGGCCCAGTCGCCCACGCGACGCTCGACCTTTTCATACGCGCTCGAGGTGCGCGGACGAATCGCGAACTGCAGCTCGCACAGGATTTCGTTCTGGGCGAGCGCGGTCTCGTACGGCCCCCGGTGGAACTCGCTCATCGTGAGCATCCGATCGCCATTTGGGCCACGGACCACGGCGACGGCACCGAGCACGTCGCACACCGTCGAGAGGTCCTCCGCGGGGTCCGCCTGGCACAGCGACCCGCCGATCGTTCCCCGGTTGCGCACGACCGGATCGGCAATCACGTGCTCCGCATCGGTGATGATGGGAAAGAGCCTCGCGATATCGTCGGACTCCAGGAGGGCCGTGTGTCGCGTGAGTGCCCCGATTCGAAGTTTGTCTTTGTCGACGAGCAGAAAATCCAATTCGTACAGGTCATTGATGTCGATCAGCCACTCGGGACGAGCCAGCCGGAGTTTCATCATCGGGAGCAGACTGTGCCCGCCCGCGATGATTCGGGACTCCGGACCGTGTCGGTCGAGAAGAGCAATGGCATCATCGACGCCTGTCGCACGTGCGTAGTCGAACGGAGCCGGAATCTGCACGGTCTACTCCCTCGCGAAGGCCGCACAACTGTGTGCGGCGCTGATGGGGAAAGTGTTGCTCCGGCACAACGAGAGTGTCAATATCGTCCTAAGCGAAAGGTTATGACGCGTGTCGATGACGCTAAGCCAGCTGAGAGCCTTCGCACTTGTGGCCAGGCTCGGATCGCTGCACGCTGCCGCCGCGCAACTCAAAATCAGCGAGCCCGCCGTCTCGTCTGCCCTCGCCGCGCTCCGTCTGGATCTCGGGGATCCGCTCTTCATCCGCGCCGGCGGAGGAATCGCCCTGACGCCCGGCGGACGGAAGCTCGCCGATCACGCCCAGGAAATCGTCGCGCTGGCCGACCAGGCGAGATGGGATGTCGCCCACGCCGACACCGCGACCCCGGAGCTGAGGGTGCTGGCAACGGCATCCTTCGCCGAACATGCCGCCGGAAGGCTTTTCGATGTCTTCACCAGGTGGATTCCCGCGTCGTCCGTGGACGTCGTGGTCGAGGCCGCATCCGATATCGCCGCACTGCTCAAGGATCGCGCCTATGACATCGCACTGGGCGCTCGCCCGTCCCAGGCCGAGGAGCAGACGCTGGACGTCGTGCCCTTCCTGCGTTACCAGCGCATCCTCGTCGCGACAAAGTCTCACCCGCTGAGCAACGTCGTCGGACCGATCACGCTCCCGCAGTTGCTCGGCCACCAGTGGTTTGCGGGGCCGGGTGGCATCGAGGAGCTTACCGAGGAGGGGCGCTGGTTTTCACATTTGGCCGGGGTGCCGCACATCGTCGAGTTGTCGAGCGAGACGGATGCGCTGGCCGCGGTCCGAGCGGGCGAAGGCATCATGCTCGCTCTCGGTCACACCGTGAGCTCGGAGATCCAGCGCGGTAGCCTCGCGCGGCTTCCCGTGGCTGGAACCCCGATCGGAGGACTGTGGTGGGCCACCACCCTCGACCGCGGGCGGGCGAGCATGACCGCGCGAATCCTGCAGAGGTTTGCGACGACCGCGGAGGCCACCGCGGCCATGGTCGCCCCTGGCGGATCTCGCGGCCTGTCTGGCCGCGGCAGCAAAGTCCATGTCGCGCTGTGGACTTGACGAAGTGGCCTAGTGGGGGCCGCATCCTCGACGTACAGTAAACGGATGACACAGGTCAGTGTGGGAATGCCCCGGCTGCGAAATGACCCGGCGCAGGCCCCGACACTCGCCGGGCGCCCTGACGTATCCGAACTTGTCGATCGCTTCGGTCGAGTCGCTCACGATCTACGCATCTCGGTAACCGAGAAGTGCTCGTTGCGCTGCACCTATTGCATGCCGGAATCGGGGCTGCCGCCGATCGCGCGGGAAGACCTGCTGACACCGGTCGAGATCGCACGACTGGTGAGCATCGGAGTGCGCCAACTCGGCATCCGCGAGGTTCGATTCACGGGCGGCGAGCCGCTCATGCGCGTCGATCTCGAGCAGATCATCGGCCTCAGCGCGGAAGCTGCGCCGGGAATCGACATCTCGATCACCACCAACGGGGTCGGGCTCGAACACCGCATCGATCGCCTGGTCGCCGCCGGCCTTACCCGGGTCAACATTTCACTCGACACGGTCGACGCCCGTCACTTCGCTGAGCTGACCCGCCGCGACCGGCTCGACTCGGTGTTCGCTGGCATCCGCGCCGCACACGCCGCCGGACTCGCGCCGCTCAAACTGAACGCCGTCATGATGCGGTCAACCCTCGACGACGCCCCCGACCTGCTGGCCTGGGCGATCGAGAATTCGTGCCAACTCCGGTTCATCGAGCAGATGCCGCTCGACGCGGATCGAAATTGGACGCGCGACAATCTGGTCACCGCGGCAGAGCTTCTCGGCAAGCTCGGCGAGCGCTTCGAGTTGAGCGAAATCGGGCGCCTCGATCCTTCCGCCCCCGCGGAGGAATGGATTGTCGACGGCGGTCCATCCACCGTTGGAATCATTGCCTCTGTGACTCGTCCGTTCTGCGAAAACTGCGATCGCACGAGGATCACCGCGGAGGGCACCGTGCGCTCATGCCTGTTCGGCGACAACGAAACCGACCTGCGTCCGCTGCTGCGCGGGCACGCTGATGACGACGAGATCGCGCAGTGGTGGCGCGGCGCGATGTGGGCGAAGCAGATCGGCCACGGCATGGATGCGTCGGATTTCCGTCCGCCAGAGCGCAGCATGGGCGCGATCGGCGGATAGCGCGCCGGGTGTGCCGGAGGCTGAGGGGTTACCAAACCACCAGACCGCTAAAGCGAATGCTCGAACCGCGTCTCGCGTCTGCCCCCGGGTGATGCGTCTGCCCCCGTACGTACGGGGGCACACGCATCACACGGGGGCAGACAGGATTGCGCGGGCCACACCGCACCCGGCTCCGCATCGTCGGCCGCTGCTCTCGCCCTCGGCGTAGTAATCACGCCTTCAAGGGGTCGAGTCAGGCCAAATGCCCCTTCCCGAGGGTCGGGAAGGGGCATAAGCCCCGACTCGGCGGTGGCTGCGGCTAGACCCAGACCTCGCCGAGCACCCGCATGATGTTGCCGCCGAGCACCTTGGCGATGTCCCCGTCGGAGAATCCGTTGTGGACGAGCCACGCGGCGATGTTGTGGAAGTTCTCCGTCGGGTTCTCGAGCCCGTCGACATAGGCGACGCGCTCGTGCGTTGCCTTCGTAACCCCAGCGGAACTGAGCAGGCTCGCGAAGGTGGTGTGCAGGCCGACGTGGTCACCGTAGAGCGTGTCCGGACCGAAACCGACGTGATCGATCCCGACCAGCTCGAGGCAGTACATGAAGTGGTCCATGACCGAGAGGATGCTGTGCTTCGGATGCTCGTGCGAGATCGTCGTGTGCGGCGCGGCCGACATCCCGATCACGCCGCCGCCCGCAGCGACGGCCTTGAGGGCGTCGTCGGACTTCAGGCGCGGGATGTCCCAGATGGCCTTGGCTCCGGCGTGCGTCATGAAGATCGGCTTATCGGAAGCCTCCGCGGCCTCAATTCCCGTGCGATCCGAGGAGTGCGAGACGTCGATGGCGAGTCCGAGCTGGTTCATCCTGCGGATCGCCGCTGCACCGAACTTTGTCAACCCGAAGTCGTTGGTCTCGCTGAGCCCTGCCCCGAGTCCGTTCGAGTCCGAATAGGCGATTCCGATCTGGCGGATGCCGAGACCGAAAAGAACGTCGAGCTTGTCGAGGTCGTTGCCGATCGGTGTCGCCGCTTCCAGGCCGAACACCAGTCCGACCTTGCCCGCAGCGTGAGCAGCCTCGATGTCGTCGGTCGTGCGAATCACGACGACGTCGCGCTGGTGCGCCAGGTCCGCCTGCCGCATGCCAAGGTCGGTCACCACGTCGTCGAACTGCCACGGGGTGTTGCCGGTCACGGTTGCCGTTCCATCCATCATGTTGTCGAAGACGACGGTAAGACCGGATGCCGCAAGCCCTTCGTACGCGGTGTGCTGGCGTCCCGTGCGGTTGTACGCCGGGGTGTTGGCCATGTCGTTCGGGAACCGCACGGGGTGATCGTGCAGGCTGATCGTCACGTTGTCCGCGAGCAGTTGCTCGGCGCGGGCAACCTCGTCGGGCGTAGCGTCGCCCACGTACGGACCGACCCGACCGAACTCCGGAGTAAGCGGATCAAGCGGCAGCCCAAGGTCGCCACCGAGGTAGTCGTAGGAGTGATACTCGCTCACAGTCCCGCTCCCACCGTCGCCGAGATCGGCTGCAGGGCGTGCGGACCCGAGGCCAGCAGGATCCAGAGCTGCTCCCAGGCACGCATGCCCTCGTGGATGCGCTTCGTCCGCATGAACTCGTTCGGAGCGTGCAGGTTTTCGTCCGCGGTGGAGAAGGAGAAGAACAGGGTCTTCGCCCCGGTCACCTCCTCGAACAGCGTGGTCGCCGGCAGCGTGCCCGCGATGACCGCCAGCAACACCTCTTCGCCGGGATAGACGTGGTTCAACGCCGCGCTTGCCGCGCGGATCGCCGGGTGGTCGGCATCGATGCGATAGGCCGGCACTCGGGCCTGGTCGATGTTGACTTCGACGGTCACCCCGGGAACCTCAAGTCCGAGGACGTGACGCTTGATCGCCTCGACGACCCGGTTCGGATCCTGCTTGCCAACGAGGCGAGAGGCGACGTGGCCGGTTGCCACATGCGGGATGACGGAATACTTTCCGCCGCCGACGACACCGGTGATCTCGAGCGTCGGACGCTCCCACAGCCGCTCAAGAGTCGTGTAACCGGCTTCACCGGTTAGCCCTGGAAGACCGAGGGATTCCTGGTACGCCACATCGTCGAATGGGACAGCGGCGAGCTCCGCGCGACGCACGTCGTCGAGTTCTGCGACGCCATCGTAGAAGCCGTCGACCGCGACCGCGCCGTTCTCATCATGCAGGCTGGCGAGGATGGTGCTGAGGGCATGGATCGGGTTGGCCACCGTTCCACCGAAGCGACCCGAGTGCAGGTCGCTGTTGGCTCCGTTCACGACGATGTCGAGGGAAATGAGCCCCTTCGACGCGATCGAGAGGGAGGGCTCGCTCGGTCGCCACTGCGCGCCATCCGCGGAGATGACGAGATCGGCACTCAGCTCCTCGGCGTGCTCGCGAGCGTAGCGCGGGAGGTTCGGGCTACCGATCTCCTCCTCGCCCTCGATCAGGAATTTCACGTTCAGTGGCAGTCCGCCGCGCTGGGCGATGAACGCCTGCGCCAGCTTCAGGACGATGAAGACGGGGCCCTTGTCATCGCTCACGCCGCGACCGCGCAGCACGTCTCCGTCGATGGTCATGGTGTACGGATCGGTGCTCCACTCGTCGCGACTACCGGTCGGCTGCACGTCGTAGTGCCCGTAGACGAGGATCGTCGGGGCGCCAGGCGCGTTCAGCCAGTCCGCTCGCACGACAGGGTTGCCGTCGGTTTCGACGACGCGGCCGTTCGCGAATTCGAGCTGCGCGGCCACCCAGGCCGCGGCCTCCCGCATGGTCTCCTTCGTTGCGCCCCTGCTGTCGCTGGCGATGCCGATGTACTCGGCGAGCTCCGGGAGGAGAACGTCAAGTGTTGGGAATTCGAGTTCGTCGCTCACTTCTTCATCCAGCCGTTTTCGATGAGGTCGCGGACCTCGAGCACGCCGGCATCCCAGACCTTCTGCATGTCTGCATCCGGACGGCCGTAGTCGCCACCGTGGCTCCCATCCGGAGCGTACTCGCGCATCTCGGTGCGCGAGAGTCCAGCGGTCAGTCCGCGCGCAAGCGGCGGAATGGATCCCTCGGGGATTTCGGCACCCTCGACCCGGGTCCAGGCAAAGTTCTCGACCCACGCACCGTGCAGCTGCACGTCGGAGAACTCGCTTGCCGCCGCCGCCGTCTTCGGTGCGTTGTACCAGCTGTGGAACAACACCTCGACGCTGTTCTCGCGCGGCTGGCTCGTCCACTCCCGGATCAGACCGGTGACGGGAGCGTTGCCACCGTGGCCGTTGATAATGGCGATGCGGCGGAAACCCTGGCCGGCGATGACGTCGAGCAGGTCGCGGATGACCTCGATGTAGGTGCTCATGCGCAGGCTCATGCTGCCCGGGTACTCGGTGAAGTAGGGGGCCATTCCGAACGGAAGCGTCGGGAGCACCGGCACGCCGAGGGGCTCTGCGGCTTCGACCGCGACACGTCCGGCGAGAATCGCGTCGGTCCCGAGCGACAGGTACCCGTGCTGCTCGGTCGAACCGACCGGCAGCACAATGCGGTCGTCGTTCTCGAGGTACTTCTCGATCTGCATCCAGTTACGGTCGTGTACTTTCACGTGTTTCCTCACCTCCGGCCGAAATATCCGGCCGTTTTATTTCTCTACCACGATGGTCACCGTGGTCGACAGTTTTGGGGCTGCCGCCTCAGCGGCGGCAGCCCGGGCCTTACCGGATCGCAGCGAGCGCCGCAGTCCGAGCCATTTCATTTCCGACGATCATGAGTCCCTCATCGACGCCCATGCCGGGCTTCGCGAGCACCTGGCTCGCGTCGCACGCCATCGCGATGTGCGCGGACACCTGTGCCGAGCGGTCGGTTTCGTTGCAGGTTCCCCCGCAGTACGCCTCAAGCCCGGCGCGGTTCACCAGGAGGAGTGCTTCGATCGTGTCGTTCACTCCGCCAAGGTCCGGGGTCTTGACATGGATGATGTCCGCGGCCCCGGCTTCGACGAACAGCTTGATGTCGTCAATCGTGTTGCACCACTCGTCGACCGCGAGGCGGACTTTCGCTCCCCGCTCCTTCAACAGGCGACGCAGCTCGACGTACTGGGCGATCTGGTCGTCACGGTTGCCCGCGTCGATCGGATGCTCGACGGCGAGGTCGTACGGTGCACAAATCTCCCCAAGCCCGGTGAGGTAGTCGGCAACAGCGGAAACATCGCCGCCGAAGGCGATACCGATGGTGCCGTAGGTGTCGATGTGGATCCGCGGGTGGTACGCCTCCGACGGCCGAAGTTCGCCGATTCGCTTGATCAGCCAGCGAAGGTAATCCTCGAGGATCTCACCCTTGGCGCCGAGCTTCTCCTCGACGTTGTTGATCAGCGCGTGCGGAAGCACCTCCACACCCTTCAAGATCATCTTGTCGGCGTTCAGGTAGCGATCGTCGCCGGTCTGCGCGTAAATCGGGACGGGCAGCAGGGCAGCACCCGTCTCGTATTCGTCGCGCACGACCTCGGCCATCGTGAGCTTGCGCGAAGCGGCAACGGCGGCCAGGATCGCCTGGCTCACCCCGTAGCGAATGGCGGTGTGCAGCTCCGACGACGGAGTGCGAATCGCGTCGATCTCAGCGGTCAGCTCGCGAAATCCGGTCAGCTCACGCCCCCGAAGCACGGGGGTCACGAACTTCGCGACGTCATCAGCGGCAGCGGCCGATGAAAACACCGGATCCCGCCCGCCTGCGCCGCTGTACTGGACAGCGGCGCAGTCGCCGTAGACGACGGTTCCATCGTCGAGCAGCAGCATTACCGAGAGGGCCTCACCCGGCTGGCGAATCGTGGTGAATCCCGGCGTGATCGGCTCCCCGACGTAACGGAATCCGTCGTGCGACGCGCCAGCCCGGATCGCGGCCTGGTCGTCGGCGTAGAACCCCGTGCGAACGGGGACGGTGAGCACTTCGAGGATCTTCATTGTGTACCTGCTCGTGCCGTCAGGCCGCGCGGGAGGCGTGGAAGGCCACCAGCTCGTCGAGGTTGCTGACCTCGCACGTGCGACGTCCTTCTTCAATGTCGTGAATCATCTCGACGACGCGATCGAACAGCGGACCCTGGAAGTCCTTATGAACCTCGTCGACCTCGGTCTTGCGCTTGCGGATCATGAGGTCGCGGTAGATCCCGCTGTGGCTCTTCGCGCTCTTGCGGTTGAACTGCGCGAGTCGGTCGAGCGAGTTCTCGAGGTCGTCCGGAACGAATCCGTCGAAGCTCTCGACCTTGACCGGCGCCTGGGCGAGCACCTCCTCGGCGATCGCCACCATCAGCGGACGATAGGCAGCGCCCTCGAACGTCTCGGCGATCGACAGGTCGGAAACGGCGCCGGTCCAGAGCATGGCACCGTACGCCTCCTTGCCCCACAGGTAGCCGAGCACGTTGTCGGTCGCCACGGCGTACGGGAGTGCGTCGGCGAGCTCCTGCACGCGAGGCGTGATCGTGCCGCCGGCGATTTCGCCGACCCTGAACGTGCCGATGTTGCCCTGCATGACGCGGCCTGGGCCCATCACGTCCGCGCCGAAGTTGACGAAGCTCGAGACGACTCGATCCGCGCCGACAGCGTCGACCAGCACGTCGGCCGTCAGGCCGTTCTGCACCGTGAGGACATAGCCGTCGGGCGTGAGCCGATCGCGCAGCAGTGCCGCAGCGGATGCCGTGTGAAGGCTCTTCACAGCGACGATGGCGTGCTCGATCGTGTCCGGTAGTTCGGCCGGCGTGATCGCCGGGATCTTGACCGTGAACTCGTTTACCGGTCCCTCGATCTGAAGCCCGTCGCGCTGGATCGCCGCGACATAGTTCTCGTCCGCGTCAACCAGTGTGATGTCGTGGCCCGCTCGGAACATGTGTGCCCCGAGCGTTCCGCCGATCGCGCCCGCGCCGATGATGGTTAGTTTCAACTTGTTCTCCAAAAAAATGGTTCAGTGTCAGGCGTTGGCCGTGACGGGGATTGCGCGATCCATGAAGTCCCGGATGACACGCTGGAACTCTTCGCGCTCTTCGAACTGCGGGGAGTGTCCCGACTTCTCGAAGATGACCAGCTCCGCGTTCGGGATGAGGCTTGCGATGGTCTCCGACGAGCTCACAGGCGTGACCCAGTCGCGGCGACCGACGGTCACGAGCGTCGGAACGGTGACGGAGGGCAGCTGGCTCTTCACATCGTAGGAACCCCAGTTGTGCTGGAAGCACCAGTTGTGCGCCTCGTGACGGTAGATGCCCGCCTCGACTCGCGCAGCGGAGGCCACCGGGTCGTACTCGAAGTCGTAGAGCGGGATGATGTCAGCCCAGCGAGCCTTGAGGTCGGCATCGTCGTAGATGTTGCCAGTCCAGTACCGGTTGAAGTTGTCCCAGTTGATCTCGACGCGGTCCTGGTTGCGGGCATTCTCGAACGCGAGCTCGAGGTTGCTGCCGTCAGCCGAGGTGTCGCGAAGCATGATCGCGGAAACGTGCTCCGGGTAGCGCACCGCATACTCGAGCGCGATGAAACCGCCGTACGATCCACCGGCGACAGCAACCTTGTCGACACCGGCCCACTGGCGAAGACCGTCGACGTCGGCGGCCCACTGCTCGTGCGAATACGGAGCGATTCCTTCACTAAGCCCGCAACCGCGAGCATCGAACACGATTACCCTGAAGCGGTCCGCGAGCGGTCCGAAGGTGCCCTTCGGCTCGGCAAGCGAACCTATTCCGCCACCGCCGTGGTGTGCGATCAGCACGGGCCCGTCCTCGGGGCCGTAAACTTCGACGTTCAGCCGGCAGCCGTTGATGATGAGATCCATTTTCGTTCGTCCTTTCAGTTGTGTCAGTTGGTGTGCGCTACTCGGGACTGCCAGCGCGCGACGTTTGCACCGAGCACCGGCAGGGGCACCGCGCCGCTGCCGAGCACCGTGGCGTGGAAGTCGATGAGCGAGAATTTCGAACCAAGTTCCTTCTTCGCCTGCTCGCGCAGGCTCAGGATCTCGCGGCGTCCGATCATGTAGGCGACTGCCTGGGCGGGCCACGCGATGTACCGGTCGACCTCGTTGCGCACGTGCGCCTTGGTCGTCGCTGTGTTGTCCCACATGAATTCGATTGCCCGCTCACGCGACCAGCCGAAGTGGTGGATGCCCGTGTCGATCACAAGGCGGCAGGCGCGCAGCGCGCGGAACGACAGCATCCCCAGTCGGGAAATGTCGTCGCTGTACAGGCCGATCTCGTCCGCGAACTGCTCGGAGTACAACCCCCAGCCCTCGTTGAAGCTGCACGCCTCGACGTCGAGGTAGCGACGGTAACGCGGGATGTCCAGCTGCTGCGAGGCCGACAACTGCATGTGATGGCCCGGGACCGACTCGTGAAACGCGAGGGATTCGTATTCGAATCGATAACGCGTCGTCGGATTGCTCGCGAGCAGGCAGTGTGCCCCCGGTCGGCTGCCATCGATGGCCGGCGGGCGATAGTAGGCGAGCGCGGTGTGCTCGGCCTCGATCGGGTTGATCTCTTCGATGATGCAGTCCGAGATGTCGTACTTCGGGAAGTACTGTTCGCGAACGGCATTCGCCCGATCGAGCGCTCCCTGTGCGACGACGACGATCTGCTCGCTGGTTTCAAAGCGCAGCGAGGGGTCGGCGCGCATCCGTTCGGCGATGACGGTGAAGTCACTCTCGCCGAGCGCGCGTTGTCCGATCTCGCTCCACTCCGCCCGCATGTTGCTGAGCTCGTCGAGACCGATCTGGTGGATTTCGGCCGGAGTCAGCGACGTCGTCGTGTGACGAGCAACCGAGGCAAGATAGCCCTCCTCGCCACCCGCATTGAACTTGATGCCGACCTTGTCGTTCGGTCGCCCGATCGGAAGGAACTCGGTGCGCAGGCGATCGGCCAGCGCGCTCATCGCGGGCCGGATCTCGCGCTCAACGATTGCGGTCGCGCGGTCGATTGTCGCCGCATCCGCTCCGTCACGAGCGACCTTCAGCAGTACGTCTCCTTCGAGCCCGAGGGCGAGATACCCGTCGAGCTGAGCGATCGAGTGGGTCACGCCGAGTTCGGTGGGAACCCGCCCGCGAGCGGCCTCGATCGCGTAGCGATCGCCGACCGCGGTGAGCACTCCGGCGATCCCGGAGAGGCGCTCGAGGTAACGCTCGGCGCTGTCGCTATCGGTCACCGTCATTGCCGGCACTGTTTGGAAGATCAGTGCCTGTCGGCTGATATAGCTCTTCGCCGATCCGTTACCCGCCCACAGGGAGTGCTCGGCATCCTGCTGCGCGCCGCGCACCAGGGAAGTGAGGACACCGTGGTCGATCTGGTCCTTCTCGTCGAGAGTCGTCACGTCGATCGCCGCGACGTCCCTGGCGATTTCCAGAAAGTCGGCAGAGGCCTTCTCGCTAGCCTCGAGGCTCGGATCCCCGGGTAGGTGGTCGAACTCGCTCAGCCCGAGCAGAGTCGCGTTGTACGGATCGTAGGTGTGTTCTGTTGTGAAGTAACGCTCGCCGAGTTCGGCGAGTTTTGTAGTCGCGCTGGTGGTAGTCGTGTCGCCCATGATGTTGCTCCGCCTGGTCCGATGGGCCTAGAAGAGGGAGTGGCCCCCGTCGATCGAGATCGTCTGGCCGCTCACCCAGCCGGCTTCGGGGGAAACGAAGAACTCGACTCCGCGGGCGATGTCGACCGGGGTCCCGGTCTTGCGGGTCGCGATGCGCTCGAGCAGCGCGCGCTGGCCATCCTCGCCGTAGCTCTCCCACTGCGCCTGGGTCGTCGGGTTGGAGAGCACGAACCCGGGGGCGATGCAGTTCACGGTGATGCCGTACTGGCCGAGCTCGTGGGCCATCTGCCGGGTGAAACCGATCTGGGCGGCCTTCGCCG
>JAODMY010000046.1 GCA_025465535.1 Glaciihabitans sp.
TGCTCGAGGCTGAACTCACACTGGAACGAAGCCTCGAACGATATTTGAGGCACATATCGATCGAGCGCGGGCTCTCGACCAACACGGTGGCTGCGTACCGTCGCGATCTCACCGCCTACCTCGCATCCCTTGAGGCGCGCGGGATTGCGCTGCCCGCCGCGGTCACGCAGAGCGATGTTTCCGCGTTTGCGCGCGAGTTGCGCGCGCGGGAGGTTCCGCTGGCCGCATCCTCCGCAGCCCGCATGCTGTCGTCGGTTCGTGGCTTCCACCGCTACCTTCTTGACGAGGGCCAGGTTCAGACGGACGAGGCCGCGACGACCGCCCCGCCGAAGCTTGCCAGCCGTCTGCCCAAGGCGATCACGATCGAGCAGATGGCATCGGTGCTGGACGCCGCACGCGGGGACTCGCCCCAGCAGCTGCGCGATTCCGCGCTGCTCGAGCTGCTGTACGCGACTGGCGCGAGGGTGTCGGAAGCTGTCGATCTCAACGTCGACGACGTGATCGAGGGCGACGTCGTGCGTCTCTTCGGCAAGGGCGGCAAGCAGCGGATTGTGCCGCTCGGCAGCTATGCGCGGTCCGCGATCGACGCCTACCTGGTGCGGGCGAGACCAGGGCTATCGCTGAAGGGGACATCCACTCCTGCGCTGTTCCTCGGGGTGCGCGGGCAGCGGGTGTCGCGCCAGAACGCCTGGCTGATCATCCAGGCGGCGGCGAAGCGCGCGAACCTCGGGATCGAGATCTCGCCGCACACCTTCCGCCACTCGTTCGCGACTCACCTGCTCTCCGGCGGAGCGGATGTCCGGGTCGTCCAGGAGCTACTCGGCCACTCCTCGGTCGCCACCACCCAGATCTACACGCTGGTTACCGCCGACACGCTGCGCGACATGTACACGACCGCTCATCCGAGGGCCCGCTGATGGCGTGGTGGCCGGATGCGCAGTGGCGACGGAACCACTAAGCGGGGTCAATGCGGACTAACGGGGCGACCGCGGATGCCCCGTTAGTCCGCATTGACCCCGATTGCGGCCCGAACCTGCCCGCGGCCGGAGAAAGCGGCGGGGAGAAGCGATGCCGTAGTAACCCTCTACCTGAGGTGGAGGCGAGAGTTTTTTCGCCCGAGCGTGTGCGCAGGGGTCGATCGGAAGTCGGCCGTAAACTTGGCCGCATGACCACCCAGCAGGAAGATTCGGCCGTACTCACCGGCTTCGAGAATCTCGGTGGGGGCACGCTCGGCCCGACCGGTCGACCGGTGACCGATTTCGCCGAGCCACGCAAGCTCAAAGGCCACGGGCCGGCGCGCATCATCGCCCTGTGCAACCAAAAGGGCGGCGTCGGTAAGACGACCAGCACGATCAATCTTGGCGCTTCGCTCGCGGAGTACGGGCGCAGGGTTCTCGCAATCGACTTCGATCCGCAGGGTGCGCTTTCCGCGGGCCTCGGCGTCCCGACGCACGAAGCGACCACCATCTACGATCTGTTGCTCGGCACCGTTCGGGACACATCCTCCGCGATCATCCCGACCGCGGTACCGAACCTCGACATCATCCCGGCCAATATCGATCTCTCGGCCGCCGAGGTCCACCTGGTGAACGAGGTTGCCCGCGAGCAGATTCTCGCCAGGGTGCTCCGGTCGGTAATGAACGACTACGACGTCATCCTGATCGACTGCCAGCCTTCGCTTGGCCTTCTCACGGTCAACGCGCTCACGGCCGCGCACGGTGTTCTCATTCCGCTCGAGTGCGAATTCTTCGCGCTCCGCGGGGTCGCGCTGCTGATCGAGACCATCGACAAGGTTCGGGATCGACTCAACCCGGCCATCGAACTCGATGGAATTCTCGCGACCATGTACGACGGTCGCACGCTCCACTCGCGCGAGGTGCTCGAGCGCGTGGTGAGCCAGTTCGGCGACGACGTTCTCGAAACCGTGATCGGTCGCACCGTGAAGTTTCCGGATGCGAGTGTCGCGGGTGCCCCGATCACGTCGTTCGCGCCGGATCACCAGGCCGCTGAGGCGTATCGTCGGCTAGCCCGAGAGTTGATCTCCCGTGGCGCCATCGCTTGAGGTTGTGCTGAGCACTGACGACGAGGGGGCGGCGGCTGAGGCAGAGGGAGCAGAAGCACCCGGGTTCTCGGTCAGCCTCAGTAACTTCAACGGTCCGTTCGACCTGTTGCTCTCGCTCATCTCCAAGCACGAGATGGACATCACCGAGGTCTCGCTCAGCCGGGTGACCGACGACTTCATCTCTTACCTGCGTGGGCTCGACTCCGAGGAGGAGCTCGAGACGGCCAGCGAGTTCCTGGTGGTCGCGGCGACACTGCTCGACCTGAAAGTCGCCGGGCTCCTTCCGCAGGGCGAGCTCGTGGATGCCGAGGATGTCGCGCTGCTCGAAGCGCGCGACCTCCTGTTTGCGCGCCTCCTCCAGTACCGCGCGTTCAAGGAAGCGGCACAGTGGTTCGCCTCGCACCTGGATGCGGAGTCGACCCGGCACTACCGCTCGGTCCGGCTCGAAGAGAAGTACCGCAAGCAGACGCCGGAGCTGGTCTGGACACTGGGGCTCGGAGATTTCGCCGCGCTCGCAGCCCTCGCATTCGCGCCGCGCGAACTGCCCACCGTCGGACTCGATCATCTGCACGCGCCCCTGATCAGCATCCGGGAGCAGGCCGCGCACGTCGTCGCGCTGTTGCGCGGAGGCGAGCCCATGTCGTTTCGCCAGCTCATCGCCGGAGCGGATCAGAAGGGCGTCATCATCGCGCGATTTCTCGCGGTGCTGGAGCTGTACCGGCAGGGTTCGATCGCCTACGACCAACTCGAACCGCTCGGCGAGCTGACGCTGCACTGGACGGCCGAGCACTGGAACGACGACAGCCTCGCAAACCTGGGAGCCGACTACGATGCCTGACGTGGATATCGCCGAGACCGCCGAAGCCGAGATAGTAGTAGTCGAGACCGTGGACACCGCCGAGATCGACGCGCTGGAGCAGCGGGCGACCGTTGCGGACATCCCGCGCGCGCTCGAGGCGATCCTGATGGTGGCGGATGAGCCGCAAACGCTGGTTTCGCTCGCGACGGCCGTTGGCGCTCCGGTCGCCGCGGTTCGCCAGTCGATCGAGGCGCTCGTGGCGGACTATGACGGCGTGGGGGAGAGCATCCGGCGCGGGTTCGAGGTCCGTGAGG
>JAODMY010000056.1 GCA_025465535.1 Glaciihabitans sp.
CGTTCGGTACAAAGCTTCGCATCCGGTACTCCCGGCCGAGTGCCGGATGCGCAGATCTAATCCAAGGAGAAGTCATGAGCACGGTCGCAGCGGAAATGTGGGTTTCAGGTCCAGTCGGTTCTGTGCCATCGACTGCCGTGCGATCGACCACCGCGCGCCGGGCTGCGGCGCGTTCCCGCCTCCGGATGACGAAGCGCGGGCGGGCCGTTCTCCTCATGATTGTCGCCGCGCCTGTTGTCGTGCTCGCCTTGTTCTTCGGTATTAACGCCGGCGGCGCCACCGCGACTACTTCATCGACCCCACTTCAGACGATCACAATGCCAGCGGGTGAGTCGCTGTGGCAGGTTGCGACCGAGATCGCGCCAAAGGCTGATCCTCGTGACTTCATCGCCGACGTCGTGTCGGTCAACCAATTGTCGTCAACCAACGTTCAGCCTGGCCAGACGCTGGAGATCCCGGCGAAGTACGAGCACTAGGCCAGCCAACTGTGCCAGCAACCGTGCCAGCCAACCGTGCCAGCCAATCAAGGTCTGCGAACCATTTAAGATTGGCTGGTGACCTCTCTTGCTGACCTTCCGATTCGAGACGACCTTCGTGGTCTGACACCGTACGGTGCGCCGCAGAAGCATGTACGGGTCCAACTCAACGTCAACGAGAACACTCACCCGATCCCTGACGAGGTTGCCGCCAGCATCTTCGATTCCCTTGCTGCGGCGATCCGTACGGTCAACCGCTATCCGGACCGCGAATTCGTCACCCTGCGCGAGGCCCTCGCGCGATACCTCGGTAGTGGGCTGACCCCGGAGAACATTTGGGCGGCTAACGGCTCGAACGAAATCCTGCAACAATTTCTCCAGGCGTTTGGCGGCCCGGGGCGCAGCCTTTTGGGGTTCCGTCCCACCTATTCGATGCACTCCATCATCGCGTCGGGAACCGGTACCCGTTGGATCAACGCCGAACGCGACGAGGAGTTCCGGATCTCGCCCGAGACCGCGGTGTGCTGGATTGAGCAGGAAAAGCCGGACATCGTCTTCTTCTGCTCACCCAATAATCCAACCGGCACACCGTTGCAGCTCGAGACGATCATCGCCGCCTACGAGGCGACGGACGGCATGGTCCTTGTCGACGAGGCCTACGCGGAGTTCGGCCCGGCCGGTCACCCGACCGCGCTCACGCTGCTCGAGGGTCGCCCGCGGCTCGTGGTCTCGCGCACCATGAGCAAGGCGTTCGCGTTCGCGGGCGCCCGTGTCGGATACCTCGCGGCCGATCCGGCGGTGACCGACGCCATGCGACTGGTGCGCCTGCCGTACCACCTGTCGGCGTTGACCCAGGCCGCAGCCATTGCCGCCCTCGCGCACACGCGCGAGATGCTCGCGATGGTCGACGACATCAAGGCCCAGCGCGATCGCCTGCTCACGGAGCTGCCGAAGCTCGGGTATCCGGTGCACGAGAGCTGGGCCAACTTTGTCTTGTTCGGGGGCGTGGCCGATCCGAACGCGCTGTTCGAGCGGCTCCTGGCCGAGGACATCATCATTCGTGATCTCAACATCCCGAATCACCTGCGGGTGAGCGCCGGGACCGAAGCGGAGACCACCGAGTTTCTCGCGTCGTTGGCGCGGATCACGAGCGAGGGCATCACCGGGCCTGTCGATAGGATCGAGGCATGACGAGCGAGCGCACGGCGCACCTCACGCGCGAAACGAGCGAATCCACCATCGATCTCTCGCTCGACCTGGATGGTTCGGGCCAGTCGAACATCAGCACCTCTGTGCCGTTCTTTGATCACCTGTTGACCGCGTTGGCCAAGCACTCCCTGATCGACCTCACTGTGAAGTCGACCGGAGACACCCACATCGACGTGCACCACACGGTCGAAGACACCGCGATCGTGCTGGGCAAGGCACTCGGCCAGGCGCTGGGCGACAAGGCCGGGATCTCTCGCTTCGGTGATGCTCTCGTGCCGTTGGATGATGCCCTCGCCCAGGCGGTCGTGGACATTTCCGGTCGCCCATACCTCGTTCACACCGGCGAGCCGGCCGGCTTCGAATTTCACCTGATCGGCGGGCACTTCACCGGATCGATGGTGCGTCACGTCCTCGAGGCCATTTCATTCAACGCCGGGCTGACAGTCCATCTCACGGTGCTTGCCGGGCGGGATCCGCACCACATCGCCGAGGCCGAGTTCAAGGCCTTCGCGCGCGCCCTCCGCCAGGCCGTCGCACTGGACGCCCGTGTCAGCGGCATCCCGTCCACCAAGGGCGCGCTCTGACCGTGTCGAACCCTTTCGTCGTCGTTCTCGACTATGGTTCCGGCGATGCGCGTGCAACCGCCGATGCCCTCGAACAGGCCGGAGCGTTGGTCGAGGTTACGTCGGTGCGCGCGACGGTGATGGCGGCCGATGGGTTCGTCGTACCCGGAGCCGGATCGTTGGCCGAGACGATGAGGCAGCTGAAAACGGTGCGCGGACCCGAACTCATCGAGCGTCGGCTGGCGGGAGGCAGACCAGTGTTCGCCTTCGGCGCGGGGATGCACGTGTTGTTCGAACACGGACCGGATGGGGCGATGGAGGGTCTCGGCGAATGGCCGGGGGATCTCGGGGCTCACGCGCACGATGGCTGGAGCGCGGTCGAGGCGCCGGCTGGCTCGAAGCTGTTCGAGGGCATCGAGCACGAGGAGTTCTACTTCCAGCATGAGTCGGCCGCCCTCGACTGGACGCTCGACACCATCCCTCCCTTCACGAATGCCACGCTCACCTGGGCCGACCACGGCGGCCGATTCATCGCGGCGGTCGAGAACGGACCCCTCGTGGCGACCCAATTTCACCCGCAGCGATCGGGTGACGCCGGCATCCGCCTGCTTCGCAACTGGCTCGCGACCCTCTGAAGCCCCCGACGCTCTGAAGACCCTGTAGACCACGCACATCACCGAAGGATCCAAATGACTGACGCACTCCCGACCCTCACGCTTCTGCCGGCGGTCGACGTCGCCGACGGTAAGGCCGTGCGGCTGACCCAGGGTGAGGCGGGAACGGAGACGAACTACGGCGATCCCGTTGATGCCGCGAACGAGTGGGTTGAGCAGGGTGCCGAGTGGATTCACCTCGTCGATCTCGATGCCGCGTTCGGCCGGGGGAACAACTACGAACTGCTCGAACGGGTGGTTGCGAACACGCCGAAGCACGTGAACATCGAGTTGTCCGGGGGAATCCGCGACGACGCTTCCCTCGAGGCGGCACTCTCCACGGGCGCCCGGCGCGTTAACCTTGGGACGGCGGCGCTCGAAGATCCGGAGTGGGCTCACCGCGTCATCCAGAGCCATGGCGAGCAGATCGCGGTAGGACTGGATGTGCGCGGCACGACGCTCGCCGCCCGCGGCTGGACGAGAGAGGGCGGCGACCTCTGGGAGGTTCTCGCTCGCCTCGAGGAAGCCGGATGTGCGCGCTACGTCGTCACCGACGTGACGAAGGATGGCACTCTCCGCGGTCCCAATCTCGAGCTGCTGCGTGAGGTCTGCGCGCGCACCGACAAGCCGGTGGTGGCATCCGGGGGAGTCTCCAGCATCCAGGATCTGGTCGATCTGCGCTCCCTCGTGTCGATCGGAGTGGAGGGCGCAATTGTCGGGAAGGCGCTCTACGCCGGCGCCTTCACCCTGCCGGAGGCACTCGCCGCGGCTCGCGAGTGAGGTCGGCCTCGACTCATGGCTAATCCGACAGACTCAGCCGGCGTCCCATGGAAGGGCCGCGCGTTCGAGCACTCCGCGTCGTCTGACGACGACGGGTCGGCGCCCGAGCGATTGATCGAGGCGCTTCGGCGGTTTCGCAGCGCCGAACTCGGTGAGGCTGATGTGGTCGACGCTGTCCGTGATTCCCGCCTGTTGATCCCGCTTGTTGCTGTCCTCGGTGAGTCGGGAACCGACGATCACGGTCACCTTGTCGACAAATCGCAGGAGCTTTCGATCGTGACGGTCGCAGGTCCCGATGGCCGCAACGTCCTGCCGGTCTTCACCTCGGTCGCGGCGATGTCGCACTGGAATCCGAAGGCGCGACCGGTTCCGGCCAACGGCGTCAGGGTCGCACTCGCCGCAGCGGACGAGGGTACGGATCTCGTGGTACTCGACCCGACCTCCGAGACCGAGTTCGTCATCCGCCGTCCGGCGCTGTGGGCGATGGCGCAGTCGGCGAGCTGGCTGCCGAGTTACCTCGACGAGGAGATTCTCGCCGAGTTCATGGCCGCCGCCGACGGAGAGGATGTCGTCGCCGCCATCCAGCTCGCTCCCGGGGATCCTGATGCCAGGCTCGCGGGCGCGGAACTCCTGGTGCAGCTTTCCCTCGCCGCGGGTCTCGATCGGACCGCTCTCGATGCGCTGCTCGCCCGACTGCAGTCGCGCTGGTCCGCGAGCGACCTCATCGCGTCGCGCGTGGACTCGCTCGCGGTGAGACTCGTGCAGGCGTAACCGGGGTTCTACGAACCTTTCTCGGAACAATTCGTGGTGAGATTGACCAGTGCAATCCGCCCCGCGTCTCATCCTGGTCGACCTCGACGGCACCCTCGTGGGGAGGGATGGCCGGGTTTCTGACCGCAATGCGGCGGCGCTCGAGCGGGCGACCGCGGCGGGCAGCCAGGTCGTGATCGCCACCGGCCGACCGGTTCGCATCCTGATGCCACTGCGCCCGAGACTCGACGCGTCGATCGCACTCTGTTACAACGGCGCCATTGTTCTCGATCTCGACACCGAGGAGGTTGTGCAGGCGAACCTGCTCGATGGCGCGGTGTTCCAGGATGCGGTTGAGCGCGTGCGCGCGGCAGGCCACTCTTTCGCCGTCGGAGTCGAGGGCACACCCGACGTCGGTATTCGTGTGGAACACGGATATCGGGAGGGCCTCGACCTCGTCCGCGCCGAACTCGCGGAACTCTGTGGCATGGGCATCGCGAAGGGGCTCATCCGAGTCGGCTCGGCTGACGGTATCGACTCCGAACGGTTCGAAGCCATCTGGGATGCCTTCTCCGATGGCTTCCCAGACACCTTGGAGGTCACGCGGTCCGGTGTCCCCGGGCTCATCGAGATCTCGGCGAAGGGCGTCTCGAAGGGCGGCATCATCGCGGCGCTGGCCAGCGACTGGGGCATCGATCCGTCGACCGCGATCGCGTTCGGCGACATGCCCAACGACCTTGAAATGTTCCGCTGGGCGGGGTGGTCGGTCGCGATGGGGAACGCCGAGGGCGAAGTCAAGCTTGCGGCATCCGAGGTCGGAGTCGACCACGACGAAGACGCCGTGGCGCGGGTGCTCGAGCGCTGGTTCTAGCGCTGGCTGTTCTGGTTTAGTTGACGGGCCCGGTCAGCTTCTCGCCGGGGCCCGCACCGATCGGGTCAGGAAACGGCGAGGCCTCGCGGAATGCGAGCTGCAACGAGCGAAGACCATCCCGCAGCGGTCGCGCGTGCTGGTCGCCGATCTCGGCTGCCGAGGATGTGACAAGGCCGGCCAGCGCGATGATGAGTTTGCGTGCCTCGTCAAGGTCGATCTGGGCTTCCGGGTCGTCGGATAGTCCGAGTTTCACGGCGGCGGCGCTCATGAGATGCACCGCGACGGTCGTAATGACCTCGACCGCGGGGACCTCCGCGATGTCGCGGGCCTCATCGTTTTGCACGGGCTCGCTCATATAACACTCTCTCTGCTACTCTTGGTACGGCTCCGAGGGCTTTGCCCCCGGTACAAAAGTGGAGATTCTCCCACCCGTCGACCGCATCTCAAGGTTACCGGGTAGTAACACTCCGTGTTTGTTGGTTTCGTTTTGGCTCCGGTCAGGATGAGGATTCGCAAACATAGCTAGGGTGTGGCGCCGGTTTTGGCGCGTGGATTCCTTCTTTTGTTGCGCTGCGGCATCCGCCGTTTCGCATGGCCAGACGCAAAACACTAGGAGACACGCATTAGCGATCCGCGTACCAATGACCGAATCCGCGTTCCGGAAGTCCGACTGGTTGGCCCCAATGGCGAGCAGGTCGGAGTAGTCCGAATCGAGGACGCCCTTCGTTTGGCCCAAGAGGCCGACCTGGATTTGGTTGAGGTTGCTCCCAATTCCAAGCCGCCTGTCGCGAAGATCATGGACTTTGGCAAGTTCAAGTACGAAACGGCGCAGAAGGCGAAAGAGGCCAGGCGCAACCAGGCGAACACGATCCTCAAGGAGGTTCGTTTCCGTCTCAAGATTGACAAGCACGATTACGAAACCAAGCGCAAGCGCGCAGAGGGCTTCTTGCAGTCCGGCGACAAGGTCAAAGCCATGATCCTGTTCCGCGGCCGTGAGCAGTCCCGCCCCGAACAGGGCGTTCGCTTGCTCCAGAAATTTGCCGAAGATGTACAGGAGTTTGGCTCTGTCGAGTCGACACCGATGATCGACGGTCGAAACATGGTCATGGTCATCGGCCCGCTCAAGAACAAGGCGGAGGCGAAGGCCGAGGCCGAAGCGCGACGGGTGGCCAACCGGCCGGCACGAACGCACGGTGCTTCCGAACACGGTGCTTCCGAACAGAATGCTCCCGCAGATACCGCGGTGGTAGAAAAAGCGGAGGCGCCAATTGTCGAGGCGCCGGTAGTTGAGGCACCTGTTGTCGAGGCGCCGGTCGTTGAGGCAGCAGTCGAAGCGCCGGTAGTTGAGGCGCCAGTCGTCGAGGCGCCCGTTGCGAAGGCTCCGGTAGCCGAGGCGCCCAAGGCCGCAGCTGCTCCAAAGGCCGCGACACCCGCGACGCCGAAGGCCGCGACACCCACCGCACCCGCGACACCCAAGGCACCGGCAACACCCAAGGCGCCAGCCACACCAAAAGCCCCGGCAGCGAGAGCCGCCGCGACACCGAAAGCCCCTGCGGCAGCTAAAACAGCAGCCGCATCAACAAAGGACGAAACGAATGCCTAAGCAGAAGACCCACTCAGGGGCCAAGAAGCGCTTCAAGCTGACAGGTTCAGGCAAGGTCATGAAGCAGGGCGCCGGTATGCGCCACAACCTGGAGAAGAAGTCGAGCGAGGTCACTCGTCGACTCAACCGGGAAATCGTGCTTGCGCCGCAGGACGCCAAGACCATCAAGCGCTTGCTCGGCAAGTAGTAGAGACCTAAGGAACAGATCATGGCAAGAGTAAAAAGGGCGGTCAACGCCCACAAGAAGCGTCGCGTCATCCTCGAGCGTGCCGAGGGATACCGCGGCCAGCGTTCGCGCCTCTACCGCAAGGCCAAGGAGCAGGTCACTCACTCCCTCGTCTACGCATACCGTGACCGTCGCCAGAAGAAGGGCGACTTCCGTCGCCTGTGGATCCAGCGGATCAACGCGGCTTCCCGCGCCAACGGCCTCACCTACAACCGCCTCATCCAGGGCCTGAACCTGGCCGGCATCGAGGTCGACCGTCGCATCCTCGCCGACCTCGCGGTCAACGAGCCCGCCACGTTCGCCTCGATCGTCGCGTCGGCGAAGGCAGCACTGCCGGCCGACACGTCTGCTCCGAAGGTCGACGCAGCGTAGTTCGCGCAATTCGTAGACGCCCCGGTGTGCTTCCGTTTTCTTCAAACGGAAGCGCGCCGGGGCGTTCTCTGTGCAAAGCCCATTAAACTGGCCAAGTGATCGATAATCCGCGATCTCCGCGGGTTCGTGGAGTCGCCAAACTTGCCAAGAGGGATGCCCGCCAGAAGACGGGCCTGTTCCTTCTCGAGGGACCCCAGGCTGTGGCAGAGGCCCTGCAGTTTCGGCCGGAGCTCGTGATCGAGCTGTATGGAACCCCGACCGCCCTCGACCGCTACCCGGACATTGCGCAGGCAGCTGCCGCCGCCGGCGTCGACGTCGAGTTCGTCACGGAGGAAGTGCTCGACAGCATGGCGGACACTGTCACGCCGCAGGGACTGGTCGCGGCGTGCCGACAGTTTCCGACCTCGGTCAAAGACCTGCTCTCTGGCAGCCCCAAACTCATCGCCATCCTCGAAGAGGTGCGGGATCCGGGCAACGCCGGCACGATCATCCGGGCTGCGGATGCCGCTGGCGCAGACGGTGTCATCTTCTCCGGTCGCAGTGTCGACCTCTACAACCCGAAGGTCGTCCGAGCGACGACCGGGTCGCTGTTCCACCTGCCGGTCGCGGTCGGTGTCGAACTCGAGAGCGTCGTCGAGCGGGCACACGCGGCGGGCATGCAGGTCATGGCCGCCGACATCAAGGGATCTGACCTGCTGACCGCCCGCCGCGACGGAATTCTCGCCGAACCGACCGCGTGGCTGTTCGGTAACGAGGCTCGTGGGCTGAGCGAGGAGCATTTCGCGCTGGCCGACCGAGCGATCGCCGTCCCCATCTACGGTGCTGCCGAATCCATGAACCTGGCGACAGCGGCATCCGTCTGCCTGTATGAGAGCGCGTTCGCGCACCACGACTGAGCGTTGGCCCGTCAGGTCGGACTGATTCGTCGCCGCCCGCCATCGTTGTCGCCCGCCGTCGTCTTCGCCCGCCATGGCCGCCTGACATCGCCGCCTGACATGGCCCCCTGACATGGCCCCCTGACATGGCCGCCTGACACGGCCGCTCGCCGCCGCCTCCAGGGTGGGCCGCGGCCACGCCACGTCGGTTGACACTTGTTGTCGGTGTTGAGCTGTGTGGGCGGCAACAACTGTCAGGTCGGCTTGACTCAGAGTGCCACCAGCCTCGGGCCCACCGTCGGTTGACACTTGTTGTCGGTGTTGAGTTGTGTGGGCGGCAACAACTGTCAGGTCGGATTGATTTGATGCCAACCCCAGCCCCCCACCCGCCAGCCCCTTACCCCTCACCCGCCAACCCCTCACCCGCCAAGCGCCAACCCCACACCGCCCATCGCCCAGTGGCGGTAGCCAATCCCGCACAAGCCATGCGCCCACGACCAGTTGACACTTGTTGCGGCGTGGTGCTGATCCTGGCGACAAGTATGGTCAGGTCGCGCCCGCACAGGCCGCCGCCGAGGCCCAGCTGCCAGGATCTCGACCGGTACGGCCCGGGCCGTCCAGTAAACTCGGTGCTTGTGTCAGAAACCACCCTCATCAGCGAACAAACCGCCGCCGAGGCCGTCGCCGCAGCGATCACAGCGATCACCGTGGCCACGAACTCGGCCGAACTGAGGGAAGCGCGTTCGACCTTTACCGGTGAGGGTTCGACTCTTGCGCGGATGAATGCGTCGCTCAAGAACGTGCCGAACGACCAGAGGGCCGCGCTCGGCAAGCTCGTTGGGCAGGCTCGCGGCCAGGTCAACGCGGCTCTTGCTGCGCGCGAAGCCGAGGTCCTCGTCGCCGAGGAGACGGCAAGGCTCGCGAGCGAGGCCGTGGACGTCACGGCCGTCGCGACGCGCTGGCGGGCGGGAGCTCGGCATCCACTGTCCCTGCTGATGGACCGCATCAGCGACATCTTCACGGGGATGGGCTGGGAGGTCGCGGAGGGCCCGGAACTCGAGAACGAGTGGTTCAACTTCGATGCCATGAACTTCGACGAGGACCACCCGGCCCGCGCAATGCAGGACACCTTCTTCATCGAACCGCTGGATTCGCACCTCGTGCTGCGCACGCACACGTCCCCCGTGCAGATCCGTTCGCTGCTCGACCGAGCGCTCCCGGTCTACGTGATCGCGCCGGGACGCACGTTCAGGACGGACGAGCTCGACGCGACCCACACGCCCGTGTTCCACCAGGTCGAGGGGCTCGCGATCGACAAGGGCCTGACGATGGCCGACCTGCGCGGAACGCTCGAGCACTTCGCCCGCGCGATGTTCGGGGCGGAGGCGAAAATCCGGCTGCGCCCGAACTACTTCCCTTTCACGGAGCCGAGCGCCGAGATGGATGTCTGGCAACCGAACGCCAAGGGCGGTGCGCGCTGGGTCGAATGGGGCGGATGCGGCATGGTCAACACGAACATCCTTCGCGCGGCCGGCATCGATCCGGATGTCTACCAGGGCTTCGCCTTCGGCATGGGCGTCGAGCGGACGCTGCAGTTCCGCAATGAAATGAACGACATGCGCGACATGGTCGAGGGCGACATTCGCTTCTCGCAGCAGTTTGGAATGGTGGTCTGATGCGCGTCCCAGTGAGTTGGCTGCGGGAGTTCGTCGACGTGCCGGTCGGCGCGACCGCCGAGGAGATTCTCGCCTCGCTCGTCGCCGTCGGCTTCGAGGAAGAGGATGTCCACACGTTCGGCGTGACCGGTCCGGTCGTCGTCGGGCAGGTTCTCGAATTCACCCCCGAGCCGCAGACCAACGGCAAAACGATCAACTGGTGTTCAGTGGATGTGGGCGAGAGCGAACCGCGGGGCATCGTCTGCGGTGCGCACAACTTCGTCGTCGGCGACAAGGTCGTCGTGACGCTTCCTGGTGCCGTGCTGCCAGGGCCGTTCCCGATCGCGGCGCGAAAGACCTACGGCCACGTCTCCGACGGGATGATTGCCAGCGCCCGCGAACTCGGACTCGGGGAGGAGCACGCCGGCATAGTCCGGCTGGTGACGCTGGGACTCGACCCCGAGCCGGGCGACGACGCCATCGAGCTGCTTGGCCTCGACGACTTCTCCGTCGAGATCAACGTCACGCCCGATCGCGGATACGCCTTCTCGATCCGGGGCGTCGCGCGCGAGTATT
>JAODMY010000069.1 GCA_025465535.1 Glaciihabitans sp.
CGGGCCGGCGTCCCGAATGAGAACGGTCGGCCTCGCCCTCTTCGCGGTCGCAGGGTTCTGCTCGGCACTCATCGCGTTCTTTGCGACCGACATCGCGCGCGGGGGAGCGGCAACGACAGTGCACGGAACGATCCACGTCGCCGGAGCATCGACCGGATTCGTGTTCGCCCTCGCAGCGTTCTGGGTGCTGCAGTCGTCGCACCGAAGCATCGCATCCACGATCTTTCTCGGCGTCGCGACTGTGGGCCTCGTCTTCCTCGGCAGCACCATGATCTGGTTCCCGGATGTCTTCGGCCTTGCCGAGCGGATCTGCCTCGCCGGCATCCTCGGCTGGGTGTTCACGACCGGGCTGTCGGTGCGATCCCGAGCGTAAAGTTGGGCGACATGCGCCCCCTTGTCGAACCGATAGCCGCGCTGAACCCCGCGCAGTCCGAGCGGGCAGCACGCAACATCGCGCTGCCCGGTTTCGGTGAGGATGCGCAGCGCCGGCTCGCGAACGCGCGCGTGCTCGTGCTGGGGGCCGGCGGACTCGGTTCACCCGTGCTGCAGTACCTCGCCGCGGCCGGCGTCGGCGTGATCGGAATCGTGGACTTCGACACCGTCGACCTGTCCAACCTGCAGCGGCAGGTCATCCATCGATCCGCGGATGTCGACGAGCCGAAGACCGCGAGCGCCGCCCGCGCGATCCACGAACTCGATCCGGCGATCACCGTCAACGAGCACCCCATCACCCTCACGCGCGACAACGCGCTGGAGCTGATGCGTGGCTATGACCTCGTCATCGACGGCAGTGACAACTTCGCCACCCGATACCTCGCCAACGACGCCGCGGCGATCCTCCGGCTGCCGTACGTCTGGGGTTCCGTGCTGCGCTTCGACGGCCAGGTTACGGTGTTCTGGGAGGGCGCGCCCGACGGACGGTCCCTCGATTACCGCGACCTGCATCCTGTGCCGCCCGCGCCCGGCGACGTGCTGTCCTGTGCGGAGGCCGGCGTACTCGGCAGCGTCTGCGCGAGCATCGGCGCGATGATGGCGACCGAGGCGGTCAAACTCATCACCGGCATCGGCGAGCCTCTCCTCGGCCGCGTTCAGACCCTGGATGCCCTGGCCGCCAGCTGGACCGAGTTCGAGCTCCGCAGGCATCCGGCTCGCATCCCCGTTGCAGAGCTCATCGACTACGAGGTCTTCTGCGGGGTCCCGAAGGTCGACCAGGCCTTCGAGATCGAGGACCGCCTCCAGGGCGCGCTTCTCATCGACGTTCGCGAGCCGCACGAACACGAGCGCCGTCACCTCGACGACGATGTGCTGATTCCGTTGGCCGACCTGCTGGCCGACCTGTCGGCCGCTGGCCCCGGCCCGGTCGTCGTCTACTGCGCGACGGGCATCCGCTCCGGGCGGGCGGCGGAGGCCCTGCGGGCATCCGGCGTCGAGGCGTACTCGCTGCGCGGCGGCATCGCGGGGTATTCGCAACGGGCCTAGTTAGGTAACGGCTCTAGCCGCCCGCAAACGGCGGCAGCACGTCCAGCACGTCGCCGTCGCCGAGCGGGGTCGCACGATCCGTCGTCGCGATGCCGTTGACCAGGAACGTGCAGCGGTTCAGGACGGCCGAGTCGAACTCAGCGAGCAGGGAGTCGATCGAACCGGCCTCACGGGAGAGGGACGCCGCACCGACCTCGGCGCGCGCGGCAGCAAAGAAACGCAGCGTGACCATGCTGTTCAGGTTAGGCGATCAAAGTCCGCCGAGGACAGCCCTTCGAGAGTCTCGACCGAGGGCGCGAAGAACGTCGCGCCCGTCTGAGCCTTCGACACGTCCAGGATGCGGTCATATGCCCCGGCGGGATCCCCGATGAACATGTTGTGGAGCATCCGCTCGATTACCCAGAGCTCCCGGCTGTAGCCGATGAAATACGTCCCGAACTCGCCCGCACCTGGTCGACCGAAAGGCATATTGTCGCGGAGGATCGAGTGTTCGATGCCGGCATCGTCCACGATTGTGGTGAGGTCTTTGTGGGATTTACGGTCGCCCGCTGCCAAGTCGCGTTCGACGTTGTCGAGCTTTGTTCGGCCGATGATGTGCTCCTGCATCTCGGCGGACAGCTCGCCCCAGCTGCCGAGATCGTGGAGATACTTCTGGACGACGACGTAACTGCCGCCGGCGAAGACCGGATCCTCGTCGCCGATCAGTGCGGCCTCGGCGAGGGAGGCGCCGACGGGGTTTTCGGTTCCGTCGACAAATCCGAGCAGGTCCCTCGAGTCGAAGTATCGAAATCCGCTGACTTCGTCGACCACGGTCACGGCACCTTCGAGCTGCGCGAGCAGGAGACGCTCGAACTCGAAGCACAGGTCTGTTCGCTCGGCCCTGATGTGGAACAACAGGTCGCCCGGCGTCGAGACGGCGACGTGCCGTTCACCGACTATCGGGACGAAGTCGCGCAACTGGGACGGGCGCGAAGCCTGCCCGAATCGATCCCAGGCCGCGCGGCCGATGCCCACGACGCAGGACAGGCGTCCGCCGAGATCCCGGAAGCCGACGCTGCGGACGATCCCGCCGATGTCGGCGATGACCTCCCGCGTCGTCGCCGCGTTTTCGGGACCCGGATCAATCGTCACCGTGAGGAAGATCGCCGCACTCGAGAGCGGCGCCGCGACGCTCTGTGCTTCAATCGGGACCCTGTCCCACGTCTCGCCTGCCATCGTGGACCATCCGCTTTCTTCGACCCGACTTTCGCTGGCTCGATTGTGCCTCATGGGATCCGGGCGAGGCAATTGGCGAGGTAAGCCGGGCGAGGAGTCTCTATGCCGCACCACTGCCGAACAGCCCCGCGACATAGTCGTTGACCGGCGCCCGAGCGACCGCTCGGACCGGGCCGCGCTGCACAACGGAACCGTGATCGAGCACAACGACCTCGTCGGCGAGGGCGAGCGCGTCGGTCGGGTCGTGCGTCACGAGCACCGTGGATCCGCCGTAGGACCGGAGCTTCGCGGCGAGTTCGGCCCTGACCTCGACCCGGGTGCTCGCATCGAGGGCGGCCATCGGCTCATCGAGAAGGAGTAGCTCCGGTTCGAGCACCATCGCCCTCGCAAGAGCGACGCGCTGGGCCTGTCCACCGGAAAGCTGTCCTGGACGGATGCCCGCGAAGTCCGCGAGGGCGAACCGGTCGAGCCACTCCCGCGCCTGCCCGAGTGCCGCCTTGTGCGGCATCCCGTGGGCGTGGAGTCCGAAGGCGACATTCTCGAGTGCGCTCAGGTGCGGGAACAGGAGGTAGTCCTGAAAGACCACGCCCGCGCCGCGGGATGCCGCGGTCACGTGCAGGTCGCCCTCATCCAGGACGCGATCGCCGAGCCTGATGTGGCCGCTCGTCATCCGGAGCAGTCCGGCCAGGGCTCGCAGAGTTGTACTCTTGCCCGACCCGTTGGGGCCGACAACCGCCGTCACGGTTCCGGGTGGAACGGCCAGCGCGAGATCGAGGCGAAACGCCGGGCGCTCGACGACGATCACCGCGTCGAGTCCGGATGCGCGGGTGCTGAGCGCGCTCACGAGGTCAACTCGCTCATGAGGTCAGGCCGCTCACCCAGCGGTCGCGCATCGCGAAGAGCACGCCGATGGAGACCACGAGCAGCACGAGCGAAATCACGTACGCCGCGGGCGGATCGGTCTCGAGCGCGAGATATGCCGCGATCGGCATGGTTCTGGTAACACCGGGGAAGTTGCCGGCGAAGGTGATGGTCGCACCGAACTCGCCGAGCGCTCGCGCGAAGCATAGGACGGCTCCCGCGGTCACGCCCGGGGCGACCAGTGGGAGCGTCACGCGACGGAAGATCATCCACCGGGATGCCCCGAGAGTCTCGGCGGCATCCTCGAGTCGGCGGTCGGCGGCTCGCAACGCTCCCTCGACTGCAAGCACAAGAAATGGCATCGCGACGAAGCTCTCGGAGATGATGACGGCCGGGGTCGTGAACGGCAGGTCGATGTGAAACCAGGCGTCGAGGTAGGTGCCGATGAGTCCGCGACGGCCGAGCAGGAGGAGCAGGGCGATGCCGCCGACCACGGGCGGCATCACGAGCGGAACCGTCACCAACGCTCGCAGTCCGCGCCGGAGCACCGGATGCCAGCCGCCCGACCGCGCGAGCACCCAGGCCAGCGGCACTCCGAGCACGAGGCAGACGATGGTGGCGCCGATGCCGCACTCCAGCGAGAGTCCGAGCGACTGCGCCACGTCCGACGTCACGACGATCGACCCGAGCTGGGCCCACGGGACCTGGCCGATGAGCGCGATCAGCGGAAGGACGAGAAACGCGAGCCCGAGGCCAGCGGGTAGCCAGAGGATGCCGGGGATCCCCGAGCCCCGGCGGTCGACCGGCTTGGTCTTCGGCATTACTTGACGACAAATCCTGCTTTGCTCAGCACGGACCTGCCGGTCGGGCCGAGAACGTACCGCACGAACGCAGCGGAGAGCGCCACGTTCTTCGAGGTGGTGATCGGCGCGATCGAGTAGTCGTTGATCGCTTGCGATGCCTCGGGGAAGTTGATGCCGGTGACGGTGGATCCGGCCGCGAGAATGTCGGTGTGGTAGACGAGTGCCGCATCCAGGTCTCCCGAGGCCACCTGCGTCAGTGCGGTCTTCACATCGGGTTCGAGAGTGTCCGGCTTGTCCTTGATCCCGGTCAGCTTGAAGATCGCGACGGCCGCGGATCCACACGGGACCTGCGGAGCGCAGATCCCGATCTTCCTGGATGCGTCGGCAAAGTCCGCAAGTCCCGTGATCTTCCCCGGATTGCCGACCGGAACCGCGATCTCGAGCGTGTTGGTCACGAAGGTCACCGGTGCGCCCCTGGCGAGTTTCGCATCCGTCACAGTCTTCATGGTGGCTGGACTCGCCGCCGCGAACACGTCGACGGGAGCGCCGGTCGTGATGGTGGTGGCAAGGGCGGAACTCGCGCCGTAGTTGAACGTGATCGTCGTGCCGGGGTGCAGTTTCTGGAAGTCCGTGCCGAGTTCGTTGAATGCTCCGGTGAGCGAGGATGCGGCGTCGACCACGATCGTGCCTGCCAGGGCAATGCTGGAAGGCGTCGGTGTGGACCGGGCCGACAGAGTGGATGTCGAGCACCCGGCAAGGAGCAGCGCGGCTGCTGTCACGGTGGCGAGAGTGGCGAGAGGCCTGATGGTTTTCAAAAACCCTGTGCCTTATCCGGAAGTGAGATGGAGACCGACGTGGCCTTGATGGTTGCGGCAGCGATCGTGCCGACTTCGATCCCGAGTTCGTCTACCGCCTCCCGGCTGATGAGCGAGACGATACGAAACGGGCCGGCCTGAAGTTCGACCTGGGCCATCACGGTGTCTTTGGTCACCCGCGTGACGATGCCGGTGAGGCGATTGCGGGCCGAGGTCTTCGAGGTGGGGGAAAGCGGGGATTCGGTCGCGAGCTCCTGGAGCAGCGCCGCGAGCTGTTTGCCTTCGACGGCATGTCGCCCATTCTCGCCCTTGATCAGGTCGAGCCGCCCGGCGTCCGCCCATCGCCGGATCGTGTCATCGCTCACGCCGGCGAGTGCAGCGGCCTCACTCACGCGTAACTGATTCGTCGCCATTACCCGACTCTATTCCGCATCCGCGGAGATGAAAGGGGCAATTTGCCGTGGATGCGTTTGACCAGTGGGGTGGTTGCTGTGAATTGCCTCGCGCGTCGGATGCCGCATCCTCCCAGGTTTTATGGTTGGCCAGTGGAGAACAGCGACGTGAGCAGCGCGCCGGCGGCCGCTCCGATGCCTCGACGGCAACGCGATTTGCTCGCGGGTCTTGTCGGGGTCGTGACCGCAGTGGTGACCCTCGCGGTCGCGGCCCTCGTCGCCCTGTTGTTCGGCCTGTCGAACCCGCTCATTTCCGTCGGTTCCCTCGTGATCGATCTCGCGCCTCCCGGGGCCAAGGATTTCGCGATCAGCCTGTTCGGCACGGGGGACAAGGTCTTCCTGCTCGTGGTTCTCGGCATCGTCGTGTTCGCCGCGGCCGTTGCCGTCGGCGTTCTTGAGGTGCGCAGGCCACCGTTCGGATTTCTCCTTTTTCTCGTCATCGCGTTCGTCGCCCTCGTTGCGGCGATGACGAGAGCGAACGCGAGCATCCTGGATGCGGTTCCTACGATTGCGGGGACCGTTGTCGGCATCCTCGTCCTTCGTATCCTTCTCGCTCGCCTCGAACGCTGGCGAGCTGCGATGACGAAGCAGCGACAAGGGACTCGAGCGGACACCGGGGCGTTGGAACGGCGCAGCTTCCTGCAGTACGCGATCGCTGCGGGCGTCGCCAGCGTCGTCGTCGGCACGGGGGCCTCGATCATCACGGGAGCCTCGAGCGCGGTCACGGCGGTGCGGAACAAGATCAAACTGCCCGTCGCGGCGGCCCCGGCCCCGGTCATCCCGGCGGCCGCAGAGCTGCACGTTCCCGGGATCTCGCCCTACATCGTTGCGAACCCGGACTTCTATCGCATCGACACCGCGCTGCAGATCCCGTCCATCGATCCGGCGACCTGGACGCTGAAGATCACCGGCATGGTCGAGAACGAGGTAGAGATCAGCTTTGCCGAGTTGGAAAAACTTCCGCTGGAAGAGCACCTCATCACGCTCACCTGCGTCTCGCAGGAGGTCGGCGGCGATCTCGTCGGCAATGCGATGTGGCTCGGCTATCCGATTCGCAATCTTCTCGCCCGTGCCAAGCCGAAGGCCGGCGCAGACATGGTGCTCTCGACCAGCATCGACGGTTTCACCGCCGGATCCCCGCTGAGTGTGCTTCAGGACGACAGGGTCGACGCGCTGCTGGCCATCGGGATGAACGGCGAACCGCTGCCACCCGAGCACGGCTTTCCGGTGCGGATGGTGGTGCCCGGCCTGTACGGCTACGTTTCGGCGACCAAGTGGGTGGTCAACTGGAAAGTAACGACGTTTGCCGAGGATCAGGGCTACTGGACCCCGCGTGGCTGGTCGGAGAAGGGCCCGATCAAGCTGTCGTCGCGCATCGACACCCCGAAGGACAACCGTCAGCTGAAGGCTGGAAGGATCGCGATCGCCGGGGTCGCGTGGGAACAGCACGTGGGCATCTCGGCCGTCGACGTGCAGATCGACGGTGGCGCCTGGCGGTCCGCGACGCTCGCCAAAGTCGTCTCGGTCGACACCTGGCTGCAGTGGGTCTACGAGTGGGACGCGACGCCGGGCCAGCACCAGATCGCCGTGCGCGCGACCAACACCGAGGGCGTCGTACAGACCTCGAAGCTCGCCGATCCCGCGCCCAACGGCTCGACCGGACTTCACACAATCACTGTGTCGGTCGCGTAGCTTTTGCTCGCTCATGCGTCGCCGGCGCGCGATGATTGAGCGATGACCACAGTCGCCGAGCACCAGGCCGCGATCGCCGCGCTGCTTGCTCCGCTGTCGAGCCGCGAGCCAGAGCTGTTGCGGGGCCAACGGCCGCCCGTGACCGCCGTGCCGAGGGTTCTCGCCAGGGACGTCGTGACCTCCATCGACCTGCCACCCTTCGACAACTCGCAGATGGACGGCTACGCGGTCCGGTCGGCGGATGTCGTCCCCGGCGTCGCTCTGCGGGTCGGTGCGCGGATCGCCGCGGGTCACGGCATCGACCTTCTCCTGCCTGGCGAGGCAGCACCCATCATGACGGGCGCTCCCGTACCGGACGGGGCGGATGCCGTCATCCCGATCGAGGCCGCGACGCCGAACGTGTTCCAGCCCGAGCAGGGCGAGTTCACTGTGAGCTTTGCCGCGACCGTCGCGCCCGGCACCTTCGTGCGCCCGCGCGGCAGCGACGCCGCCGCGGGAACGACACTCCTGCGCGCGGGGACGCGGCTCGGGGCGGCACAGTGGGGTGTGCTGGTGGCGTCCGGTGTAACCGAGGTCCCGCTCGTGAGCCAACTGAGGGTGCTTGTGCTGTCGACGGGAGACGAGCTGACCCGCGCCGGGCACCCACTCGTCTCGGGCGGGATCTACGACGGGAACGGCGCGAGCATGGCGGTTGCGCTCGCCGGATCCGGCGCGATCGTCAGCGACGTACTTCTCGTTCGCGACGATCCGCGGCTGCTTCGCGACGTGTTCGAAGACCGGAATCGCGGCGTCGATCTCGTCCTGACAACGGGCGGGGTGAGCGCCGGCGCATATGAGGTGGTTCGGGATGTGTTTACAGGCGCGGGGGTCACCTTCGGCAGCGTCGCGATGCAGCCCGGTGGCCCACAGGGTTTCGGCGTGGCAGTCCTCGACGGATTCTCGGCGCCCGTCGTCGCGTTTCCCGGAAATTCGGTGAGCGCGCTCGTCTCGTTTGAGATGTTCCTCCGCCCGGTGCTGCGGGCGCTCCACGGGCTTCCGCCCGACCGTCCGCGAGCCACGGCGCCACTCGCCGAGCCGCTCGAATCCCCCGAGGGCAAGCACCAGGTGCGGCGCGGGAGGATGACGTCGGCAGGTACGGTCGAACTCGTCGGCGGCCCGAGCTCGCACCTGTTGCACAGCTATGCTGCGTCCACCGTCCTCGTGCACATTCCGGTCGGGGTGGGCCACCTCGACGCCGGCGATTTCGTTGAAACCTGGAGTATCGATGACTGATCTGACCCACCTTCGCGACGACGGGTCCGCCCACATGGTCGACGTGTCGGGCAAGGCGACGACCGCGCGCCGTGCCGTCGCACAGGCGATCCTCGTGACCCGCGAGGATGTCGTCGCGCGAGTCCTCGTCGGCGACCTGCCGAAGGGCGAGGCGATCGGCACCGCTCGGATCGCCGGGATCATGGCGGCGAAGCAGACGTCCGCCCTCATCCCGCTCTGCCACCCGCTGCCGCTCACCTCGATCACCGTCGACGTAACGGGTTCGGCGAACGAGCTCACGGTCGTCGCGACGGTAGCGACGACCTCGCAGACGGGCGTCGAGATGGAGGCGCTGACGGCGGCGTCCGTCGCGGCCCTCACGCTCTACGACATGATCAAGGCGGTCGATAAGGTCGCCGTCATCACCGACATCAGGGTCCTCGAAAAGCAGGGTGGCAAGTCGGGCGACTGGAGCGCACCGTGAACAGCAGTGCTGAAACCGGCGACGCCGGGCGCACCGCGGTGGTCATCGTCAGCTCGACGCGTGCCGCGGCCGGCCAATACACGGACACGACGGGCCCGATCATCGTCGAGTGGTTGCGGGCTCGTGGCTTCCGCACCGACGAACCACTCGTCGTCGCGGACGGACCGGATGTCGCTGCCGCGCTTCGCGAGAGCCTCGCGAAATCCCCGGACCTCCTGATCACCACGGGAGGCACCGGAATCGGCGCCGGCGACGTCACAGCCGACGCCACCGCGGCCATTCTCGACAAGGCCCTGCCGGGGTTTTCGGAGGAGCTGCGGCGCCGCGGGTCGACGAAGACCCCGTTCGCGCTCATGAGTCGGGGCGTCGCGGGGCTGGCAGGGGGAACGTTCGTGGTCAACCTGCCCGGGTCGACCGGCGGGGTGAAGGACGGCCTCGAACTGCTCGGCGAGGTCATCGATCACGTGTTCGACCAGCGTGATGGGGGCCGGCATGACTGAGGCCGGCGGTTTTTCCAAGGTCCTGTTTGCCAGGGTCGTCGCCGGGCCGATTTCTCTCGATGACTGCGCCACGGCGGTCGCGGCGGACGACGCCGGCGCGGTCGTGACGTTCGCCGGGGTCGTGCGCGACCACGACGACGGACGCTCCGTTGTCGCGCTCGACTATGAAGCGCATCCGTCGGCCGAGGTCGTTATCGCCTCGGTCGCAGCGGCGGTTGCTGGCGAGTTCCCGCGGGTGCGCATCGCGATCACACACCGGGTCGGGAGCCTCGTGGTTGGTGACCTCGCGCTCGCCGCGGCCGTCTCCTCCGCTCATCGATCCGACGCGTTCGCCGCCTGCGCGCGCTTGATCGACGAGGTGAAGCTGCAGGTCCCGATCTGGAAGGAACAGCGCTTCACCGACGGCAGCTCCGAGTGGGTTGGCTCGCTCGGATAGGCTCGCTCGGATCCCAGGCGCGGGTCAAGCTAGCGCGGGATGACCAGGGAGTCGAGACCCTCGATCTCGATCGCAACGCTCGCGCGCGACTCCACGACCATGATGAGCATCGTGTCGCAGACGTGGCAGCGCACGATGTAGGCGTTGGGCTTCAGGTACACCATGGCCATCGCGAGCGGGGAGACGTCCCCGCATCCACCGCAGCGGCCGGATGCCATGGTCATGTCCGCCCCGAAGATCTCGGACAGCGGCCCCGCAATCGCGTTCCCGTCAAGGTGACTCATCATCACGCACCTCCGAATCTTTCCGTCTTCACCGAGCCGGACGAGTGTCCGAGTTCGACAAGGATGTCGGCGACGGCCTCGACAAATCCGGTCGGCCCGCACACGAACACGGTCGGATTTTCGGCCGCAGAGATGGTGGATGCCTCGAGGATCGCGGGGGTGACGCGGCCGGCCGGGGTCGGCCATCCATCCGGCGTCTTTCGCGTGTAGACCCAGGTGATCTCGAGGTGCTCTGACGACCTCTCGAGTTCGGCCAGCTCGGCGGCGAAGAACGCGTCGCCCGGCTCGCGCACCGAGTAGAGCAATCGGAATCGCGCGGTCGAACCCGCGGCCTCGTGCGCGCGGATCATGGCCATCAGCGGCACGATGCCGGATCCTCCGCCGATGAGCTGCACGGGCTCGGTCTGCTCCGGCCGCCAGACGAACCAGCCGCCGAGCGGGCCGCGCACTTCGAGCTCGTCGCCCACGATCACGTCGTTGACGAGATAGGGGGAGACCTCGCCGTCGGGCAACCGGTCGACCGCGAGCTGAACGCGGGGTCCGGAGTCGGCCGAGGCGATCGAGTACGACCGGGTCGCGGTGTACCCGTCGGGCGCGGTGAGCCGCAGGTCGAGGTGCTGCCCGGCGAGGTTGCCCGGCCAATCCGGCACATCCAATTCGAGCGTGCGAGCGGTCGGGGTCTCGGCGTGGATGGCGGCTACGGTGCCGACCTTCCAGGTGCTGGTCACGAGCGGGATCCAGTCACCAGTACCGTTGTTCCTTCCAGGGGTCACCGTAGATGTTGTAGCCGTTCTGTTCCCAGAAGCCTGGCTCGTCCGTTGGCAGCATCTGCAGGCCGCGCACCCACTTGGCGCTCTTCCAGAAGTAGAGGTGTGGGACGAGAAGGCGGGCAGGGCCGCCGTGCTCCGGATCGAGCGGACCACCCTCGAATTCCGTCGCGATCCAGGCCTTGCCGTCCAGCAGGTCGGCCAGCGGAACGTTGGTCGTATATCCGCCGTAGGAGGAGGCCATGACGTATTCGAAGCTCGTGTCGATCTTCTCGAACACCCGGTCGAGGGAGACGCCTCGCCAGGAGGTTCCGAGCTTCGACCATCGGGTCACGCAGTGGATGTCGGTGTGGATCTCCTCTGGGCCGAGTGCCTGGAACTCGTCCCAGTTCCAGGTCGTGACGTCGTCGTTCTCGTTGCGGACGCTGAACTGCCAGGTATCCGTTGGGACCTTCGGTGTCGGGCCGGCGGAGAGGACCGGGAAATCCTCGGTCAGATACTGGCCGGGCGGCAGCGCATCGTTCTGTTCGTGACGCCGGCCTGTGAAACCTCGAGAGAAGACTGCCATCGGATGCCCCTTCGGTTATCCCGAAGCCTATTGAATTCGCGCCCGGATTCGCTAGCGGTTGCGCTACCGCGGCAGGTGACCCGTGACGAGTACGAAAAGGGTCAGAGCCGCGAGCACGAGGCACACCGGCGTCATGAGGGCTTTCTCGTTGTCGTTCTGTGAAAAGGCGCTCACGACGAAGCCGAGGAAGAGGATCAGGATCATGATGATTGCCGCTGTGATCCCGACCTGGACGTTCAGGACGGTGAGGATGTCGGCCGCCTGGAGCTCGACCAGGATCCCGAGGGCGAACAGCAGGATCGCGACACCGCTGCGCACCCGAAGGTCGCGAGTGAGGGTATCGACCCGTCCGCCCCAGACGAATCGGCCGAACGGTGCGCCGAGCGCGAGGGCAAGATGCCCGAGCGCGAGAAGGGTAAGGATGCCGCAGGCAACTAACGCGAAGATGACCGGCACCCAGTTACCCTAGCCGCGAAAGCTAGGGTTATTGTTCATGCCCCTCACCACAGCCCACCTCGTCGGCAGCGTCAACCTGCCGGATGCCGAGACCACGTTTCGTGTGGTCAGCGAACACCTCGGAGATCACCTCGTCCGACTGCCCGATGGCGAGGTGGGGGAGCGCTTCTACTGGATCCAGTTCCAGCGCGCCCGCTTCGACGCGACGCCCGGGCTCAGTCGGGTGGGGGACACCGCGGCCTACCTTCGCGACCAGTTCGACGGGCGTCCCTTCCGGATTGATGAGGGGGTGGATGCCGCGTCTCTGACGCTGCCCTCCCTCGGCTACGCGGATGCGGCCCTCGAGTCGTACGCGACGTTCGCCGCGCTGAAGGCCGAGGGCGTCATCCCGAAGCGGGTGCGGTTCCAGGTGTCGTTGCCCACACCGGCCGGAGTCGTCGGCAGCTTCTTCGTCGCCGCCGATCAGGTGGCATTCGAGCCGGTCTACGAGCGGGCGCTGTTCACCGAGCTCGAACGCATCGTCGCCGGGATTCCGCACGATCAGCTGGCGATCCAGTGGGATACCGCGCTCGAGTTCGGCTTCCTCGAGGGAGCCGAGATCCGCGGGACTCGCCTGCTGCCCTGGTTCGGCGACGAGCACGTCGACATCCTCGCCGGCATCGTTGAGCGAGCCGTCCGCCAGGCGGCGGCAGTGCCGACCGACGTCGAGGTCGGCTATCACCTCTGCTACGGCGACGTCGAGGAACACCACTTCGTCGAGCCGACGGATGCGACCATGCTGGCCGAGGTGCTCGCCGGCCTGTTCGCGGGCGCTTCGCGCACCATCGACTGGGTTCACCTTCCCGTACCGATCGATCGGGATGACGACGCCTACTTCGCGCCGCTTGCCGGCGTGGCCTGGCCAACCGAAACGAGCGTCTACCTCGGGCTGCTGCACCACGAGGACGGCGTCGAGGGAGCACTGCGTCGCGCGGCGACCGCATCCCGAGTCATTCCGGTCTTCGGCGTCGCGACCGAGTGTGGCTTCGGCCGTGGCCCGAGCGAGCGCACCGCATCCCTTCTCGAGTTGCACTGCGAGGCCGCGGCAGCGCTGCGGTAACCCGGCCGGCCTGCGGGATACTTGGATGGTGGCTGCAGACGACGATGACGACGACGAGTCCCTGACCTGGGCCGGCGGACGCGACCCGAGCTATGTCGAGACGCCAGAACCCGTCAATCCGTTGCGCAAGAAAAAGGTCGCGAGGGTCCGGAGGAGTGCTGTTCCCGGGCCCGTGCTTCCCGAGTCTGAGCTTCCCGAACTCGGCG
>JAODMY010000076.1 GCA_025465535.1 Glaciihabitans sp.
GCCCCCGGGTGATGCGTCTGCCCCCGTACGTACGGGGGCAGACGCATCACCCGGGGGCAGACAGCGGTTCGGGGTGCGGCTGGGCAGGTTTCGCGCTCGCGGGTCGCCATACTTACAAACGTGAGCACACCGCCGTCCGCCTTTTGGAGCACGCCCGTACGCGATCTGATGACGACTCTGGAGACCACGCAGACGGGGCTCACGGCTTCCCAGGCCGCGGCGACTCTCCAGCGAGTCGGGCCGAACACGCTCGGAACTTCGAGGCAGACCTCGGACCTTCGGCTGCTGGCCCGCCAGTTCCTCAGCCCGATCATCATCATTCTCGTGGTCGCCACCGTGCTCGCCTGGGTGCTCGGCGATCCGGTCGACTCGATCATCATCCTCGTGATCATCCTGCTGTCCGGACTGCTCGGGTTTTTCCAGGAGCGCGGTGCCGGTCGCGCGATTGCGGCGCTGCTCGCGGTCGTCGAGATCACGGTGCGCGTCCTGCGCGACGGGACGGCCCAGGATGTCCCGATGACGGGCGTCGTTCCGGGCGATGTCGCGCAGTTGTCGGCTGGTGACCTCGTGCCGGGGGATTCCCTCGTGCTGGCGTCGAACGGCCTTCAACTGGATGAGTCCGCTCTGACCGGCGAGACCTTCCCGGTCGAGAAGATTCCGGGCACGAGCCCCGCCAACAGCGCCCTGAACGCGCGGACGAACATGGTCTTCCTCGGCACTCACGTCGCGAGTGGCAGCGGCACGGTCCTCGTGGTCGGAACGGGTGCTTCGACCGAGATCGGCAGGGTTTCTGCCCGGCTGGAGACGGCGCCGCCCAAGACCGGATTCGAGAAGGGCCTCACCTCGTTCGGGTTGCTCCTGACCCGCATCATGCTCGTGCTGGTGGTCGTGATCTTCGTGGTAAACCTCATCCTTGGGCGCCAGATCATCGACTCCGTGCTGTTCTCGCTCGCGCTGGCGGTCGGACTCACCCCGCAACTGCTTCCCACGATCGTGAGCATCAGCCTTGCGCAGGGCGCGCGGGCGATCGCGAAGAAGCGCGTCATCGTGCGTCGACTCGACTCGATCGAGGACTTCGGATCGATGAGCGTGCTGTGTTCGGATAAGACCGGCACGATGACGCAGGGCATGGTCGTCCTCGATTCGGCTATCGGGCTCGATGGAAAGCCGAGCGCGAGCGTCGGCAGGCTCGCCTACCTCGACGCGTCGCTCCAGGTCGGGCTGAAGAACGCGATCGACGACGCGATCATCGCGGGTGTGAAGTGCGACGTGTCCGGGGTCGTAAAGCTCGGCGAGATCCCGTACGACTTCAACCGGCGTCGCCTGAGCGTGCTCGCGCAGGATGGCGCCGGCGCACCGACCCTCATCAGCAAGGGCGCGCTCGACGCCGTCCTCGAGGTCTGCACGACCGCGCGGCAGTCGGACGGATCTGTCGTGCCGCTCGCGAAAGTCAATGACGCCGTCCAGAAACACTTCCTCGATCTCAGCAACGGCGGATACCGTGTGCTCGGCGTCGCGACCCGCGAACTCGCGGGAGCGAAGACCTGCGTCCTTGGCGATGAAGCGCAGATGACGCTCGTCGGTTTCGTGACCTTCGCCGATCCCGCCAAGTCGGATGTAGCGCAGACGCTCGCCGATCTCGCCGCCAACGGGATCTCGGTGCGGATGCTCACGGGTGACAACCGCCTCGTGGCCGCACACATCGCAAACCAGGTCGGGCTCGAGGCGAAGACGGTGCTCACCGGGACGGACATCGACGCGCTCGACGACGCTCATCTGGCAAGCTCTGCGGCCGGTGTCTCCGTGTTTGCCGAGCTCAACCCGATCCAGAAGGAGCGGATCGTCCGCGCTCTCCGCGCATCTGGACAGGTCGTCGGGTACCTCGGCGACGGAATCAACGACTCGCCTGCGCTCCACGCCGCTGACGTCGGAATCTCGGTCGACAGTGCCGTGGCTGTCGCGAAGGAGGCGGCCGCGATCGTGCTTCTCGATAAGGATCTCGCTGTCCTTCTGGACGGCATGAAGCAGGGGCGACGCACGTTCGCGAACACCATGAAATACATTTTCATGACCACGAGCGCGAGCTTCGGAAACGTACTGAGCATGGCGATTGCGGCCGTCTTGCTGCCCTTCCTGCCGCTACTGGCATCCCAGATCCTGTTGATCAACCTGCTGACCGACCTGCCCGCGACCTTCATCGCCACCGACTCGGTTGATGAGGCCCAACTGCGGCGACCACAGCACTGGAACGTCAAGCTCATCCGCAACTACATGATCGTCTTCGGTGCGCTCTCCTCGATCTTCGACCTGACGACCTTCGCCGTTCTCGAATGGGGTTTCCACGCTGGGGAGAGCGAGTTCCAGAGCGCCTGGTTCCTCGGCAGCATCCTGACCGAGGTGAGCGTGCTGTTCATCCTGCGCACACGACGGCCGTTCTTCCGGAGCAGGCCGAGCAAATGGATCGTGCTTACCAGCATCCTGGTCGCGGTCATCGCCCTCGCGATTCTCTACACGCCGCTGTCGAAGCCCCTCGATCTCGAACCGGTCTCACTGCCGCTGCTCGGGATCGTGGTGCTCATCACGCTCGTCTACCTCACCGCGAACGAGCTCACCAAGCGTGTCTTCTGGAAGCCGGACCAGCGCACCCCGTAACGGTCAGTTCTTCGCGTTGTCGTCGCCCGTCGCGTCGACCCGCACCGTGCTCGACCGGAACGGCAGGCCCTCTGTGGTCGAGACGTCCTGTGGATCCTCGCCGTGAGCGCGCGTGTATGCGCGGTGCGCGATCCGCTCATCTTCCATGCGTTGCGACAGCCCCGCGTATTTCGTGCCAAGCGAGGGGACACGGCGGATGACATCCATCGCCAGCCTGAATCGGTCGAGATCATTGAGCATGAGCATGTCGAAAGGCGTCGTGGTGGTGCCGCGCTCGTTGAATCCGCGCACGTGCAGGTTCGCGTGGTTGGTGCGCCTGTAGGTGAGCCGGTGCACGAGCGCCGGGTAGCCGTGGAAGGCGAAAATCACGGGCTTGTCCGGCGTGAAGATCGCGTCGAACTGGTCTGATTCGAGGCCGTGTGGATGCTCGGTCGAATCCTGCAGGCGCATTAGGTCGACGACGTTGACGAAGCGGATCTTCAGCTCCGGGATCTCCTTTTTCAGGATCTGCACGGCGGCCATGGCCTCGATCGTCGGGACGTCGCCCGCGGCGGCGACCACCACGTCCGGCGCCTCGCCCTCGGTCTCGGTACCGGCCCAATCCCACACGCTGACGCCACGCTCCCCGTGCGCGCGCGCCTCCTCGAGGCTCAGGAAGGTGGGCGACGGCTGCTTGCCGGCGACGATCACGTTGACGTAGTCGCGGGTCGCGAAGCAGTGCTCGGCGGTGACCAGCAGCTGGTTCGCGTCGGCCGGAAGGTAGACGCGCACGACGCTCGCCTGCTTGTTGATGACGTGGTCGAGGAAGCCGGGATCCTGGTGCGAAAAGCCGTTGTGGTCCTGGCGCCAGACGTGCGAGGAGAGGAGGTAGGTGAATGAGGCGATCGGACGCCGCCACTCGACCTCGGCGGCCGATTCCAGCCACTTCGCGTGCTGGTTGAACATCGCGTCGACGATGTGGATGAACGCTTCGTACGAGGTGAACAGCCCGTGGCGACCGGTGAGCAGGTAGCCCTCGAGCAGTCCCTGCATCAGGTTTTCGCTCAGCGCTTCGATCACGCGGCCGGTGGGAGCGAGGTGCTCGTCGGTCGGCAGGACCGATCCCTGCCACGCCTTGCTCGTGACCTCGTAGACATCATCCAGGCGATTGGATGCCGTCTCGTCCGGGCCGAACACCCGGAAGTTCGTGGGGTTGGCCGACATGACATCGCGCAGCCAGCCACCGAGAACTCGCGTGGGCTCGATCACGATGCCGCGATTCTTGCTGACGTCCACGGCGTGATCCTCGAGCGGCGGGAGTTCGAGCGCGCGGAGCAGCAGTCCGCCGTTGCCGTTCGGGTTGGCTGACATCCGTCGCTCGCCCTTCGGACGATTCGCGTCGAGCGCGGGGATCGGGTGACCTTCGGCATCGAGCAGTTCACCTATTTTGTAGCTCTCCATCCACTCCTGGAGCTGCTGCAGGTGCTCCGGCTTATCCCGGACACTCGCGATCGGAACCTGGTGCGCGCGCCAGGTGTTCTCGACCGGCAGGCCGTCCACGAACTTCGGTCCGGTCCAGCCCTTGGGGGTCTTCAGGATGATCATCGGCCAGAGCGGACGCTCCTCATTGCCGTCCTCGCGCGCCGACTTCTGGATCGCCTTGATCTCATCCAGCGCGTTCTCGAGAGCGTCGGCGAACCGCGCGTGCACGGCAAGGTGATCCTCGTCGTCGAAGCCGCCGGACACGATCACGGGCTTGTAACCGTAGCCGCGCAAGAGTTGCAGGAGCTCGTCGTCGGGGATGCGCGCGAGGATCGTCGGGTTCGCGATCTTGTAGCCGTTGAGGTTCAGGATGGGCAGCACAGCGCCGTCTTCCTTCGCGTTCAGCCACTTGTTCAGGTGCCAACTCGTCGCGAGCGTCGCCGTCTCGGCTTCACCGTCGCCGATCACGCAGGCGACCAGCAGGCTCGGGTTGTCGAGAGCCGCTCCGTACGCGTGCACGAGCGAGTATCCGAGCTCGCCGCCCTCGTGGATCGAGCCGGGCGTCTCGGGCGCCGCGTGAGAGGGGATTCCGCCGGGGAACGAGAACTGGCGGAACAGCTTCTGCATGCCCGCGGCATCCAGGGTGATCGAGGAAAACAGTTCGGAGTACGTCCCGTCGAGCCACGCGTTCGCGACGATGCCGGGTCCGCCGTGGCCGGGGCCGGCGATGTAGAGGACGTTCAGGTCTCGTTCGATGATCAGCCGATTGAAGTGGGCCCAGACCAGGTTCAGGGCCGGCGTCGTTCCGAAATGGCCGAGGAGCCGCGGTTTGGTGTCATCGATGGTGAGCGGGCGCTCGAGCCTGGCATTGTCGAGAAGATAGATCTGTCCAACCGAAAGATAGTTCGCCGCCCGCCACCAATCGTTGACAACGTCGAGATTGCGGGAGGTCTTGTCGTCTGAAGAAGCCATCAATCCAGACTATGACGCCCGCCCGGCCGCGTCTCGGGACTATCGGCCCAACTTTTGCTGCTCGACGGCACGCCCTTGAGCCACTCGTAATAGACTCTCGTCGCAGCCTCCGTAGCTCAGGGGATAGAGCAGGACCCTTCTAATGTCTTGGCCGCAGGTTCGAATCCTGCCGGGGGCACCACCGAAAATCGTGTCGAGCGAGAGGCCCGCACATCGCCGAATCCGGCTCAGAATCCGAGATCGTCGCCCGCCTGCGGGCGGCCGGATGCGTGTTCGCGGAAGACGAGGCGCGCATCCTGCTTGAGGCGGCGTCCGCGCCCGATGAGCTCGAGCGGATGGTGCAGCGCCGGGTCGATG
>JAODMY010000103.1 GCA_025465535.1 Glaciihabitans sp.
CGAGATACCTGTCTGCCCCCGTGTGATGCGTCTGCCCCCGTTCGTACGGGGGCAGACGCATCACACGGGGGCAGACACGGACACAAGAGAGAGTGCCGCACGAGATGATCTCGTGCGGCACTTTCAGGACGACTGGTTAGTTAGTACTCGTTGGCGACGAAGAGTTCCTGCGCGGGGAACTTGGTGAGGATCTCGGTCCCGTACTCGGTCACCACGACCTCCTCCTCGATCCGCGCAGCCGAAACTCCGTCGGCCGCAGGGAAGTAGGTCTCCATCGCGAAAACCATGCCGGGCTTGAGTTCCATCGGGTGCTCGAGCGAGTTGAGCCTTGAGATGATCGGACGCTCGTGCAGGCCGAGCCCGAGTCCGTGGGCGAACTGCAGGCCGAAGGCGGCGAGCTCGTTCTCGAAGCCGAAGTCCTCGGCCTTCGGAAGGGTCCTCGCGACGACGTCGCTACTGACCCCCGGCTTGATCGCGGCGAGCGCGCCATCCATCCACTCACGGGCCTGCTTGTAGGCGTCGCGCTGGATCGTGGTCGCGCTACCGACACCGAACGTGCGGTAGTAGCAGGTCCGGTAGCCGTTGAAGGAGTGGATGATGTCGAAGAACGCCTGGTCGCCAGGCCGGATGATGCGGTCGGTGAAGTTGTGCGGGTGCGGGTTGCAGCGCTCGCCCGAGATCGCGTTGACGGCCTCGACCTGGTCGGACCCGAGCTCATACAGCCGCTTATTGGCGAGCGCGACGATCTCGTTCTCGCGGATGCCCGGCTTGAGCACGTCGACGATGTCCTGGTAGACGCCGTCCACCATGGCCGCGGCCTGGTTGAGCAGCATGATCTCGTCCTGCGACTTGATCACCCGGGCATCGAGCATGTGCTGCTGTGCGTCGGCGACCTTGATGCCCTGGTTCTCGAGCTCGAACATGAACGGCGGCTCGACGATGTCGACGCCGAGTGGCATGTCGAGGACACCCGCCTCCTTGAGCAGTGCCTTGATCTCGGTGACGGCATCCTTCATCAGGCCCGCATCCGGGGCGACGGCCCCGCGGAAGCCGAGGAAGCCCGGGCGCCAATTCTCGTCCGGGAGCCACTTCGAGTAGAGCTTGTGGTGCCGAACGGCCGACCCGAAGTCCCAGAGGATGGGCTCCTGGCCCCGAACCAGCAGGCAGTAACGGATCATCTTGTCGCCGAGGGCGCCACCGATCCAGGTCTGCGTCGTGTAGCGGATGTTGTAGAAATCGAAGAGCAGGAACGCCCCGCAGTCGCTCGCCTCGAGAGCCGCCTGCGCCCGCTCGACGCGGTACTTCCGCAGTCGGTCGAAGTCGACGCGTTCCTCATAGTCGACGCCCATGTGGCCGGGCGCACCGATGGGACGGGGTGGTGTGGTCATGAGGTCGCCTCCGGTGCCAGGCCATCGTCGATGACCGCGTTTTCTGATTCTGGTTGGTAGCCAGACCGTCGCGCCTGCTCAAGGAGCAGCGTCGCGAAGTCCTCGTCCGTGTACCCGGCCCCGATGGCGCTGGCGACCAGCATTCCCGTGGCCGACGCGATCGGCATCGGAACTCCGAGTTTCTTACCGGCCGCGAGCCCGAGCTCGAGGTCCTTGCTGAGGAGGACGTTGGTGAATGTCGGCTTGAAGTCGAGGTTGACGAGCGCCGGTGTCTTGTAGCGGCTGAAGGTCGAGCCCATGACGGAGTCGTTCAGGAACTCGAGGAACGCCTCGCGACTGACCCCACCGCGCTCCGCGAGCACGGTGATCTCGGCCAGCGACTGGATGACCACTCCGAGGAAGACGTTGTGCGCAATCTTCACCAGGCGCGCGACCTCGCCCTCACCGACGTAGGTCACCTTGCGACCGAACGTCTCGATCAGCGGTTCGACCGTGTCGTAGACCTCCCGTGGACCGGAGACGGCAACAGTCAGCTTGCCCGATGCAATGACCTTCGGATTGCCGCTCACCGGAGCGGCCAGGAATTCGGATCCGCGCGCCTTCGCGAGTGCCCGGATCTGCTCGGACACCTCGATCGAGACCGTGGACGAGTCGACGATGATCTTCGGGGCTTTCGCGTCATCCGTCAGCAGCCCGCCCGTACCGACGGTGACCGCCTCGAGGTCCTTCGGCTCTGAGACCATGATGAAGACGATGTCGCGATCTGCGAGTTCGATCGGACGATCGACTATCTTTGCGCCCTTGTCAGCCAGCGGCTCAGCCTTCGAACGAGTGCGGTTGTACGCCGTCACGTCGAAGCCGGCATCGAGGAGACGCGTCGCCAACGCGAACCCCATGCGCCCTGTGCCGATCCAGCCAACAGTGGGACTACTTTGTCCGCTCACCACATACTCCTTATTGTTCCGTGCAACCGATTGCATTGAGTTTAGGCAGGATTACCGGGCAGTGTCAATCACGATGCAACCGCGGCCAACTGCTTCGCCATCCAGTCCGCGGTGCGGTACCGGTGCTCCGCCAGAACGTTGGCACAACCGTGGTTTCCGAGTTCAAGCATGATGAGCTCGCTGACGATCGAAGTCTCGTCGTGCAGGCGCTGCTGCTGCTGCCACGGGATGAGCCGATCCTTCCGCCCTGAGATGATCAGGAGCGGACATCGGATGAGCTCGGTACGGCCAGCGAGATTCAGGCCATGGGCCTTCTCGCGAGCGTCCTCCGCGTCAGTTACGCCCGAGCGCGCCGCAAAGGCATCCCGGGTGAGCTGCGGAACGTTGTCCCAGTTTTCAGCGAAATCGTACGGCCCGCAAAGCGAGACGCAGGCTTTGATTCGAGGATCACCGCTGGCAAACCGCGGCGCGTAATATCCGCCGAGACTGACGCCCCACACCGCGATTCGATCGGGATCGACATCCGGCATCTTCTCGAGCTCATCGACGATCGCCCGACCGGGAACCTCCCAGTCCGCCCGAATCGGGAGGTCGTATTCCGCCTCGCCCTGGCCGGGACCGTCCACCGAAAACGTGGCGACACCGCGCTGCAGGAAGAGTTCCTCGGTCGAGCGCAACTCCTCTTTGGTCGAGTCGAGACCGGACAGCATGATCACGGTCGGAAATGGGCCCTCGCCATCGGGAAGCCGGTGCACGGCAACGAGCTCAGCCCCGTCGAACGGAATTCGAACCTTGCGACCCGGATGCGGGATGAGAGGAAGGCCCTTTTCGTGCGCTCGCACGGCCGACTGGTGCGCCTCACGCATCTGCTTCGGGTCGACCACGTACACGAACTTCGCGAAGTGATAGACGGCAGCCGCGGTACTGAAGTGCTCGCCCGCGGAACTCAGCCTGCCATCGGCAAACGCTTCATCGCCGAGCGCTTCGTGCAAAGCGGCCGCACGCGACCATTCCGAGCACCACTCCGACCAGTTCTCGACCTTGCCGAGCACCCGCTCGAAGTCGCCGACCGGTACCCCGTTCGCGGTGAAGCGCGGTGCCCAGTGGTCTCGCGCGGAGGCGACTAGTTCGTCCACAGCGGTAACTCCTTCGTATCTCGATCGCGCAACCGGTTGCAGCGCGATGGTCAGTGCGGCGTGACTCCTGCCGCGAGTCTGACGGCGTGAACGCCGTGGTTCTTGTCGGTGAAAAAGATGTTGCCGCGAGCATCCACGAGCACATCCTCGGACTGCGTCACGAGCGTCCGTGGAAGTACCCCGCGACGCTCGGTCGGATCGTCCGGCAGATACCACGCGATCTCGCGCGGCAGGTAGGCGTCCCGGATGTCGTAGACCCGAAGGCCCGCGTTGAACCAGGTCATGAAGAGCAGATCATCGGAGTGGAAGAGTTCCCTGCCCTGCGGATGATGCTGGTTGTGGGGGCCGAATCGGCCGCCCCGCGTGCTGAAGTTCGGGTACGGTGCGCCGGGTGCCGGCACCGGGATGGGCAGCATCGAGACCAGGCGAGGCTTCGTCTCGTCGGCGACATCCACAATCCCCGCGAAGTTGTACGGCTCCTGCTGCTCCTCGGCGATCGCTTCGGTGTTCACCAGAACGAGGCGACGATACGGCAGCGGGATGGCGGTGTGCAGCGCGATCATGCTCGAGAGCGCGGCGCCGAATTCGAGTCGCGAGACCAGGCGTGGCGCGGTCAGGTCCGAGATATCCAGGATGACCAGGCCACCAGCCCCATAGCCGAGGTAGGCGCGATCGCCGTCGACATACGCGGGTCCGTGGAATGAGATCCGCGCGCCGGTGCCGTGGCCAGCCTCTTGTTCTGGCAGGTGCCAGCTGCCGACCTCGATCGGGTTCCGCGGATCAGCGATGTCGAGGATCACATAGATGTTCCCCTCGAAACCGTTCCGAGCAGCTGCGACGTGCACGTAGCGTCCGCCGGTGTAGTGGTTGCGGTGGACTCCGTCGGGGGCGCCGGTCTTCCACTGTCCGAGGAGTTCCGGATGCGCCGGATCGCTCGCATCCCAGATCCGGAGGCCCTCGTCCCCCGGACGCTCCGGGTCGCCGCCCCAGCTGGGCGGTCGCGCCTCGAGACCCTGCACGATCGTGCGGTCGGCGACCTGTACCTGCCAGGTGGCTGTGTCATCCGGTCCGACGATGGAGCCGACCAGTTCCATCGCAGCCGGATCGGTCACATCAAGAACGGAAAGCCGCGGCTCCCAGAAGTGCGTGACGTAGAGGTACCAGTGCGCATCGACGACCTGGAGAGCGAGCTTGAACCCGGGCTTTCCGTCGAGATCGTGGTAGCCGACAGGGTCGATGCCGCTCGCTGTGTGTGCGGGAGCTGTCTGGGAAGTCATCTCGATGCCGTCAAACTCTCCCGCGTCATTGCGATAGTAGCTCCGGGTGCGCGTGCGTCACCGTGCGATCGCCTTCTTCGCTGCAATCGGTTGCTTGATGGTATTACGGTCACCAGATTGCTGTCAACGACAGTTTTGGCGCCCACCAGCGGGGAAGACGAAGACCGCCTTGTGCGACGCTCGCCGGGAGCGATAACGTGAATTCGCAAACTCGCACAAACGGTTGCAGTTGCTGGAAGGTTGGCATGGACGCCATTCGCCTTGGCACATTCACACGGTCCGTGCTGCTCGACGTCGCACGGTCGACCGGCCAGCTCGAGGCTGCGGGGCTCAACGTCACCGAGGTATCCGTACCGTCATCCCCCGAGCAGTTCTCCTCGCTTCGCGCCCGCCAGTTGGATGCCGTATTCACGAGCCCCGACAATGTCCTGGCCTACCGCTTTCTCCCGTCGAATCCGCTGCACGAACTGCTCGACGTCGAGATGGTCGCCGGCCTCGACCGCGGACTCGGGCTGTGTGTCGGCGCACGCCCGGGGATCACCGTTGTGTCCGAGCTCAGCGGAACACGCTTCGGCGTGGACGTCCCGAACTCGGGTTTCGCCTTCGTCGGGTACGAGTTGCTTGCCCGGCACGGCCTGCCGCGCGACGGCTACGAGGTCGTCACCCTCGGTTCGACGCCGAAGCGGGCGGCGGCACTTCTGGCGGATGGCTGCGACGCGACCGTCCTGAACGCCGGCAACGAACTGCGCGCCCGGGAAAACGGATGCACACTGCTCGCCTCCGCCACCGAGCTCGGGCCCTACCTCGGCACGGTTGTCGCGCGACTACGTGACGGCTCGGCGAGCGACGCCGTCGATCGGCTCGTCACGACGTTGATCGAGGTCTCGGACGGCATCCGCGACGGACGCCTGCTCGACGCGGCGACATCCAGCGCGGCAGCCGTCCTCGGTCTTGACCCAGGGCTCGCGACCGAACACGTCGCCGTGCTGCGCGACCCGCGACAGGGGCTGATCCCGGGTGGAGCGGTCGACGCGGCATCCCTCGCGACACTCGTCGACCTGCGGAGGACGTATCTGCCGGTGCCGGAGCTCGACGACATCCTCGGATCGCTGGATCGCGTCGTGCGCGCCGGGGTGCTCGTCGCGTAACAGCAACCTCCGGAAGTCAGAGCCGTTCGGCCGTCACCAGGATCGCCGGTTCGGGCTGATCGATCCAGGTGCCGGTAAGCACCGCGCCAGCTCCCGGAAATCCATCGCCGACGGTAGGCACACGCACGACGACCAGCCGCACGCTGCCCGCCTCGATGACCGTCGCGCCTGCCTCGTCCCGCGTGGTCACGGCACCGACATCCGTGGCTTCAATTGCCGGCGCGCTGCTCGAGCCGCTACCGGATACGACCGCGTTGGGCTCCCGGAAGACGAGCTCGCCATCCGTCTCGATCCACTGCTCGGCCTCGCGACCACCGGTGAGGGCCGCTGTCGCCGCCGCTGCGATGTAGGCGGGATCGCCCACCGCGTCGTAGATCCAGCGCTTGCCAAGCACCGAGTGCTGCGAGGTTCCGATCAACCATGCCTCCGCGCCCGCAAGCGGAGCGTCGCGATACGTCAACGGCACCTGGTACAGGGGCCCGGCGCCCGCACCGATCAGGATCGTCTCGATGCCGACCTCACCCTCCGGATCGTCGAACCGGTACGCCGACACGTTCGTGAGATCGACACCGGCACCCCCGTCGAACCAGGGCTGGCGTGGCGCCCATCCGGCGATGAGCTCGAGCTTGGTGGGCGTCAGATCGGCCCGGTAGAGGTGTGCCATGGCCTCGATCCTAGGCGGTGGGAAATCAGCCGATAGGCGACCCCCACAACCAGCACTCCGACGCCGACGATGATTGCAACGACCGGCAGGGTGATCACGAGCACTGCACAGCCGAGGGCGCCGGCGCCCTGGACTACCCGCGGATATCGACGCACGGCTTTGCCCTGGGTGAAGGCGGCGATGTTGGCGACAAAGTAGTACAGCAGCACCCCGAACGACGAGAAGCCGATCGCTCCGCGAAGGTCCACGGTGATCACGAGCACGGAGATGATGACCGCGAGGACGATCTCGGCGCGATGGGGAACGAGGAATCGAGGGTGGATGGCGGCGAGCCACCTTGGCAGGTCACCCTCCCGAGCCATCGCAAGCGTGGTTCTCCCGATCCCGGCGATCAGGCCAAGCAGGGCACCGAGCGCGGCGGCGGCGGCACCGACGCGGAGCACCGGCTCTGCCCACGCCCAGCCACTCTCCGCGACGACCGAGGTGAGCGGCGTCGCGGTGCCGGCGATGCCGCGCGCGCCCAGAGTGCCGAGTTCGATCACCGCGACGACCAAATAGATCACCGCGGTGATCGACAGCGCGATGGTGATCGCCCGCGGGATCGTCCGAGCGGGATCCCGAACCTCCTCACCCATGGTCGCCACTCGCGCATATCCCGCAAATGCAAAGAAGATCAGGCCGGCGGACTGGAGAATTCCATACGCACCGCCGGAAACCAGGCCACCGCCGCCAATCGAAGCCAGGCCAGGAAGCCCGGTCGATACCCCGGCGGTGACCGCGACGGCGAGCGCAACGAGAACCACCACGACCACGATGCGAGTCAGCGTTGCCGTGCGGGTGACTCCGAAGTAGTTCACGGCGGCGAGGGCCAGTACCGCGGCGACCGCAACCGGACGTTCCCATCCCGCGGGCGCGACATAGGCGGCGAAGGTGAGCGCCATGGCCGCGCAACTCGCGGTCTTCCCGATGACGAAACTCCAGCCGGCAAAGAATCCCCACCACTGGCCGAGCTGCATCCGACCGTAGACGTACGTTCCGCCCGAGGTCGGATAGACCGCCGCCAGCTGGGCAGACGAGCTCGCGTTGCAGAACGCCACGAGCGCGGCTACGACCAGGCCGACGAGAAGGCCGTTGCCCGCGGCTTGAGCTGCCGGCGTGAAGGCCGCGAAGATTCCGGCACCGATCATCGATCCGAGACCGATGAATACCGCGTCGGACAGCCGGAGACGCCTGGCGAGGGCCGTATTCGTGCTCACCCGGGCAGCTTAGATGGCGCGAGTGAACGGGCGGGAAAATCACTACCGTACGACGCCCGGGAGGTCCATCCTCGCCGGATCACTCAAACGGATGCGCCAGCACAGGCGCTCGCCAGCGCCCGCCGCGCTCCTCCCAGCTGGCACGGCCTTCGTCATAGACGCCGACCTGCTGCAGCAGGAGCTTCGTGGCGGCGTAGGCGTCGGCATCCAGGTCGTTCACATCCTTGAGCGGCCACATCGCGAGGGCGACGGGGTTCGATTCTTCCCAGATCTCGAGTCGCCACGCGTCCGTTGGTTCATCCCAGGTGATCGTTGCCTCAGAAACGGTCTCGTATTTTGCTGGCATCGCTTCAGATTAATTGCGGAGCAACTTCGCCGGCAGGGGTTGCGCCAGCGCCTCCGGGCGCTCGAATCCCACCGCAAGGAAATCGGCGACGCCAGCTACGTTACATAGCCGATCTATATACTTGGGGAATGGAAACTCTGACCTTCGACCAGATCGCAGTTTCACACGCTCTGGAGCGGCTGATCAGCTGGCTTCGGGATGCGCGCGAACCAGCCGACATCTCCGCAAGCTCGATCAGCGCCCTCAGCCGGCTCGAATCCGGCGGCCCGCTGCGCGTCACCGACCTGGCCTACCGTGAGGGACTCACCCAACCGGGCATGACAACGCTCATCCATCGGCTCGAAAGCGCCGGACTCGCGTTTCGCGAATCGGACCCAACCGACGGCAGGGCCGTTCGCGTCACCATCACCGACGCGGGGATCGAGAGAGTCACAGCATTCCGCGCAGCCCGAGCCGCACTGATCGGCGCGCGCCTCGAACAGCTGACGCCCGAAGACCAGCACGCCCTCACCGCGGCCCTGCCCGCGCTCGACCACTTCATCGCCGAATCCACACCATCCACCCACAAGAACCGAGGCAGTAAAGAGTGAGTACACACACCGCGCCCGCCGATGGCGAGCGCCGCCCGAGTCCGTTTACACAGCCGCGTGCGGTCTGGGCCGTCGCCTTCGCCTGCGTGGTCTCCTTCATGGGCATCGGCCTCGTCGATCCCATCCTGAAGACACTTGCGGGCCAACTGAACGCGACGCCATCGCAAGTCGAACTGCTCTTCACCAGCTACCTGGTCGTGACCGCCATCGCCATGCTCGGAACCGGCTGGGTGTCGAGCCGCATCGGCGCGAAGAAGACCCTCATCGCGGGGCTCGTTCTCATCGTCGTGTTCGCGGCAGCAGCCGGCTCAACCAACAGCATCGCCGGGATCGTCGGATTCCGCGCGGGCTGGGGACTCGGAAACGCGCTGTTCATTGCGACCTCCCTTGCCGTCATCGTGGGGTCGGCGACCGGCGGGTTCGCCGGCGCGATCGTCCTGTACGAGAGCGCCCTCGGGATCGGAATCGCACTTGGCCCGCTCATCGGTGGCTTGCTCGGCAATATCAGCTGGCGCGGCCCGTTCTTCGGGGTCTCCGTACTGATGGCGATCGCTCTCGTCGCTACCGTGTTCTTCCTGCCCAAAACTCCCAAGCCCGTGCACAAGCAGCGGCTGTCCGAACCGCTCGCGGCACTCAAGCACAAGGCTCTCCGTAACACCAGCATCGTAGGCCTGCTTTACAACTGGGCCTTCTTCACCCTGCTCGGGTACTCGCCGTTCCTGATGGGGATCAACAGTCCCATCCTGCTCGGCCTCGTGTTTTGCGGCTGGGGCATCCTCGTCGCCGTATTCGCCGTCTGGGGTGCGCCCTTCCTGCAGCGACGGTTTGGCACGGCCAGAACGCTCTACGTGAACTTCGTGGTCATGGCTCTCGACCTGGCAATCATCGCCGTGTTCTACAGCACTCCGACGGTCGTCATCGTGTGCGTGATCGTCGCTGGTGCGTTTATCGGCGTCAACAACACGCTGGTGACGACTGCCGTAATGAGCATCGCGCCGGTCGAGCGACCGGTCGCCTCGGCCACCTACGGTTTCGTCCGCTTCATCGGCGGCGGACTCGCGCCCTTTGTCGCCGGACTGCTGGTCACCGCGTTCAACCCGAGCGTGCCGTTCTTCCTCGGGACAGCGACGCTCGTTGCTGCCGCGATCGTGCTGAGCACCGTGCACAAGGCCCTGGCGGCGGCCGATCGTGGCGAGATCGCGCAACCCGTAATCACCGAACTCGACCAGGCCGAGAACGAAGACCCATTCCCCGGCGCGGTCGGGATCGGCAACGCCGACTAACGAGTACGACTTCGCTTGCTGGCTGGACGCAACCTTCGCGTCGAGTCAGCAAGCGAACCCCGAGTACTAGTTCGTCGATGTGGGAGTCGGTGTTGCCGTCGGGGTCGGGGTCGGCGTCGAGCTCGAGCCGGAGTTGAACGAGGCGCCCGCGGCCTTGAGGACGAAGGCCTGGAATTCGGATGCGCTGGTCCAGTCCGTCGCCGAGTACGCCTGTCCGTCGACGATGACCGTCGGCGTGCCGGTGACGGTCTTCACGTTCGAGTCCGGCAACGGCCCGTTCAAGGCCCGGTTGGTGGCATCCGCCACCCAGCCCTTGTAGGTCTCGTTGTCGACGCACGGAGTTATCTTCGCGATGTTCGCAACCTTCGCGGTTTTCATGACTCCGATTATCTGGGCGTTCGTCAGGCCGACGGTGCCCTCAGCAGGCTGTTTGACGTACATCTCCTGGGTCCAGGCCCAGAAATTGTCCGGCGCGTAGGCCGCGACACAGCCGGCGGCATTCGCCGCGCGTGTCGAGTACTGGGTGCCGAGCGAACTGCGGTCGAGGATGGAGATCGGGTGAATCTCGACAGTCGCCGCGCCACTCTTCATCCATGAGGACAGCTGGGCCTTGTTGGCCGTCTCGAATTCGTTGCAGATCGGGCAGAAGTAGTCGACGTAGATGCGGATGGTGACGACACTCGACGTCTTGTCACGGACAGTCGGCGTCGGCTTGCCGTTGGCGGGGATGGCCGCCGTGCGGACAGCCTTGAACCCCTTGCCGATTGTGATGCCGTCGCTGGCCATGTTGACCGGGCCGGGCGACGGTGGCTTGATATTGCTGACCACCACGAGTGCCACGACGACAAGGATCGCGAGGATTCCGACCCCGATCCCGCCCTGGAGGAAGAAGCGGTTGCGACGCTCGCGCTTGCGCTGCTCCTCGCGAAGCGTGCGTGCTTTTTGGCGCGCGGCCTCGCGTCTCGCGTTCTTGCTTTGGCGCTCGCTGCCAGATCCGCCGTTTGTCATGAAACCCCGCTCGGTTTGTTCGCCAGGCAACTGCACTGCCGGAAGTACGCGCACTAACTTCGATGCGCGCGCATAAAACGTTCTCAGAATAGTAGGTGGCGACTCTGGGAAGAACCCGCGCCATCGCTGTACCGGACTAACGTTCCCCCCAGTCCGAGTGCCATAATGGCGAACGGTACCTTTGCGTACCACATCCATCACAACGGATCGTCCGGCACGTACCTGCCGGTGAAGGAGTAAATAGAGCTATGGCAACTGTAACTTTCGACAAGGCAACCCGCATTTACCCGGGCTCGACCAAACCAGCGGTCGATGCAATCGACCTTCAGGTCGCGGACGGCGAGTTCCTCGTCCTTGTCGGCCCCTCCGGTTGTGGCAAGTCCACGACCCTGCGGATGCTCGCCGGCCTCGAAGAGGTCAACGATGGCAACATCTTCATCGGCGAGCGCAACGTCACCGACGTTCCGCCGAAGGACCGCGACATCGCAATGGTGTTCCAGAACTACGCGCTGTACCCGCACATGACGGTGGCGGAGAACATGGGCTTCGCGCTCAAGATCGCCGGCGTCAGCAAAGATGAGCGCGCCACCCGCGTTCTCGAGGCTGCGAAGCTGCTCGACCTCGAGCCGTACCTCGGCCGCAAGCCGAAGGCGCTTTCCGGTGGCCAGCGTCAGCGCGTTGCGATGGGCCGCGCGATCGTCCGCCAGCCGCAGGTGTTCCTCATGGATGAGCCGCTGTCGAACCTCGACGCCAAGCTCCGCGTCCAGACCCGCACGCAGATCGCATCGCTGCAGCGTCGTCTCGGTGTCACCACCGTCTATGTCACGCACGACCAGACCGAGGCCCTCACCATGGGCGACCGCATCGCCGTCCTGAAGGATGGCGTCATGCAGCAGATCGGCACACCTCGCGACCTCTACGAGAACCCGAAGAACGTCTTCGTTGCCGGCTTCATCGGATCGCCCGCAATGAACCTGTTCCAGACCGACCTCACCACGGACGGGGTCAAGTTCGGTAGCCACACCGTGCAGATCGACCGTGCGACGCTCGCTGCCATCAAGGGCAAGGCGATCACCGTCGGTATTCGTCCAGAGGATGTCACGGTCGCCACTTCCGGCGACGGTCTGCCCGTCGAGGTGGATGTCATCGAGGAGCTCGGTGCTGACGGCAACCTCTACGGCCATGCGGATGTTGCCGGCACTCGTGTCGACCTCTGCGTTCGCGTTGACGGCCGTGCACACCCGAACGCCGGCGACAAGGTCTTCGTAACCCCGAAGGAAGGCCACCTGCACCTGTTCGACGTCGAGTCCGGCGACCGCGTTGGTGAAGCCGTCATCGTTCCGGCTGCAAAGTAGTAGTTTTTATTTCTCGACCGAGCCCGTCACCCTCTGTGTTTGAGCACAGGGTGGCGGGCTTTGTCATTAGGAAAGGGACGATGCCATGAGCGGCGCTCTCAACATCACGTCGGCGATCGTCGAACCCGCTCTGCTCGACCTGCCCTGGAGCCTCCCGCTCGAGTCCTGGCCGGACGACGCCATCGCCACCCTGCCGAAGGGGATCTCCCGCCACCTCGTACGGTTCGCGCATCTCGGCGGTTACGTCATCGCGATCAAGGAAACCTCGGACGAGTTCGCCCGTCGCGAGTACGACATGCTTCGCACGCTTCAGCGACTCGAGATCCCCTGCGTCGACCCGGTCGCCGTGATCACCAACCGGTCGGATGCCGAAGGCAGCCCACTCGACTCCGTGCTGATTACCCGGCACCTGAAGTTCTCGCTCCCCTACCGCGCGCTCTACTCGCAGAGCCTCCGGCCCGACACCGCCACGCGGCTCGTGGACGCCCTCGCGGTGCTGCTCGTACGCCTGCACATCGTCGGGTTCTTCTGGGGCGATGTCTCGCTCTCCAACACACTCTTCCGCCGGGATGCGGGCGCTTTTGCCGCCTACCTCGTCGACGCCGAGACCGGACAGCTGTACGACCGTCTCTCCAACGGCCAGCGCGAGAACGATCTCGAGATCGCCCGTGTCAACATCGCGGGCGAACTCCTCGACCTGCAGGCCGGCGGCCGCCTCGACGAAGTCGTCGACCCGGTGGAGGTGAGCAACGGAATCGTGGCCTCCTACCGCAGCCTGTGGAAGGAGCTCACCGGTGCGGAGGAGTTCGACCAGGCCGAGCGTTGGCGCATCAACCGGCGCGTCGAGAGGCTGAACCACCTCGGGTTCGACATCGAGGAACTCGCGATCAAGACGGATGAAACCGGAACACAGGTGCGCATCCAGCCCAAGGTCGTCGACGCCGGACACCACTCGCGCCGGCTTCTGCGGCTGACCGGTCTCGACGCGCAGGAGAACCAGGCCCGTCGCCTCCTCAACGACCTCGACTCGTACACCGTCACCTTCGGCAAGAAGGACCAGGACGAAGAAATGGTCGCGCACGAGTGGCTCGCGCAGGTGTTCGAACCGGTGATCCGCGCGATTCCGAAAGACCTGCGTGGCAAGCTCGAGCCAGCCGAGGTGTTCCACCAACTGCTCGACCACCGCTGGTACATGTCACAGAACGAGGGACGGGATGTTCCGCTCGCGGAGGCACTCAACTCCTACGTCGAGACCATCCTGCGTCACCGTCGCGACGAGGCCACGGTCATCGCGCCGCCGACCGAGAGCATCACGCTACCGGGCGCGATCCTCGACGAAGACGACTGGCGCCTGAAGGTCTGATCGTCCCGGTGTCGTTGTGCGGCGTCCTGGCGGCCAAGCGATCACAGTGTAGGAACTTCCGATCCCGCAGTCCGCAATAGTCCTCCGTTGAGAGCCAACGGTTCGCAGGTTCCTACGTAACGCAACATCCGCGGCCGGGTCCTCGGGTCATCCTCCACTCAAAACGAAGGAGGTTTCAGCCAGCAACGGCCCGAAAGCGCCTTTCATGGCCCCGGCGCGAAGATGTTCCTTCGTTTTCAGTGCGAGCAGGCCAGTGGCAACGGTCAGAGCGGCCCCCTCGCCGCGAACAGAGCGGCGCCCCGAGTTACTTCGCGCGGCGCTTCGAGATTTCGTAGAGGGCCACGCTGACGGCGATTCCGGCGTTGAGCGACTCGGTCGCCGCGCTGATCGGGATCGACACCACTGCATCGCACGTCTCGGTCACGAGCCGTGACAGCCCCTTGCCCTCGCTACCGACCACCAGCAGCACGGGCTCGCGCGCGAGCTCGATCGACGGGAGCGAAATATCGCCGCCGCCATCCAGGCCGAGCACGAATACGCCACGCTCCTGGAACGCCTTGAGCGTCTGGGTCAGGTTCGCCGCCATCGCGACGGGCGTGCGAGCGGCTGCTCCGGCCGAGGTCTTCCACGCGGATGCCGTGAGGCCCACCGAGCGGCGCTGCGGGACGATGACGCCCTGTCCACCGAACGCGGCAACCGAACGGATGATCGCCCCGAGGTTGCGCGGGTCGGTGATGCCGTCGAGCGCGACGAACAGCGGCTTCTGCCCCCGGCTGATCACCTTGTCGAGCAACTCGGTCGGGTGCTCGTACTCGTACGGCGGCACCTTGAGTGCGAGGCCCTGGTGCACGGAGTCGAAACCGGCGAGGCGGTCGAGTTCCGGTCGCATGACTTCGAGAACGGGAATGCCGCGGTGGTTCGCGAGGTTCAGCGCCTCCTTGACCCGGTCATCCACCTCGATCCGTGACGCGACGTAGAGCGCGGTCGCGGGGATGCGAGCGCGAAGGGCCTCGACTACGGAGTTGCGGCCGGTGACGACCTCACTCTCGTCGGAGGTCTTGTTCCGGCTGCGGGGTCGCGAGTTCGGTTGCTGGGGAGCACCGCCCGAGGATCCCGGCTTCTGGCCACGACCACCCGCGGCGACGAATCGCTCCTGTGCCGCCTTGCGCTTTCCGGCGGGATGATACGGACGATCCTCGGCCTTCGGCGTCGGCTTCTTGCCCTCGAGAGCCTGTCGGCCCTGTCCGCCGGAGCCGACCTGAGGACCCTTGCGCGTCTTGCGAACGGCACCCGCGCGGGGCTTGTTGCCTGGGTTCTTCACGATTCAATGCTCCAATGTGTGCCGGTAGGCGAATCTTCAACCGTAATGCCAGCTTGAGCTAGTTCATCACGGATGCGGTCGGCCGCGGCAAAATCGCGCGCGGCCCGAGCCGTCTCCCGGTCTTCGATAAGTCGTTCGATGAGCGCTCCGAGGGCGCGATCCACCGGGCTCGCAGCGGACCGGTTCCACTCTGGTGCGTGTGGGTTGATCCCGAGAACCTCGGTCATCGCGATGACCTCGGACCGGATGTCCGCGGCCGCCTCGAGGACTTCGCCGTCAAGAGCCGCGTTGCCGGCGCGAACCCGGTCGTGCAGGACAGCCAGCGCCTGCGGGACAGCGAGGTCGTCATCCATTGCCGCGCCGAACTCGGCCGGGATGAGCTGGACGCCGTGAGCTGCGAACCGAGTTTCAGCAAGTCTGCGATTCGCCCGCGTCAGGAACGTTTCGATCCGGTCCAGAGCGGCTTCGGCCTCGACGAGCGCGCCATCGTGATAGTCGATGGTCGAGCGATAGTGCGCCGCGCTGAGGTAGTAGCGGACGACAAGGGGCCGGGCCAGATCGAGAAACTCGGAGGCGAAGATCGAGTTGCCGAGCGACTTCGACATCTTCTGGCCTTCGACGTTGACCAGTCCGTTGTGTACCCAGTAGTTGGCGAACTCGTCGCCGGCCGCGGTCGACTGGGCGATCTCGTTCTCGTGGTGCGGAAACCGCAGGTCGAGGCCACCGCCGTGGATGTCGAAATGGGTTCCGAGATACCGTGCCGCCATCGCTGAGCACTCGATGTGCCAGCCCGGACGCCCCGCACCCCACGGGCTCGGCCACGAAGCGGATGCTGGTTCGGTTGGCTTGCTGCCCTTCCAGAGCGCAAAGTCCTGGGGCGCGCGCTTGCCGCGAGGATCCGCATCGCTCGCCGCCACCATCTCGCCGATCCGCTGGTTGGTGAGTGCGCCGTAGGTCGGCCAACTCGCGGTGTCGAAGTAGACGTCGCCCGAGGCATCCGGCGCCGGATAGGCGTGTCCACGCTCGATCAGGCGTGCGATCAACTCCTGCATCTGGGTAACGCTCGCGGTCGCACGCGGTTCGTAGGTAGGCGCGAGGATGCCCAACCGCTGGTACCCGTTCGTGAACTCCAGCTCGTACCGGTAGGCGAGCGCCCACCACTCCTCTGAATCCGAGGCATTCGCCAGGATCTTGTCGTCGATGTCCGTGACGTTGCGCACGAGCGTGACGGTCAACCCGCGATAGGTGAGCCAGCGACGCCAGAGGTCGTAGACGAGCGCCGAACGCAGGTGACCGATGTGCGGCGAGGATTGCACGGTTGGCCCACAGACGTAGATTCCAGCCTGACCTTCAACGAGTGGAACAAAGTCCACGAGGGACTGCGCCTTGGTGTCGTAAAGCCGGATAGTCACGGCCCGAGTTTACTGATCGATTTGGCGTGTTACGCGGAGCGCGGGTCAGGCGGACAGCAGCGCGGTCGCGATCGCGCCGATTCCCTCGCCTCGACCGGTGAATCCGAGGCCGTCGGAGGTGGTGGCCGAGACGCTGACCGGTGCGCCGACGACCGCGCCAAGATGCGCCTCGATTTCCGCCCGTCGGGGGCTGAGTTTCGGTCGGTTGCCGATGACCTGGACCGCAACATTCTGGATGCGGAATCCGGCCGCCTCAATCGCGGCAATCGTCACGCGGATGAAAACGTCGCCGTGGGCGTCGGCAAATTGCGGATCATCCGTTCCGACCAGTCCGCCGATGTCGCCGAGCCCCGCGGCGGAAAGCAGGGCGTCGCAGATCGCGTGCGAGACGGCGTCGCCGTCGCTGTGCCCGGCCAGGCCCGGTTCACCCGGCCAGTGGATGCCGCCGAGCCAGAGTTCCACCGACGGATCGAACGCGTGCACGTCGACTCCGATGCCGACCGCCCGTGAACTCGCCGAAGGCCGCGCCCCGTCGACATCCGCAAGCTGTTGCGCCCGCCGCATATCCCACGGGGTGGTGATCTTGAACGCCAGTTGATCGCCCTCGATCACGTGCACGGCGTGACCGGCGGCGGCGAAAAGGGCGGCGTCATCCGTGTACTCGAGGGAAGCCGCTGCATACGCGGCCGCGAGTTCCGCGCGCGGAAACCCTTGCGGAGTCTGGACCGCCGACAGCAGCGATCGATCGACGGTCTCGGTCGCCCGCCCGGCAGTGGTGATCTTGAGCGTGTCCGTTACGGGGAGCCCCGGAATGACGCCATCGCCCGTCGCCCGCACGCGGGCCACCACCGCCTCAAAGAGCGCGGTCGGCGTGAACGAACGGGCGGCATCGTGCACAAGCACGACCCCGACACCAGGCCAGAGCGCGTCGAGGCCCGCGGCCACCGACGCCTGGCGGGTCTCGCCGCCGACGACGACGCTCGCGAATTCCACGGCAGCACCGGCGCTCGATCGCACGAGCTCCCCGGCGTGAACAAGGTGCTCCGCGGGAACGACCACGACGACCTGAGCCGCCTCGGACATCCCGAACACCGAATCGAGCGCGGTCTCGAGGATGCTGCGCTCACCGAGGCGCACAAAAGCCTTCGGTACATCCGCACCCAGGCGCGTCCCCGCACCCGCCGCCACGACGACAACGCCGACGGTGACTTCGCCGACGAAGCCGTCGCTGCCGCTGCCGCTGCCGAACTTTACGGATTCAGCTCCAGACACGGTCAACTCTCCTCATTTACGGAGGGCAAATCCTGCCCGGAGGGTCAAAAAAGGCGGCGAGACTCCAGCAAAATCGTTTAGGAAGCCAAGACTTCGTCGAGCACTGTCGACGCCTTCTCTTCATCCGTCTTCTCCGCGAGCGCGAGCTCGGAGATCAGGATCTGGCGCGCCTTCGCGAGCATCCGCTTCTCGCCCGCGGAGAGCCCACGGTCCTGGTCACGACGCCACAGGTCGCGAACGACCTCCGACACCTTGATGACATCGCCGGACGCGAGCTTCTCGAGGTTCGCCTTGTAGCGGCGCGACCAGTTGGTCGGTTCCTCGGTGAAGGGTGCGCGGAGAACTTCGAAGACCTTGTCGAGGCCCTCGCGGCCAATTACGTCGCGAACACCGACCAAATCGACGTTGTCTGCAGGGACCTCAATGG
>JAODMY010000110.1 GCA_025465535.1 Glaciihabitans sp.
AGAATGTCTCCGCGCCGAGCGTCACGCGCGTGATCGCGGAACTCGAGAGTCGAGGGCTTGTTGCCCGGAACGCGGATGCGACGGACGGCCGCGCCTTCCTCATCCAGGTGACGGATGCCGGAATGGAAGCGGTAGTCCTCGCACGCGCTGCACGCGCGCAGGCGACCAAGACGCTCCTCGAGATCCTCGACGAGTCGGAGCTCGCCGCGGTTGAAGCGGCGCTCCCCGCGCTCGAGCGGGTCGTCGGCCAGATCTGATTCAGGCCCGACTCACCGGCGTCGGCTCACTTGGTCTTCGCTTATTTCGTCTGCGCTTATTTTGTCTGCGCTTATTTTGTCTGGGCTTATTTTGTCTGGGCCTCGACCAGTTTGGCGTGGAGCTCCTGCGTCAGCCGGTGGATCTCCTTGGTGAGCTCGGTGTTCTGGTCGAGTTCCTTCTCCTGCGAGTTGAAGTCGTGGTCGGCCTTGGCCTGGGCGAAACCGGCCTGACGGTTCTGGCCGATCATGACGAACGTCGACAGGAAGATCGCTTCGAGCGAGACCACGAGCGTCAGGGTCGGCCACGGGCTCGGCTCGAACCACAGCATCCAGGCGGCGAAAATCACGACGTGCACGTAGACGAACTTCATCGAACCCGCAAACGAGGTGATCGCGTCCGCGACCCGCAGCTGAACGCTTCCGGCCCGACGCTCGGCCTCCCGGATGACAGCCGGCGCGTGCGCCTCCCGCAGAATGCTGCTCGGTCGAACGCTGTAACTCTTGGACTGTTTCTTGGGCGACTTTGCAGTCGGAGTGCTGGTCATGACTACATGATGGGACCTCGCGGACCGAGCACGTCGGGACCGCGCCGCCCCTAAACGTAAATTGCCGGCCTAAATGTAAATAGCGGGATCCGTGTACTCGAGATCGGGAACGGGGCCGCGGGCACGCGGGCGCACCACCGCCGGAATTCCGGTGAGCACCGACCACGGCGGCGCATCCGTCACCACGACGGCCTGCGCCCCGACGATCGAGTGCTCGCCGATGACGACGGGTCCGAGGATCGTCGCACCCGTGCCGACGACCACGCCATCGCCGAGCGTCGGGTGCCGCTTTTCGTGCACAAGACTGCGGCCGCCGAGCGTCACGCCGTGGTAGATCATCACGTCGTCGCCGATCTCAGCCGTCTCGCCGATCACGACGCCCATCCCGTGATCAATGAAGAACCGTCGCCCGATGACGGCGGCCGGATGAATCTCGATCCCGGTAAGGAACCGGACGAACTGGGACTGGACACGCGCGAGCAACCGAAGCCGCCAGATCCACAGGCGGTGGGCGACCCGGTATCCCCACACCGCGTGCACACCGGAATAGGTCAGCCAGATCTCGAGCCCGCTGCGCGCCGCGGGATCCCGAACCCTCGCGTTCGCGATGTCTTCCCGGGTGCGCGCAAAGAGGCCCATTGACTTGTAGAACGGCTCCGCTAGACGAGGTCTTCGTACAGCACGGTCGAGAGGTAACGCTCGCCGTAGCTCGCGATGATCACGACGATCGTCTTGCCTGCGTTCTCCGGACGCTTCGCCAGCTGCACGGCGGCCTCGACCGTCGCGCCGGACGAGATTCCGGCGAGGATGCCCTCCTCGACCGCGAGGCGGCGTGCCATGGCGACGGACTGCCCGATGTTGATGTCCATGATCTCGTCGTAGACGTCCCGATCGAGGATCTCCGGCACGAAGTTCGCACCGATCCCGGCGATCTTGTGCGGCCCTGGTGCTCCGCCGTTCAGGATGGCCGACTCCTCGGGCTCGACGCCGACGATCTGGACGCTGTCTTTACGCTTCTTCAGGTAGTGGCCGGTGCCGGTGATGGTTCCACCCGTGCCGATGCCTGCGACGAAGATGTCGACGGCTCCGTCGGTGTCCTCCCAGATCTCGGGTCCGGTGGTCGCCTCGTGGATGGCGGGGTTGGCCTCATTCTCAAACTGCTTGGCGAGGACGGCGCCCGGGGTGTTCGCGACAATCTCCTCGGCCTTGTTGACTGCCCCGCGCATCCCCTCGCTGCCCGGCGTCAGGACGAGCTCTGCGCCATATGCCTTGAGCAGCATCTTGCGCTCGTTGCTCATCGTCTCGGGCATGGTCAGGATGACCTTGTAGCCGCGCGCGGCACCCACCATCGCGAGGGCGATGCCCGTGTTGCCGCTGGTGCCCTCGACGATGGTTCCGCCGGCGGGCAGTTGGCCGGACTTCTCGGCGGCGTTGACGATCGCGACACCGAGGCGATCCTTGACGGATGCCGAAGGGTTGTAGAACTCGAGCTTGGCGAGAACGGTCGCGCCCGCGCCGTCGGTCACCTTGTTGAGACGCACGAGAGGCGTCTTCCCAAAGATTTCGGTGATGTCGTTGTAGATGTGGCTTGACACGATTCTTCCTCCTGCAGGCTGAGTTGCTCCTCAACGATAGCTTGGGGGGATGTGTCCAAACCTAGACGTGACGTGGGATGCCTCCCAGCCGCTCCAGGTGCACTGGATCACGCCGGACACGGTCGTCCTGCGGCAGAGCATCGAGGCCGATTTCGAGGCGCCGTTTCTCTATCTGTTGTTCGGCCGGGATCGTGCGCTGCTTCTCGACACCGGCGCGACCGCGGACTCGCCGCTCCGGGAAGTGATCGACTTCCTGGTGGGCGAGTGGCTGGCGCAGCATCCGCGCGCAGACTACCAATTGGTGGTTGCGCACTCGCACACGCACGGCGACCACGTTGCGGGAGACGCGCAGTTCACCGACCAGCCGAACACCGTCGTGACCGCCCACTCGGCGGCGCTGGAGTCGATGGATCTCGGTGCGCGGATGATCACGGTCCTGCCGATCCCCGGGCACCATCCGTCGTCGATCGCGATCTACGACGCCGAGACCGGGTTGTTGCTGACCGGCGACACCATGTATCCGGGGCGACTCTACGTCGACGACTTCCCGGCATTCGCCGCGAGCATTTCGCTGCTCTGCGACTTCGCCGACACGCATCCCGTCACCGCGATCCTCGGTGCGCACATCGAAATGTCGACGACGCCGGGCCGCGACTTTCCGATCGGGTCGAAGCGGCATCCGCACGAGGTGGCGCTCCCCATGACCGTCGAGCAGCTGCACGCGATTCGGGATGCTGTGGGCCGCTCCGCCAGGCCGGGCGCGCACCGCTTCCCCGACTTCGCCATCTGGAACGGCCCGTGTCGCCGCGCCCACCTCAGCCACCGCATCCGGCTGCTGCTCACCCGCCGCTGACCGCGCCGCCGCCCCTGCTGCTGCTGCTGCTGCTGCAACATCGAATGCCCTATAAGTGTTGATGTCGCGGGCGGTCGACCAACACTTATAGGGCATTCGATGTTCCGCCGGACAGGTCTGGCCGGGATGCGTCCAGCCGTCAGACGTCGGGAATTAGTCGCTTCCCGAGCAATCGCGTCGGCTCGAGCGCGTAGCCCAGGTGTTCGTACATGTCGATGACGGCGGTGTTCTCGGCGCGCACCATGAGCATGAGTTTGGGGCAGCCGAGTTCGATCAGCAGGCGCTCGGCCTCGGCCATGAGCGTCCTCGCGTGGCCCTCGCCGCGGCGATCGAGCGCGACCGCGAGGTAGGAGATCCAGCCGCGGTGTCCGTCGAAGCCGACCATGGCGGTCGCGATGACCTCGCCGGTGGTCGCGTCCGCGTTGCCGTCCGCATCCGTGGCGACCAGGAACAGTTCGGGCTGCGTCGTCAGTTTGCGCGCGATGTCCTTGCGGGGATCGTTCCAAGGACGGATGAGGCCACAGTCCTGCCAGAGCCGGATGACCGCACTCGTATCGGCCTCGCTGAATGGGCGGATCACTGCGGCTTCCGGAACAGCAGGGTGTTCACCACGAACAACTGCCGAAGCTCGCCGTCGGTCGTCAGCGTCTCGACCTTGAGCACGCACATGCCGCGGTCCGGTCTCGACCTGGACGGAGTCACGGATTCGACCGTGACACGCACGTGCAGTCGATCGCCGGGCCGCGTCGCCGTCGGCCACTTGAGGTCGCCGCTCGCGCCGATGGTCCCGCCCGCGATTGCAGGACCGCCCGTTACCAGCAGGCGCATCGTCAGCGCGGCGGTGTGCCAGCCACTCGCCGCTAGGCCCCCGAAGAAGGTGTCGGCCGCCGCCGCCGGATCCGTGTGGAACGGCTGCGGGTCGAACTGTTTCCCGAACTCGATGATCTCGTCGGCCGTGATCGTCACCTCGGACGATTCGAACGACATCCCGACGACAACGTCGTCAAGGTAGAGCAGCTCGCGTTCGGTCATCCCCACATCTTGTCATCGCACACGCGGGCAGCGCATCATCATCGGCCGCCGCCATCCTGTCCCCAAGCTCATCGAATGCCCTCTAACTGTCGGTGTCGCGGGCGGGCAACCAACAGTTATAGGGCATTCGATGAAATCAGGGAAGAGGTGGGGTGGCGGGGGCGGGATGGGACAGGACAGATGGAGGGGAGGGGCGAGACGAGAAACGGCGCCCACCCCGAAGGGTGAGCGCCGTCACTGCGTGAGCGCGAGCTACAGGGCCGCGAGATCCGCGAGGATCGTGTCGCCCGGAGCGGCGAAGTCGACCGTCGCCTTGATCTCGGCCCGGTCGAGCAGCTCATCCATGCGGCGACGACGCGCCTTCGGGATGAGCGTCACGACCGTGCCCTGCTTGCCGGCGCGGCCCGTACGGCCCGAGCGGTGCAGGTACGTCTTGTACTCCTCGGGCGCATCCGCCTGGATGACCAGCGAAATGTCGTCGACGTGGATGCCGCGCGCGGCAACATCCGTCGCCACCAGCACGTTGACCCGACCGCTCGTGAGCAGCTGAAGGTTACGCGTGCGGCGCGACTGGTTGAGGTCACCGTGGAGGCTGGTCGCCGGGATTCCGGCGTCCTCGAGCAGGTCGGAGAGCTCTTCGGCAAACGCGCGGGTGCGAGTGAAGACGAGCGTCTTGCCCTCACCCGCGGCAAGCTGCTCGATGATCTGGCGCTTGTCGCGCTGCTCGATGAGGAGCACGCGGTGGTCGATGGTCGACGACGCCTGGTCCTCGCCCGCAACCTCGTGCACGCTCGGGTTGGTCAGGAACTCGTTGACCAGGGTCGCAACGCCCTTGTCGAGAGTCGCGGAGAACAGCAGTCGCTGCCCGCCGGCCTTCGTCTCGTTCAGGATGCGCTGCACCGGCTCGAGGAAGCCGAGGTCGCACATGTGGTCGGCCTCGTCGAGCACGGTAATCGTGATCTCGGAGAGGTCGAGCTTGCCCTGCTCGATGAGGTCCTCGATGCGGCCGGGCGTTCCGACGATGATGTCGACGCCGCGCTGCAGGGCGCTGACCTGGCGGTACTGCGGGACACCGCCGTAGATCTGGGTGGTGAAGAGGCCGACGCTGCGCGCGATCGGCTGGACCGTGCGGTCGATCTGCAGGGCCAGCTCGCGAGTCGGAGCGAGGATGAGGGCGCGAGGCTTGCGTCCCATCTGGCGGTTCTTGCCGCCGTTGTTCTCCATCAGGCGCTCAACGAGGGGTGCACCGAACGCGATGGTCTTGCCAGAACCGGTCTTGCCGCGGCCGAGAACGTCACGGCCGGCCAGCACATCCGGAATGGTCGCCGCCTGGATCGGGAACGGCGATGCCGCACCGAGTTCGGCCAGCTGGCGGACTATGTTGCCACCGAGGCCGAGGTCACCGAACGTCACACCTTCGACATCCACGGCCTGGATGGCGTCGGCCTCGAGACGCTCGAGCACCACGTCATCCTGGGGAGTGAACGCCTTGTGCTCGCGTGTCGGGTAGAAGTCGCTGCCGCGCTCGGTGCGAGCCGGGCGCTCGTCACGATCGTGACGCGGTGCGCGGTCGGTCGAGAAGTCGCGGCGCGCGGGGCGATCAGTGCGATCGGAGTTGTAGGCGGGACGCTCCGTGCGAGCGGGGCGGTCGCCGTAGGACGGGCGATCGTTCGAGGGACGCTCGGTGCGAGCGGGACGATCCCCATACGACGGGCGCTCCCCGTATGCCGGACGCTCGGTGCGAGCCGGGCGGTCGCCATATGCCGGACGCTCGGTACGGGCCGGGCGGTCGCCGTACGACGGGCGATCGTTCGAGGGACGTTCGGTGCGAGCAGGGCGGTCGCTGCGAGCAGGGCGGTCGCTGCGATCCCCGTATGCGGGACGCGCGGGACGATCACCGTACGAAGGACGCTCATTGCGGTCGCCGTACGCCGGGCGAGCCGGGCGGTCACCGTAGGAGGGACGCTCAGTGCGAGCGGGACGGTCGCTGCGATCCCCGTAGCTGGGACGCTCGGTCCGGTCGCCATACGCTGGACGCGCCGGGCGGTCGCCGTAGGACGGGCGCTCGGTGCGGGCGGGACGCTCGTTGCGGTCGCCGTACGAGGGACGCGCCGGGCGATCCCCGTACGAGGGACGCTCGCTGCGCTGGTTGCGGTCGCCGTACGCCGGGCGCTCGGTCCGCTCCCCGCGAGGCTGGTATCCCGGCTTCTCGCGCGGAGTCCAGTTAGGGCGGCCGTTGGCCGGGGCATCGCCACGGGCGGGACGACCGTTACGGCCCTCCGACAGTTCTTCGCGGCCGCGGAAGGGTTTGCGCTCTCCTGTGGCCGGGCCGGATGCGCGACGGGCGCGATCATCCGTCGTCCAGCGCTTCTTGGGTGCGCCGGCGCTGTCGTCCGGGCGGTGTCCTCGGTGGCCGGCAGCTTTGCTGCCGCCGCTGCGCGCGCCGTCGGACGGCGGGCGCTTCGAATCGAATTTGTTGAAGTTAGGCATAGTTCTTCCCGGGTTGTATCAAGTGCATGGCGCATTACAAATGCGATGCAGTGCACGTGCAGAAGAAACCTGCGCACTACTGAACCCGGGCGAATCTTTGACCGGGACCGTCACATACAAATCGTGTGATTTTCACCAGCGGATGCGCTGGTAATCCGGCCCGCAAGACTTACAAACCCATACGTGCAAACGCACGCTGTCTTGAGCCGACCTGCCCACGTTACTCGATTCTCCGGCGGCGCGCACTATCGTTGCCGGATAATGCGCGTGCCGATCCCTCACCTTTGGAAGCTCGGCGTCGTGTTGCTCGCGATCCTGGTGGTCGGATCGGGACTGGCCGGGTGCACGCCGACCGGCAGCCAATCTACCCACGTGGTGCCCAAGCGTCCGGTTCTGTACCACGAGTTCCAGACCTACCCGAATATCCCGGTCGTGCCGAATGTTGAATATTCGCGTGTCGGCGGGCAGGCACTTCGAGTGGATGTCTGCCTGCCTGTCGCGCGGAAGGGAACCGTGATCGCGCCCCGCCCGGCCATCCTCACCATTCACGGCGGGAGCTGGGCACTCGGCGACAAGTCGAACATCGACTGGCGCAGTGTCTGCCAATGGCTGGCATCCTCCGGCTATGTTGCGGCGTCCGTGGACTATCGGCTCGCGCCAGCGCACGTATACCCCGCGGCGATCACCGACGTCGAGCATGCGATCGAGTGGCTGCGCGCGCCCGCGCAGACCAAGAGGTTCGAGATCGATCCGACGCTGATCGGAGTGTTCGGCGGATCTGCCGGCGGAAATCTCGCCGCGCTGCTCGGAACGACCGGCACCGGGCCCCTCGACACCGGCCATCGGGTGGCCGCGGTTGCGGAGCTGAGCGGACCGACGAACCTCACCGTGTCCGGTCCCGAGAGGTCGGACTTCATCCCGGCCGTCGAGCGCTACCTCGGTTGTAAGTCGCTGACCGCGTGTCCGGACGCCGGCCCGGCATCGCCGATCGACCATGTCGACTCCACCGATCCGCCATTCTTCATTGGCAATTCGACGGACGAACTGATCCCCCTCGACCAGTCGAGCGCGTTCGTCTCGAAGCTGCGATCGGTCGGCGTCGACGTCACGTTCGTCACGGTCAAGGGACAGCTGCACTCGATCTCAATGCTCGATAAGGCGATGAGGAATCGCATCGCCGCGTTCTTCCATGCAAAACTTGTGCACACACTGGTGGGAGCCATTAAATGAGCATCAGGATCGAGTCCCCTCGGCAGGATCAGGTGATCCACCTGCTCCGCCAGAGCAACGAGTACACCCTTGCCCTGTATCCGGCCGAGAGCGCGTATCTCCTGAACATCGATGAGCTCGATGCGCCGAACGTGTCGGTATTCGTCGCGCGGCTGGAGGCCGAGGCCGTCGGGATGGCGGCGCTCGTCGAACGCGGCGACGGGACGGCGGAAATCAAGCGGATGTACGTGACGGCCTGGGCGCGCGGCCACGGTGTCGCCAGCGACATCCTGAATGCGCTCCACAAGCACGCCGTCCTGCGCGGCATCACCGCCATCCAACTGGAGACCGGACCACTGCAGCCGAAGGCGATCGCACTGTACGAGCGCCACGGCTACGTGCGCATCCCGAACTTCGGCCAATACGTTGGCGACGAATTCAGCCTCTGCTTCGAGAAGCGCCTCGGCTGACCCCGAACAAAAACCATGTCTGCCCCCGTGTGATGCGTCTGCCCCCGAACGTACGGGGGCAGACGCATCACCCGGGGGCAGACGGCGGTCAGGTCAGCTTGCGTAGTGGTTCGCGGCTGCGTGCTGAGCGACCACCTGCTGCGCCATCTTGCGTGCCCGCCGGTCGACGCGGCGCTCCCTGGCACCCTCGACCAGGAAGTACAGCACCGGAAGCACGATGAGCGTCAGCACGGTGGAGGAGACGAGTCCGCCGATCACGACGATCGCGAGCGGCTGCGAGATGAATCCACCACCGCCGGTGAGCCCGACCCCCATCGGAAGCAGGGCGAAGATCGTGGCGAGGGCTGTCATCAGGATCGGGCGCAGACGCCGCGATGCACCGTGCACGATCGCGTCGAACACCCGGTATCCGCGCCGTCGATACTGGTTGATCAGGTCGACGAGCACGATCGCGTTGGTCACGACGATTCCGATGAGCATCAGGACACCGATGAGGGATGCGACCCCGAGCGGAATCCCGGAGATCTTCTGGAGGATGATCGCACCCGTCGCCGCGAACGGCACGGAGACCAGGAGCAGCAGCGGCTGGCGAAGGCTCTTGAACGTTGCGACCATGACGATGTAGACGATCAGGATGGCCGCGAGGAGCGCGATCCCGAGCTGGCTGAACGCGTCGTTCTGTTGGGTCGTCACGCCTCCGAGCGTTGCGCTCGCGCCGCTCGGGAGTTTCACACCCTTGATCGCGGTGGCGATCGACGACGACGCGGTTCCGGTGTCGGCGCTCTTGGGCGTGACCGTGATCGTGGCGCTTTGCACTCCCTTGATGGTCGTGATGCTCGCCGGGGCCTGCTTGACCGAAACATCCGCGAGGCTGGAGAGCTTGACATTGCCCGTAGCCGTCGGGATGTCGAAGTCCTTCAGGGCAGCCGTTGTCATCGGCTCATTCGAATTGTCGATGTACACAGAGAGGTTCGTATCGTTCAGCGCAACCGTCCCGGACGAGCTGGGGTTCATCGCCTGGGCAACGACCTGGGCGACCTGTAACTCACTGAGCCCCTTCGCGGCCGCCGCGTTCCGGTTGATGGCGACCGAGATGTAGGGCTCGTCAGTCGAGAGGTCGTTCGTCGCCTGCGCGGTGACCGGCAGGTTCTTGACCGCGGACTGGACATCCGCCGCGGCGGTGCGAAGGCTCGAGCCGTCGCGCGCCTTGACCGTGATGGTGATGTCAGTCGAGGAGAACCCGGCACCGGCGCCCTGGAGCGCGACCGTGCCGACACCCTTCAGGCCCTTGACCGCCGCGCGCACCCGGGACTGGATGGCGTCCTGATCCGCCTTGGGATTGGTCGTCAGCGAGAAGCTGATGCCACCGCCGCCACCGAATCCGGCGAACGCGCCACCGCCGGAACCGATCGTGGTCTGGACGATGTCGACGTCCTTGACCTTGCGAAGGGCGCTCTCGACCTTGACAGCCGCGACGTTCTCGGCCGCAAGGCTCGCCCCGAGGGGGAGCGTTTGGTCGACCGTGAGGGTGTTCTGCCCGCTGCTGCCGAGGTAGTCGGTCGGGATGCCGGTCGCCGCCAAGGCGCCCGTCCCGAGAAGGACCAGCACAGCCACACCGATGACCGCTGTGGCGCGCCACACCCGCGCGATCGTCCAACGGATGATCGGAAGGTAGGCGCGCTGGAGCAGGGTCGGCTTCTGCAGCTCATCGGCATTGCTGCCGGGATCCGGGATGCCCGTGTCCGCGACCATTTCGCTCGTCGCCGACGCCTTCGGAGTTTTCAGGAACCAGTACGCCAGCACCGGAACGATCGTCAGGGCGACCAGCAGCGAGGCAAACAGCGCAATCGTCACGGTGACGGCGAACGGCGTGAACACCTCACCCGTCGTGCCGCTCACGAAGATGGCGAGAGGGAGGAAGACCGCGACGGTCGTGACGGTCGAGGCTGTAACCGCGGCGGCAACCTCGCGCACGCCCGCCGTGATCGCCGCGATCTTGTCCTCACCTCGAGAGATGTGTCTCTTGATGTTCTCGATGACGACGATGGAGTCGTCAACCACCCGGCCGATCGCGATGGTGATCGCGCCGAGCGTGATGATGTTCAGCGTGTAGCCCGCCGCGAGCATCCCGATGAACGCGATGAGGAGAGACACCGGAATCGAAATGGCGGTAACCAGTGTCGTTCGCACCGACAGCAGGAAGATCAGGATGATGATCACGGCCGCACCGAGACCGAGAATGCCCTCCTGGGCGAGATCGTTGATCGACGACTCGATGAAGGGCGCCTGGTCGAACACGACCGTGAACCTGGTGTCACTCCCGAGGTTCTTCTCGAGCGCCGGGATATCCGCTCGGACCGCCTTGGAGACGGCCACCGTGTTGCCGTCTGCAGTCTCCGTCACCGAGACGGTCAGCGCGGGCTTGCCGTTGACGCGGGAGATGCTCGTCGTCGGGTCATTCGTCAGCGCGACCGTCGCCACGCTCGACAGCGCCGCGTGGATGGGCGTCTGGGACTGCGTGACACCGAGCGGCGTCTGCGTCACTGTCGTCTTCGTGCCGATGAGGGGAATGGCCTCGAGCTGCTTCAACGAGGTGAGCTGCTGACCGGACTGGACGACCAGCGTCTGGTCGTTTTCGGTGATGTCACCCGATGCCAGAAGGACGCCGTTGTTGCTCAGCGCCGTGTTGATGTCCTGTGTCGTGAAGCCGTCGTCCTTGAGCTTCGTCGCGTTGGGCGTGATGGTGATTCGCTGGCCGACCTCACCGAACAGTGTGGCCGCGCTCACGCCATTGAGCGCCTGGAGGTTATCGATCGTCGACTTGTTGAGCGCGTTGCTGAGGTCGTGCGCGTTCATCTTGCTCGTGACCGCGAGCGCGATCACCGGGATGTCGTCGACGCTCTGCGTGACGATTTTCGGATTCACGCCGGCGGGAAGCGAGATCTGATCGATCGCGAGCTGGATCTTTTCCTCAACCGACGTGAGGTCGGTGCCGTCCGTGAAGGTGACGGAAACGGTCGAGGCGCCGGATGTTGAGGTCGCCGTTGTCGTATCGACTCCGGCGACGCCCTGGACGGACGTCTCGATCGGCGTGCTCACGTCGTTGTCGACGACCGTGGGCGACGCCCCCGTGTAGGTGCTCACGATCGAGAGCTGCGGTGCCGTGATCGAGGGGAACAGGTCCTGCTTGAGTGTCATCAGCGCGATGACGCCGAATACTCCGACCACGATCGTGATGAGAGCGATAAGCGCGCGGTTACGCAGGCTGAAGACAGACAAAAGATGCATTAGTCGAGTATCCCAGCGAGCCGCGAGGGGCCACGTACTCCCCGGGGAGGCCATTGCTGGCAAAAGGCCGAACGCCGATTGGATTCCGGCCGAGTGACCGCTACGCCGATTTGGCACGTCGGTTTGCGCAAAGGACCATCGTGCAATTGGCTAGGACCATGTCGCCGCGCCTCATCATGTCCCGTCGCGTAGTGCAGTTGCTGTTCGGACTCTTCCTCTACGGCATTGCCGACTCGATGATGATCGAGGCCCACATCGGCGTCGCCCCGTGGGACGTGCTCGCGCTCGGCCTTGTCAAGCAGACCGGGCTGCCGTTTGGGCTGCTGACCAACCTCATCGGCCTCGTCGTCCTGCTGTTCTGGATCCCGATCCGACAGAAGCCCGGCATCGGCACGGTTCTCAACGTGCTGATCATCGGACCGAGCGCCCAGCTCGGGTTGGATGTCATCCCGGTGCTCACCGTGCTCTGGCTGCAGATACTTTTCTTCGTGGTTGGCCTCGCGCTGCTCGCCATCGCGACCGGGCTTTACATCGGAGCGCGGTTCGGACCGGGCCCGCGGGACGGACTGATGACCGGCGTCCACCGTCGCACCGGCTGGAGGATCTGGATCGTGCGCTCGGGCATCGAAGTGACCGTGTTGCTGATCGGATGGGCGCTCGGCGGCGACTTCGGCCTGGGAACGATCGCGTTCGCGCTCCTCATTGGACCGCTCGTGAACATCACCCTCCCGCGGCTTCTCGTTCCCGCGGCCGTGAGGCCGCCCACTGTTGCTGCGGAAGAAACTGCGGTGCCAGCGGAGTCGTGACTCCGAACGGCGGCCCGCTTCCCCCGTCGCACGGCACGCGGTTACAACGCGGTGTCCGCGTAGTGCGCAAAGGCGTCGCGCACGTACTCGGCACCGTCGATGCCGCCGTAGTTCGCCGCGAATCGAGGATCACCGACGTACATGTCGCCGTATCCACGCAGGCGCGCGGCCGTGATCGGCCCGCCCGTGAACTCGGCCGTCAGGTTCAGCCACTCGACGTGTCGGGCCACAATCGCCTGCACGTCCTCGCTGTCCGCCGGCCTTCCCGCCGCTCGCGCGGTCGAATAGTCCGCCGCGATGGCGGCGTGCTGCGCCTGGTAGGCCGCGCGTTCGTCCTTCGACTTCGAACGCCACCACGCGTCGCCCTTCCTGTACGCGTCGCCGCCCCAGCGATCCTCGACCTCGTCCCTGTACCTCGTGTGTTCGAATCCATCAAACATTTGTTCTGCCATGAGATGTTCACCTCCCTCCAGTTTTCGAATCGTGGTTTCGACGCTGGCGATCTGCCGGTCGAGCCGTGACCTCTCCTGCACCAGCCAGTGCAGGTGTGATCCGAGAGCCTCCGCGTCGTCGGCCCGGCCATCGATCGCCGCAGCAATTGCCGGGATGCCGAGGCCGAGGTCTCGCAGCATGAGGATGCGCTGCAGCCGGGTCAGTGCCTCGGCGTCGTAGTAGCGGTATCCGTTGGAACCGACGCGGCTGGGCGCGAGCAGCCCGACGTCGCCGTAGTGCCGCAGCGTTCGGGATGTCGTGCCCGCAATGCGCGCGACGTCCTGGATCGACCATTCGAAGTTGCTCACGGAGGCGACGTTACAAGTTGACGCCGCGTCAATGTCAATTCCAATGTGAACTTCGATGCCAAGCCGGCATCCACTCAGGTCGTCAGTGACTATTGCAATTCCCACAGACGCGATATATCGTGAGTTTGTGAAGTCGCGATATATCGCGACTCTGCCAACATCGGCGGCATCCGCCACGTCAGAAGGAACACTCATGGCACTGGAGAAATGGCTCATCGACGGGCCAAAAGTGATCGAGCTGGGAGCCGTCCGCAACCTCAAGGTTGCCCTCATCCGCGGCCAGGTCGACATCGTCGGGCACGACGAGCCGACCGCACGCGTCGAGGTGCACTCGGTCTCCGGCAAGGACCTCCGCGTGACCATCGACGGCGACACGCTCGAGATCGATCACCCGCAACTGCGCTGGGACAACTTCATCGACGTGTTCCGCAGTTTCACCGGATCCGCTCGCGCCGACGTCAGCATCCTCGTGCCGCACGAAGTCGCACTGAAGTTCGGGGTCGTCAGTTCCCGCGCGCTCATCAGCGAGATCGACGGCGACTCGAGCATCAGCACCGTCAGCGGCGATGTCGTCATCGATGGATGCAGCGGAAACATCTCGCTCAACGCGGTCAGCGGCGAGGTTTCCGTGCGAAACCACACCGGAAGGATCTCCGCGCGCACCGTGAGCGGCGACATCACGGCAACCGGCGCCGTCAGCAAGTTCGGCTCGGACGGCGTGAGCGGGGATGTCTTCCTCGACCTCTCCGGCACCCCGAACGACGTTCGCGTGAACACCGTCAGCGGCAGCGTGACCACGCGTCTCGAGGCCGGATTCGGTGCGGAGTACAAGATCAACACCGTCAGCGGTCGAATCCAGCTGGACAACTCGGAGATCTCGGGAGTTCGCGGCAGTTACACCGGCAAGTACGGAACCCTCGACAAGGCGTGGCTGGACTTCCGCGCCAACACCGTCAGCGGCAACATCGCGGTCCTGCACGCGAACGCCGAAACGAAGACTGCGAGCGCGACCAAGTGACTCCCGTTTTCGGCCACGGCCACCTTCGGCTCTACCTGCTCAGCCTGCTCGAGGAATCCCCGAAGCACGGATACGAACTCATCCAGGCGCTCGGCGACCGCTTTGGCGGCACCTACATTCCGAGCGCGGGCACCATCTACCCTCGCCTCGCGAAACTCGAAGAAGAGGGGCTCGTCAGCAAGGCGGCCGACGGCCGCAAAACCGTCTATTCGATTACGGATGCCGGCCGCGCAGAGCTCATGAGCCGCGAGGCCGAGCTCGGCGGGATCGAGGACGAGGTCTCCGACTCCGTCCGGCGAATCGCGGACGAGGTGCGCTCCTCCGTCAACTCAGCGATGAAGTCGCTGCGCGCCGATCTTGCCGCCGCCGCGCTGGATGCGAGGGCCGAGGCGCGCCAGTCCGGTCGCGTCCCCAGAAACGATCCGGGATCCGCTCGCGTGGACAGTCGCGTGGACAGCCGCGTCAATCTGCAGCAGGCGGACGTCCTGCTCACCAACTTTCGCCACGAGGTCCGCTCCGAGTTGCGATCGCGAGTCGTCACGGGCGACCTCGCCTCCGAGACGGTCGAGTTGCTGAGGTCGGGACTCGAGGAACTTCGAGTTGCAGTTGCGGCATCAATCCGGAATCCAAAGAAATGACGGGAAGCTTTTCGATGTGTCACCGGTTGGACGGCGAGCACGCTAGGAGTATGCTCGCCCCTCGTGACTAACGAAGCCCGGTCGCCGAAAAGGTGGCTGATCGGCGAGCCGCTTCCTTCAGACAAGCTCGAGGGGCAGTTGCTCCCCAAGCACCTTGCTCTACCCATTTTTGCGAGCGATGCGCTGTCGTCCGTCGCCTACGCCCCGCAGGAAATGCTGCTCATCCTGCTGCTCGGCGGGTTGTCGTTCCTTGCCTTCGCTCCGTGGGTCGCCGGCGCGGTCGTCGTTCTTCTCACCGTCGTCGTTTTGTCCTATCGCCAGCTGGTCAAGGCCTACCCGAGCGGCGGAGGCGACTACGAGGTCGCGCGCAAGAACATCGGGGAGGTAGCCGGCCTGATCGTGGCCTCAGCGCTGCTCGTCGACTACGTCCTCACGGTCGCCGTTTCGGTCGCATCCGGCGTCGACAACATCATCTCGGCCTTCCCCGGGCTCAACGGCGTCCGGGTCGAGATGGCCGTCGTCCTGCTGGTGATCTTGACGGCGGTCAACCTTCGCGGCGTTCGCGAGTCGAGCAAGGTGTTCGCACTGCCGACCTATTTCTTCATCGCCAGCATCGGCGTCATGGTGATCACCGCAATCATCGAGTCGCTCGCCGGACACGCACCGGTCGCGGAATCGGCGGGCTACAACGTCAAGCCGGAGAGTCTTGCGCAGACCGCTATGGTGTTGCTCCTGCTGCGTGCGTTCTCGAGCGGCTGCAGCGCGCTGACCGGCGTAGAGGCCGTATCGAACGGCGTCCAGGCGTTCCGCAAGCCGAAGATCCAGAACGCGCAGAAGACGCTCGTGCTCATGGGCTCGATCGCGATCGTCCTGTTCATCGGACTGGTCACGGTAGCGCTGATCAGCCACGTCCACTACGCGCAGACGGCGTGTGACCTCATCGGGTTCAAAGACTGCCTCAACATTCCGCAACGATCGCTGATCGCGCAGGTTGCCGCATCCACCTTCGGCAACAACTCGGTGATGTTCTTCGTCGTCCAGGCGTCGACCGCTCTCGTTCTCCTCCTCGCCGCGAATACCGCGTTCAACGGATTCCCGCTGCTCGGATCGGTCCTCGCACAGGATCGCTATGCCCCCAAGGCGCTCTCGACCCGCGGCGACCGCCTCATCTACTCGAACGGCGTGATCATCCTCGCGCTGGCCGCCGGCGTCCTGCTCGTGGTCTTCCAGTCCAACGTGACGGCGCTCATCCAGCTGTACATCATCGGCGTTTTCGTCTCGTTCACGCTCGGTCAGTCCGGCATGATCCGGCACTGGCTCCGACTGCTGAAGACCAATCCGCCGAACCGACGATCCATTCACGTCAGTCTCACGATCAACTCGATCGGGGCGACGTTTACGGCGAGCGTCCTGATCATCGTGACGATCTCGAAATTCACCAGTGGCGCGTACCTCGTGTTCATCATGATGCCCATCCTGTTCTTCCTGATGTTCGGTGTTAACCGGTACTACCGGGATGTCGAGAAGGAGATCGAAGCCGACCCGACGACCACGTTCGGCGCGCGCGGTGACCACGCGATCGTGCTGGTCGGCAAGCTGCAGAAGCCTGTGCTCAAGGCGCTGGACTACGCGATCGCGGCACGTCACGAGAGCATCGAGGCCGTCCACGTTTCGACCGACGAGGCCGAGACCCAGAGGCTGCAGGAGCAGTGGACCGAACAGAACATCGAGATCCCGCTGCGCATCATCGAGTCGCCGTACCGCGAAATCAGCCTGCCCCTCGTCAAGTACATCAAGAGCCGTCGCGAGGAGCACGGCTCCGAGGTCGTCACGATGTACATCCCGCTGTTCATCGTCGGCCACTGGTGGGAGGCGCTCCTGCACAACCACAAGTCGAGGCGCATCCGTCACAAGCTCGTGCTCGTGCACGGCGTCGTGATCGCGCTCGTGCCGTGGCTGCTCGACTCTTCTGAGCTGATCTACGGCCGTCGCTCGCGTCCCGTCCCCGGTCAGGATCGGCGCGGCGAGCCGGTGCGTCCCGTGCGTCGTCGCGCGATGCCGCCGGCTGCTCGGTCGTCCTCCTCGAAGAGCACGCAGCGCGTCTCGGCCGCCAGGCAGTCCGCCGTCGCAAAAATCAACGCGGAGAAACTCGCGGCCGATCAGACCTCGGCGAGCAAGCCCACGGCAGGCAAGACGACGACCAAGACAGCCCCGGAGAAATCGGCGGCCGGCACCGGCAAGACGAAGTAGCCCCGTTGCCGGCGCTCGTTGCGGTTTTGGTTGGCGGAATACTGGGCACGGCGCTTCGACTCGGGCTCGATGACCTCATCGTCAGTGGACCGACCACGTTTCCGCTGGCGACCCTGATCATCAACATCGTCGGATCACTCGCTCTCGGCTTTCTCATCGCTCGCGTCTGGCCCACCGCCCCCACCTGGCTTCGCGCGGGCGTCGGCCCCGGGTTGCTCGGCGGATTCACCACCTTTTCGGCGGTCATGGTTTCGATGGTGACGCTCGCGGCGGGCGGCAAGGTCATGCTTGCGATCCTCTATCTCATCCTGACCGTCGTCCTCGGCTTCGGGGCGGCAGCGCTCGGCCTGCGGATCGGGCGTCGGCCCGCGGCCGTCCCGACCATGGAGGTCGACGAGTGATCGTGTTCCTCGTCGCGGCGGCATGCGGGGGCGTCGCTTCGGTCGTGCGCTATCTCGTCACACTCGCGTTCGGCGGCCGCGGTGTCCTGCCCTGGGCCGTGTTCACGGTCAATGTCGTCGGCTCGGCGATCGGCGGTGTCTCCATCGGACTCGCCACGACCGGCATCGTCTCGACCAGCCTGCAGCTCGTGCTCATCGGCGGAGTCGCCGGCGGCCTCACGACATTCAGCACGTGGAGCACGGAATCGGTTCAGCTCATCCTCGCCGGCAAGTGGCGAACGGCCGGCACCAACATCGTGCTCAACCTCATCGTCGGTCTCGCCGCCGCGACCGCGGGCTACCTGGTGTCGACGGCGCTCAGCTGAGGCCGCTTCAGCTGATGCGGCGTTGCCGCACGACCAGTCGCGGGGTGATCAGCCGGTGGCGTGAGTCATCCGACTGTTCCCAGTCCACGAGTTCGGATCCCGTGCGCCCCATGATGAGCTCGAGCGCGCCGGCAGCCACATCCTCGAGCGGCTGTTCGATACTCGACAGCCCGACAGCTTCAGCCACCGGGGTGTTGTCGTACCCGATGACGGGAACATCCGCACCGACCAGCAACAGCGCGCCAAGACCGAGAGAGTCAGAGGCGCAGACGATGGCATCGAATCGGATGCCGGCCGCCTCGAGCCCGCGCACGGCCTCCCGTCCCTGCGCCACGCCGTCCTCGACGGCGAGCTGCAACCGGTCGAGCTCCGCCTCGCCGAGGTCCGTCCCCGCGCGCATCGCATCTCGCCAGCCTCCGCGTCGGTCGTCGCCCGTACCGGATCCGCTCGGCCAGCCAAGATAGACGATGCGGCGGGCGCCCTCGGCCAGCAGGTGTTCCGTAGCCTGGCGAAGTCCGCTGCGGCCGTCGACGTCGACCCAGAGGTGCAGCGGATCCTTCATGTCGTCGATTCCCCAGGGCCGCCCGAACGTAACGAACGGAACCCTGTGCTGGATGAGCCACTCCGTGCGCGGGTCGTCGAAAAAGGTCGAGGTGAGCACGAACGCATCGACATCCGCGCCCTCGTGCATTCGCTGGAACTGTCGGATCTCGTCCTGCGGATCGGTCGCGGTGAAGAGGAGCATCCGGAGGCCCCGCGCATCCGCCTGCTCGGTGAGGGCATGCAGGAAGCGGTCATGCACGGAACCCGAAATACCATTCGTCATCGGATCGAGACGGATGCCGAGGGTCGCGCTCTTGCGCGTGCGCAGCCGCCGAGCGGACGCGTGCGGTCGATACCCGAGCTCAGCGATAGCCGCTTCGACCCTCGCTCGCGTCTCCGCCTTGACGACGCCAGGAGCGTTCAGAACGTTGGACACGGTCTGCCGCGAGACGCCGGCGGCGCGACCGACATCGAGGACCGTTGGGAGCTTGTCCATCGGTTCCTCCTCGCGCGATACTGCGCTTCTGGCTCGGCGTCAACCGGCGCCGACCCGTTGACAACCTCGAAATGTGGTGCCATCGTCGAATAAGTTTGATCGATCAAATCCATGATTGCACACAGTTTTTTGAACGATCAAGTTCTGAGCAATCACGTGTTTGGGTGATCAGGCTTTTGCGATCAAGACGAGAGGCAGCGCACGCACTCTCGGCCGCAGGCATGTTCAACAAGGAGAAAAGAATGCAAAGACGCAATCGCTGGCTCGCAGCCGGTGCCCTTGCCCTCACCGGAGCCCTGGCCCTGAGCGCCTGTGGATCCGGATTCAGCAGTTCGTCGGGATCCAGCGGAGGCAAGCTGACATCCTCCAAGAAACCACTCACGGTTCTCATCGGGTCGAGCGGACCGGCAGAAACCAAGGCGGTGACGTCCGCCGTCGCATCCTGGTCCAAGTCATCCGGGACCGGCGCCAAGGTCATCGCGGCAAACGCCCTCGACCAGCAGCTCGCGCAGGGCTTCGCGTCGGGCAAGCCGGCCGATGTCTTCTACCTTTCGACAGGTTCGCTGGCCGGTTACGCAGCCAATGGATCACTTCTCGCCTACGGCAGCATGCTGCCGAACAAGAGCGACTTCTACCCGACCCTCGTCAAGTCGTTCACCTACAACGGCAAGTTCTACTGCGCACCGAAGGACTTCTCGACGCTTCAGCTCGTGATCAACTCCGACCTGTGGGCAAAGGCCGGCCTCACCGCGGCCGACTACCCGACAACCTGGGCAGAGCTTGAGACAGTCGCCAAGAAGCTGACCACCGGCAAGGTCGTCGGACTCAGCCTCAATGGCGAGTACGCGCGTCTCGGTGCATTCATGACCGAGGCCGGCGGCAACCTCATGAACGGGGACAGCTCGAAGGCCACCGCAGACAGCGCCGGCAATGTCGCGGCACTCACGTTCGTCAAGAAGATGCTCAACGAGGGCGTCCTCAAGTACGCCAAGAACGTGGGCGAGAGCGACGGCGGACAGGCGCTCGGTTCGGGCAAGGCAGCCATGACGATCGAGGGCAACTGGGTTCAGGGTGAACTTTCCGCCGACTTCCCGACGACAAAGTACACGGTCGCACCGCTGCCCGCCGGCCCGTCGGGCAAGGGAACGCTTCAGTTCTCGAACTGCTGGGGCATCGCGAAGGACAGCCCCAACCAGGCCGCCGCGCTCAAACTCGTCGAGCAGCTGACCACCACAAAGGACCAGCTCGGATTCTCGAAGGCGTTCGGCGTCCTTCCCTCGATCCAGTCGGCAGCCGCAGCGTGGAAGACACAGAACCCGTCGCTCGTGCCGTTCCTCGACGGGGCGACCTACGCACAGGGCGTGCCGACGGCTAAGGGAGCTGACACCGTCGTGACCGACTTCAACTCGAAGCTCGAGACGCTCTCGACCAGTGATCCGAAAACGATCCTGGCCGCGACTCAGACCAACCTCCAAGCGATCCTGAAGTAGGTGCCCGTGTCGACGCTGCTCGAGTCGACCGTGATCGAGTCGACACAGCCGGGTGGGACTCCCCGTGGACCCCGTCGCCCTCGCGGCGGGATCCGCGGCGGGGAGTCCGCCTCCGGGTGGCTGTTCACCGCCCCGACCATCCTCCTGCTCGGCCTCTTTCTGCTCGTGCCTATCCTCATGGCGCTCTGGGTGAGCGTCTCGGACTGGAGTGGCAACGGCAGCCCGTTCAGCGCCGGTGTCCACTTTGTCGGAGCGCAGAACTTCGGGTCGGTGCTGTCCGGCGGCGGTCTCACCGAGGAGAACTTCGGTATCTCGCTGAAGAACAACCTCTGGTACGTCATCCTTGTCGTGCCTGCACAAACCGTCGTCGCGCTGTTCCTCGCGGTCATGGTCAACCGGCAGATCCTCAAGGGCCGCGGTTTCTTCCGCACCGCCTTCTACTTTCCGTCGGTCACCAGCTCCGTCGCGATCACGGTGCTCTGGTTGTTCCTGTTCAGCCAGTCCGGCGCGATCAACAACGTGCTGTCCTGGCTCGGAGTCAACGGGCCCAACTGGTTCCAGGAGCCGTCCGGAATCGTTCAGGATGCGCTCGCCGGCCTCGGGATCCGGCAGGGGCCTAGCGCCCTGACCGGTGGCGGCTTCCTCGGCGTCTCCTGGTGGGACTGGATCGGCGGCCCGTCCGTCGCCATGACGGCCCTGATCTTCATGGCCATCTTCACCACGAGCGGAACGTTCATGCTGCTCTTCATTGCCGCACTGCAGAACCTCAGCGGTGAGGTCCAGGAGGCCGCGATGGTGGACGGCGCCAGCGGGTGGCAGCGGTTCCGATTCATCACCCTTCCGCAGTTGCGACCAACGCTCTTCACGGTGCTGACGCTCGGCCTGATCGGCGGCTGGCAGATATTCGACCAGATCTACACGGGGACGCAGGGCGGACCGGCCAAGACGACGACCGTGCCGGCTTACCTCTCGTACACCTCCGCGTTCCATGATCAGAACTGGGGGCAGGGGGCCGCGATCGGCTTCATCCTGTTCGTGATCATCATCGTATTCACGATCCTGCAACGCTTCGCGCTGCGGGATCGCGCGGTGTCGAAGCGCAGGATGCGGCTGTACACGATCGAGACCGGAGGCCGACGATGAGCGTCGCAGTCAAGGCCGGCTCACCAGCCGAACTCAAACAGGTCGTCTACAAACACCGCGAGAAGCTGACGCGCAAGCAGCTGGCCACGCGATCGCTGCTGTACGCCGTGCTGTTGATCATCGCCGTCATCTACGTCTACCCGTTCCTGATCGAGATCTTCACCTCGTTCAAGACGGAGTCGGATGCCACAGCCGACCCGATCGGCCTGATCCCGACGACCTGGACGACGGCCGCGTACCAGCAGCTGTTCGTGAACTCCGACTTCCCGGTCTGGTTCAAGAACTCCGCGATCGTCACCGTCTTCGTGACGACCGGGCGCGTCTTCTTCGACTCGCTCGCCGGGTACGCGCTTGCGCGCATCCATTTCCGCGGGCGAGGCTTCGTGTTCGCCGCGGTCGTCGCCGTGATGGCGGTGCCGTCGGTCGTGCTGCTGATTCCCAAGTTCCTTGTGCTCAACACGATCGGGCTGTACGACTCGTACGCGGGCATGATCCTGCCGATTCTCGTCGATGCGGCGGGCGTGTTCATCATGAAGGGGTTCTTCGAGTCGATCCCCGCGAGTGTCGAGGAGCAGGCCCGAATCGACGGAGCCGGCACGTTCAGGTTGTTCTGGTCGGTCGTGCTGCCGATGGCTCGGCCTGCACTGATCACCATCATCATCCTGTCGTTCCAGGGGTCATGGAACGAACTGTCGCAGTTCATCATCTCGTCCCAGAGCCCCAACCTGACAACGCTGACCAAGGGGGTCGCATCTCTCGCGTCCGGCCAGGTCGGATCGGCGAACCGGTATCCGCTCAAGCTGGCCGCCGCCCTGCTCATGACGATTCCGGTGGCGGCGATGTTCTTCATCTTCCAGAGCAAGATCCTCAATACGAGCGACGGGGCGGTCAAGGAGTGATGGGGCCGACCGAACCAACTCCGCCGCAGCCATTTCCGCTGCAGCCATTCCTGAGCGACGAGACCGTCGTGCTGCGCGCGCCGACGCAGGCCTGGTCGGCGGCCGACGGGACGATCGGCGCCCGCGGCATCCACGGGGTGTATTTCTCCGACGTGCGGATCGTGTCATCGCTCGCGGTCAGTTACGGGGGCGAGCCGGGCGAGGTGGTGGCCGCGGTCCCGGACGGGGCCGACTCGATCGACTTCGTCACCCTGCTTCGCAGACTGGATGACCGCAGTGCCGATCCACGGATCCGTGCGGTGCATCGCCGAACCGTTGGCACCGGTGGAGCCAGCGAGACCGTCACCGTCTCATCGACGCTCGCGCATCCGGTCATGACAACCATCACGGTTCGACTCGGGGCGGATCTCGCCAACATGGATGCGGTCAAGTCCGGCCTGCACACGGATGCGGTCACCATCGCTGTCGCCGACCCTGCCGCCGACGCTGCCGCCGAATCCACCGCCAGCTGGGGCCGCGATGCGATCTCGGTCACGCTCCGGGCGACCGACGCGCGCCTCACCATCGTGGGGGACGACCTCGAGCTCGCCTGGGACGTCACGGTACCGGCAAAGGGCTCGACCTCCGTCGGCTGGGACATCACGGCCACCGACTCGAGCGCCGTCGTCACCTCCGCCTCCCGAGCACCGGACTGGACGGTGCCGACCGCATCGAGTGGCGACGACCGGCTCGACCGCTGGCTCGCGAGGGCGCTGGTCGACCTCGAAGCGCTGCGGATGTCCCCAACGGCCGGCGATCCGGCATCCAGCGGTCCCGCACCCGTCTTCCTCGCGGCGGGTGCGCCCTGGTTCTTCACCCTCTTCGGCCGCGACTCGATCTGGTCGGCGCGACTGCTGCTACCGCTCGGCGGCACTCTCGCCGCGGACACGCTGCGTGTTCTCGCGTCGATGCAGGGCACGAAGCATGACGCCGCAACCGCCGAGCAGCCGGGCAAGATCATGCACGAGCTGCGCAGGCAGCCGCAGGAGATCCCGGCCGAGGGTCTCCTCCTGCCGCCGCTCTACTACGGCACGATCGATGCGACACCGCTGTGGATCTGCCTCCTGCACGACGCGTGGAAGTGCGGGATGCCCGACGCGGAGATTCGCGCGCTGCTGCCCAACCTTGTCGCCGCCCTCGGCTGGATGCGCGACTACGGCGACGCCGATGGCGACGGCCTGCTCGAGTACGTCGACAGCACCGGACACGGGCTGGCCAACCAGGGCTGGAAGGATTCCGGCGACTCGGTGCAGTGGCGCGACGGACGCCTCGCCGAGGGCCCGATCGCGCTGTGCGAGGTGCAGGCCTACGCGTACGAGGCCGCGATGCACGCCGCCGACCTGCTCGACCACTTCGGCGGCGACAGCGACGACAGCAGCAGCAGCAGCGAGTGGCGCAGCTGGGCCGCGGCCCTCCGCGCGCGCTTCCACGAGACGTTCTGGATCTCGGACGCAGCCGGTGAATATCCGGCGATCGCCCTCGACGCCCACAAACGGCCGGTCGACACGGTCACCAGCAATATCGGGCACCTGCTCGGCACCGGAATCCTCGACGACGACCAGAGCGCGCGGATCGCCTCGCGGCTCGTGTCGCCCGAACTGTCGTCGGGCTATGGCCTGCGGACCATGTCGACCGACTCCGCCGGATACTGGCCGCTCAGCTACCACGGCGGAAGCGTCTGGGCGCACGACACCGCGATCGTCATCCGCGGGCTGACCGCCGCCGGGCGCGACGCCGAGGCCGCCGTGCTCACGGATGGGCTGCTCGCCGCGGCGGCATCCTTCGACTATCGGATGCCAGAGCTGCACTCGGGAGACGCCGCGACCGCCTTCTCCCGCGCCGTCCCATACCCCGCCGCGTGCCGCCCGCAGGCCTGGTCGGCCGCGGCCGCCGTCGCGGTCTGGGCGGCGGGAACCAGCTCTGCCGGTTAGAGCTTCGAGAGCGCGGCGACCACCTGGCGCGCGATCATCCGCCCGGCGCGGTTGGCTCCGATGGTGCTCGCCTGCGGGCCGTATCCGGCGAAGAAGACGCGCGGATCCTTGAAGGAATTACCTCCGCCGACCGCGACGCCGCCGGCCTTCTCGCGCAGTTTGAGCGGGGCGAGGTGGCGAAGCTCCGGGCGGAATCCGGTTGCCCAGATGATGGCATCCACCTTGCGGAATGTCCCGTCGGACCAGCGCACGCCCTCTGGCTCGATCGCGCTGAACATCGGGTGGGCGTTGAGCACACCGCGGTCGATCCCGGCCTGAACTCGACGGGTGCGCGGAACGCCCGTGCCGCTCACGATGCTCGGCAGTGCTCGACCGGCACGCGCGGCCTCATCCTGCTTCGCGACAGCGGCCTCGGCGTCTTCCATGTTGATTTCGCCCTCGTTGAAGAATTCGATGTCACGTCTCGCGACCCAGGTCAGTTTCGACGCGACGCCCTCGAGCTCGAGCAGGAACCCGATCGCCGAGGTACCGCCGCCGACCACGATCACGCTTTGCCCCGCGAACTCCTGGGCCTGAAGATAGTCGGTGGTGTGAACCTGGCGGCCGGCGAAGCTGTCCCGTCCCGGGTACCACGGGATGAACGGGGCGCCCCAGGTGCCCGTCGCGTTCACGACGACATCGGTGGTCACATCCTGAACGTCGTCCTCGCCGTTGTTGAAAGTCACGAGCAGGTTCTCGGACTTGTTGTTCGTCACCGAGGTCACGACGGCCGGGCGCACAACCTGGAATTCGTAGTGATCCTCGTACCGGTGGTAGTAGTCGCCGATGATGTCCTTCGCCGGGAGCGAGCGATCGGCGGATTCGAAACTGATGCCGAGCGCATCCATTCCCGGGAGGTCGTTGACCTTGTGCGTCGATCCGAGCCGCAGGCCCTCCCACCGCGATTGCCACGCGCCGCCCGTCCCCGGGCCACGATCCAACAGGACGAATTCGTTGCCCGCATCCAGCCCGAGTCGCTTCAGGTAGTAGGCGACGGAGAGGCCGGCCTGACCCGCGCCGATCACCACAACAGAGGTGTCGGTTCCAGCGGTAGCCACCCGTCAACGTTACCCGCGATGACTCGCATCGCGGGCGTGCTCGCGGAGGATGGTCAGCGGCGGACTATCGGGGGGTGCATGATAAAGTGATCGGTAGATTTTTACCTGTCCGTTGAACCGTTGCCTAACTGAGGGGGTCTCGCATGGGGCGTGGCCGTCAAAAGGCGAAACACACGAAAGTCGCCCGGGATCTGAAGTACTACAGCCCGGACACGAACTACGGTGCACTCGCCAATGAGCTTCACACCAGCACGCCCACGTCCTCTGAAATGGACAAGTGGGCGGAGTATCTGGACGGCGATGGAGCCGAGGACGCCGACGAAGAGTCGCGCACGGCGTAACTGCTCGCTGTTGGTTAACTGCTCGCTGTTACTTAACTGCTCGCTGTTGGTTGAACCAACGGCTACGCGTACGCCCCGACCAGGCGAACCGCTCCGCCGTTGACGCCCTTTGCACCCTGCTCGAATCCCTCGAATGACCGGGCCGAGGTCTGCACCGTGCCGGTGACCCACGCCGGGAATCCGTCGACACCGAGCTTCTCGATCACGGCATCCACGGCGTGCGGAGCGACGACGGCGATCATCCCGATTCCCAGGTTCCAGGTGCCCTCGGTCTCGGTGAGCTTGATGCCGCCGAGGTCGGCGAGCACACGGAACACCGGTGCCGGCGACCAACTCGAGCGATCGAGCTCGGCCCACGAACCGATGGGCAGCACCCGCGCGAGGTTGGCCGCGATGCCACCACCGGTGATGTGGCTGAGCGCGTGAACGCCCGTGCCGACGACGGGATCGGACAACAGGCGCAACAGCGGGGCGGTGTAGAGCCGGGTCGGCTCGAGCAGTACCTCGCCGACGACGCCGCCGAGTGCATCCGATCGATCCGTGTAGCCGATGCCGTTCTTGGTCAGGATGTGGCGGACGAGCGAGAATCCATTCGAGTGCAGCCCGGATGATCCGATCGCGATGACGACGTCGCCGTCCTTGACGAGATGCGGGCCGAGCTGAGCGTCCGCCTCGACGGCACCCACGGCGGCCCCAGCGACGTCGTAGTCGTCCGGCCCGAGGAGCCCGGGATGTTCGGCGGTCTCGCCGCCGACGAGCGCGGTTCGGGTCTCGGCGCAGGCGCGGGCGATCCCGGCGACGATGTCCGCGATCCGCTCGGGTACGACCCGGCCGCAGGCGATGTAGTCCGTCATGAACAGCGGCTTGGCGCCGACGACGACGATGTCATCCACGACCATTCCGACGAGGTCCTGGCCGATGGTGTCGTGTTTGTCGAGCGCCTGGGCGATGGCGACCTTCGTGCCGACGCCATCCGTGGAGGTCGCAAGCAGTGGTCGCCGGTACGCCTTGAGGAACGACACGTCGAAAAGCCCGGCGAAGCCACCGACGCCGCCGAGAACCTCGGGGCCGTGGGTCTTCTGTACGGCCGACTTCATGAGTTCGACGGCGAGGTCGCCGGCCGCCGTGTCAACACCCGCCTCGCGATAGCTCGTGGTCATGCACCAAGTCTGCCCCACTCAGCAACACCCGCCGAGCGACCCTTAGACTAGAGGTGACTTATTTCGCTAGCGTCAGGAACACCCCGGCAGCATGTGCGGCATTGTGGGCATCGTCTCAGCACAACCCGTCAATCAGCAGGTTTACGACAGCCTGTTGCTTCTTCAGCACCGTGGACAGGATTCGACCGGTATGGCGACAGCCGATACCGACACCTTCCACATCTTCAAGGCCAAGGGCCAGGTGCGTGAGGCGTATCGAACGCGCGACATGCGCTCGCTCACCGGGACCATGGGTCTCGGTCACGTGCGCTACGCGACTCGAGGAAACGCCTCCAATGAGGAGGAGGCCCAGCCGTTCTATGTGAACGCGCCGTACGGCATCATCCTCGTCCACAACGGAAACCTGACGAACACGCGCGAGCTGACGCAGGAACTGTTCCACGTGGATCGCCGCCATCTCAACACCTCGAGCGACACCGAGTTGCTTGTCAACGTTCTCGCCAACGAGCTGCAGGCGCAGGTCAGCGGATCCGAACTCGACCCCGACCAGATCTTCACAGCGATCTCCCGGCTGCACGAGCGCGTCGAGGGCTCCTACGCCGCGATCGCGCTGATCGCGGGCCACGGGTTGCTGGCGTTCCGGGATCCCTTCGGCATCCGTCCGCTCGTCCTCGGGCGCAGGCAGACCGGTTTCGTCGGGGAGGACTGGATCGTCGCATCCGAATCCCTCGTGCTGGAGAGCGCCGGCTATGAGATCGTTCGCGACCTCGAACCGGGTGAGGCTGTTTTCATCGCGATGGATGGCGAGATGACCTCGCGCCAGTGCGCCAAGAATCCGCGGCTGATCCCGTGCTCGTTCGAGTATGTCTACCTCGCCCGCCCAGACTCGATCATGAACGGCATCTCCGTCTACGAGGCTCGACTGCGGCTCGGCGACCGGCTTGCAGACACCATCGCGCAGTACACGCCGGCGGGCGATATCGACGTCGTCATGCCGATTCCGGATTCCTCGAGGCCCGCCGCAATGCAGGTCGCGCAGAAGCTGGGCGTCGAATACCGCGAGGGTTTCTACAAGAACCGCTACGTCGGTCGGACCTTCATCATGCCCGGCCAGGCGGAGCGCAAGAAGTCGGTCAAGCAGAAGCTGAACGCCATGGGCAGCGAGTTCCGTGGCAAGAACATCCTGATTGTGGATGACTCGATCGTGCGGGGCACCACCTCGAAGGAGATCGTGCAGATGGCCCGCGAGGCCGGCGCGAACAAGGTCACGTTCACCTCGGCCGCGCCCCCCGTCCGCTTCCCACACGTCTACGGGATCAACATGCCGACCGCCCACGAGCTCGTCGCGCACGGTCGCAAGATTCCCGAGATCGCCACAGAGCTCGGCGCCGACTACCTGATCTACCAGGAGGTCGCCGATATGCAGGCGGCCATCATCGAGGGATCGAACGTCACAGAGCTCGAGATGAGCTGCTTCACGGGCGACTACGTCACGGGCACCGTCACGCCCGAGTACCTGGCCTGGGTCGAAGCGAACCAGCTGAGCTAGTCGGGCCGGCCGCGGGTTCCTTAGCCGGCGGCCTTCGTGAACGCGTACTGGACGTTCGCATCCGGATCCCCGAGGTCGACGTAGAGCTGGCGGTTCGATGTGGTGCTGCCCTCGACCAGCATCGTGAGTCCGTTGAAGGTGCCGACCATGGTCGGCTTCAGGAAGTGGAGCTGCACGGCGGGCGCCCCGCCGGCGTCGTTGCCGCCACTGCCGATCTTCCAGGTTCCCTTGACCGTGATGATCGGCCCCTTGATTTTGGCGCCATCCTGAATAATGGCCTGCTTGACGACACCGGTCGGGATTCCGCTGACGACAAAGTCGCCATCCTTGTCGAGTTCGAGGGTCGCCGTGCCGTGTCGCCAGGTGCCGATCACCTGCGCGCGCGTGGGAACGGGGACGGGAACCGCCGACTCACAAGCGCTCAGGCCCATGCAGGCCGCGAGCAGAATGACGAGGGACGCGGCTTTTCGCATTGCCCCATTCTCCCCCGGTCAGCTGAGCGCGGGGGCGGGATCCTGCTAGTCGGCGTTCCGAACGTCGCCTGCGTCGTCGGCCTGCTCGTCATCCGCAATCTGCAGCCGATCCACCGAGGCTGTGATCGTCTTGGCGCGCCGACTCAGCAACTTGTCGAGAACGACCGCGATGACAGCGCCAAGGAGTGCGCCGATGACGATCCCGTAGAGAGCGAAGTAACCGAACGTCGCACCGAAGCCGACCGTCGGATCGACCGGGAAATACGCGGTCGTCACGAGCGCGACAATCACGCCGATGACCGCACCGAGGACGATGAACACCAGAAACTTCGGTGCCCTGCGGATGCGCACTGTCGTTGCGCCGTCATCGGTGTTGCTCACCAACTCATTCTCGCATCCGCAGGACGGGTAAATGTTCGGACAGGTCCGCGCGGGAACCGGACGCCGACACGGCCCCCGCGGCGAGCGCGACGGGCCAGTCGGTGGCGCCGGTTGCCAGCGCGAGCCAGGTTGCGGAATCCATCTCGACGACGTTGGGAGGGGTGCCGCGGGTGTGGCGCGGTCCCTCGATCGCCTGGGTTGCGCCAAATGGCGGCACCCGCACCTCGACCGTGTTGCCCGGGGCGGATTCGGCCAGCAGCTGCAGCAGGTAGCGGACGGCGGTCGCAGTCGTGTCGCGATTCACGCCCCGAATTCCGCTGCCGGTTGCCCCGGTCCCGCCCTCCGCTACCGCGGCACGCACGGCCGACTCACCAACCTCATCCGCGATCCGTGCCCTTGCCATATCTCAACGGTAGCCACCTCAACGGCAGCCACCTCAACGGCAGCCCGACCGCCCGTTCATAACTCAGCCTGATTTTCACCGAGGACGGTCCGGCTCCCGGAAACACTGGACTCCCGGCGGCGCATCGCAAATCCAGGCTGAGTTATGAACGGCAGCGACGGTCGCGAGACACGGGGAAAGGGACACAGGCCGCGCAGCCGCCAGTAGCCTTAGGGGGTGCGAATCCTTGTATTGGGCTCCGGTGCGCGCGAGCATGCCATCATCACGTCGCTGCTGTCAGAGCGCGCCGGTCACGAGATCACCTCGGCTCCGGGCAACGCCGGCATCGCCGCGGTCGTGCCCGTCGTCGCGCTCGATCCGACCAACGGGGATGTGGTGGCGCAGTACGCGCTCGACAACGCCATCGACCTGGTCGTCGTCGGGCCCGAGGCGCCGCTCGTCGCGGGTGTCGCCGACAAGCTGCGCACGCGCGGCATCCCGGTGTTCGGGCCGAGCAAGGCGGCCGCCGCCCTCGAGGGCAGCAAGACGTTCGCGAAGCGGATCATGGATGAGGCCGGAGTTCCGAGCGGACGGGCCATTCGCGCCGGCACGCTCGCCGAAGCGATCGAGGCGATCGACGAATACGGCGCGCCCTACGTAGTCAAGGCCGACGGGCTCGCGGCCGGCAAGGGCGTACTCGTCACACCGGATCGCGATGCCGCCGTCGCCCACGCGGAGTACTGGCTCCAACACGGGAGCGTCCTTGTCGAAGAATTCCTCGCTGGCCAGGAGGTCTCGCTGTTCCTTTTGAGCGACGGCCACACCGTTCTTCCGCTGTCTCCCGCCCAGGATTACAAGCGAGTTTTCGATCGCGACGAGGGTCCGAACACGGGCGGAATGGGCGCGTACTCGCCCCTGCCCTGGCTTCCCGACGGCTTCGTGGACGAGGTGATCGACACGATCGCCCTGCCGACGATCCGGCAGTTGGCGGCCGAGCAGAAACCGTTCATCGGGCTGCTGTACTGCGGACTGATCCTGACGGCGAAGGGCACCCGCGTCATTGAGTTCAACGCGCGCTTCGGCGACCCGGAGACGCAGGTCGTCCTGCCGCGACTGGTAACCCCCTTGAGTGGTTTGCTGTTTGCCGCGGCAACCGGCGGCCTCGGATCGTTGCCGCGACCCGAGTTTTCGGATGAGGTCGCCGTCACCGTCGTGCTCGCGAGCGAGGGATACCCGGAGGATCCGATCACGGGTCGCCCGATCTCCGGACTCGACCGGGTGGAGGACGTGACCATCGCGCACGCGGCGACCGCCGCATCTGGTGACGGCGGCTACATCGCGACCGGTGGGCGCGTGCTCAGCGTCGTCGCGCTCGGCGAGACTTTTGAGGCGGCGCGTGCGAAGGCCTACGCGGCGCTCGAGCAGATCCACCTCGAGGGAAGCCACTACCGCACCGATATCGCAGAGAGGGTCGTCTAGTGCCTGACACCGATTCCGCAGCACAAGAGCTGGACGGCTGGACGCACGAATACTCCGGCAAGGTCCGCGACCTTTACTCGTCCCCCGAACATCCGAAACGGGTGCTGATGGTGGCTAGCGATCGGGTGAGTGCGGCAGACCACGTGCTCACGCCGGCCATCCCCGGTAAGGGAGCGCTGCTCACGAAGCTCAGTCTGTGGTGGTTCGACCAGCTGGACAGCATGCCGAATCACCTCGCGCCAACAGACGAGTGGGCGGCGATTCCGGCCTCGGTCGCCGATCGCGCGATGCTCGTGACCAAGCTCGACATGTTCCCCATCGAGTGCGTCGTCCGCGGTTACCTCTCGGGCAGCGGCTGGGTCGAATACCAGGCGAGCCAGAGCGTGTGCGGCGTTCCGCTGCCCGCCGGACTCACGGATGGCGACCGACTGCCCGAGCCGATTTTCACCCCGGCCTTCAAGGCCCCCGTGGGCGAGCACGACGAGAACATCACCCTCGAACGCACAGCGCAGCTGGTCGGAATCGAGAACGCCAGCGCACTGCGCGACCTGTCGATCGCGGTGTTTGAGCGCGCATCCACCATTGCTGAGGCCAAGGGCATCATCCTTGCCGACACCAAGTTCGAGTTCGGCGCGAGCGAGGACGGGACGATCACGCTGGGGGACGAGGTCCTCACCTCTGACAGCAGCCGATACTGGGATGCGGCAACCTACGCCGGCGGCAACCGCACGGCCAGCTTCGACAAGCAGGGCGTGCGCGACTGGCTGAAGGCGAACTGGTCAGGCGAGGGCACGCCGCCGCCGCTTGCCGCAGACGTGGTCACCGCGACGGCGACGCGATACCGGGAGTTGGTCGATCGGCTCACCGCCTGATCCTCAAACCCCGTCTGCCCCCGTGCGATGCGTCTGCCCCCGTACGTACGGGGGCAGATGCATCGGGCGGGGGCAGACTGAAGGAATGCGCGACCGGTCCATGAGGTTATACCAGAGATGAACGACAACCTCCTGGCCGCAGACACCGCGATGGGGCCGGTGACCCTTCTCGTCGCCGACCTCGACGCGATGACGGCGTACTACCGGGACGCGGTCGCGCTCCGCGTGATCGACGAGACGCCCGGAGGTGCGACGGCGGCTCGCGTGACTCTTGGCCGCGGCACCACGCCGGTCATCATCCTCGAGGACTCGCCGGGCCTGAAGCACGCGTCGCGGCACGATGCCGGACTGTTCCACACGGCGATCCTGTTCGAGACCGAGCGGGCGCTCGCCGCATCCGTATATTCGGTCGCACAGAAGCATCCCGGGTCGTTCACCGGCAGCTCCGACCACCTGGTCTCGAAGGCCTTCTACTTCACCGATCCCGAGGGCAACGGCGTCGAACTCTACTGGGACAGGGACCGCACCCAGTGGAGCTGGACGCACGGCTCGATCGAGATGAGCACGCTGTTCCTCGATCCGAACGGATTCCTGCGGGAGAACCTGACTGATGAAGTGATCGAGAACCCGGTGGATGGCGGCGCCCGCGTCGGCCATGTCCACCTCTCGGTCGGTGACACGGCCACCGCGCGCGAGTTCTACGTCGACCGCCTCGGCTTCGAACAGACCATTGAAATACCCGGCCAAGCCGTGTTCGTCAGCGCCGGGAAGTACCACCATCACATGGCCATGAATGTGTGGAACTCGCGCGGAGCCGGACGCCGCGCACGAACCCTCGGCCTCGGCCAGGTCGACATCGTCGTGCCGTCGGCGGATGACATCGGCGCCCTCACCGAACGGATGTCGCACTTCGGAATCGAGACCCGCGACGACGGAGCGACGGTTGCCTTCGATGACCCATGGGCGAACCTGATTAGGGTCACATCTTCGGCGCGATAGCCTGAGCAGGATGGCCATTAATCCCCGCTACAGCCGCCTCATCGCGGTGCTCCTCGGCCCCGTCGTGTTGCCGCAGGCTCAGCGGGTGAAGCGCGTCATCCCTCGGCTCCCCGATGCCGCCCAGCCGTGGCACGGTGCGGTCGCGGGCGACGACCAGTTGAGCATCCTCGTGCTCGGGGATTCGACGGCGGCCGGCGTCGGCGCCGACACCCAGGACGACGCCCTTCCCGGCCACCTCGCCCGAGCCTTCGCGGCCGAGTGGGAGCGCGGTGTCGCCTGGCGGGCCATCGGCGAGAATGGGGCAACGACGCAGGACATCGCGCTTCGCTACCTCGACGACGCATGCCACGAGCGCTACGACCTGATCTTCCTGACCGTCGGCGCGAACGATGCGCTGACGCTGCGGTCGCGACGGGCGTTTCGGCGCGACTTCCGCACCATCCTTCGGCGACTGCGTGCGGCGAATCCGAAGGCGCTGATCATGGTGTCGAGCCTGCCCGGGTTCTCGCAGTTCGAGTCGCTGCCCAATCCTCTTCGCTTCGCGCTTCACCTGCACGGCCAGAATCTGGAGAACGCGGCACGCAAGTTCGTGAAGTCCGAGCCGGGCGTGATCATGTCACCGTCGGCGCCCGGATACACCCCGGGGTTCTTCGCGAGCGACCGCTTTCACCCGAGTCCCAGCGGATACCGCGACTGGGTCGACTTCGCCCTCGCCGACGCCAAGCTCGTCCGCGGATCATGACCGAACTGCGCTCGCTCGACGAGGTCGCGCGAGTGATTCGGGGCTCTCTCGTTCCGGGCAGGCGCACGCTCGTCGCGATTGTCGGCGCGCCGGGAGCAGGCAAATCCACCATCGCGGCCCTGCTCGCCCCACTAATCCCTGCCGCGATCCTGCCGATGGACGGATTCCACCTGCCGCAGGCCGAACTGGTGCGCCTCGGACGCCGCGACCGGATGGGCGCGCCGGACACCTTCGACGTCGAGGCGTTCCTCGCGGTGCTGACCGCGCTTAACGGAAATTCAGGAGATCGCATACTCGCACCAGGCTTCGACCGCGAGATCGAGGAGCCAATACCGGATGCGATTGACATATCTCCTGAATTTCCGTGCGTCATCGTCGAGGGCAACTACCTGCTGCTGGATCGGGGGGCCGGCGGCGGCACTGATACCGGCGCCAGCGGCGGGTGGGCGCGCGCCGCCGACCAGTTCGACCTCAGCTTCTACGTGGAAGTCGACCACCCGCTTCGGCTCGCACGGCTGATCGCCCGGCACGAGCAGTTCGGCAAGAGCCCTGCTGATGCTCTGGCCTGGGCGCTCGGTCCTGACGAGGACAACGCCCGCATCATCGCCGCCACGGCCACGCGCGCCGACCACACCATCAGGCTCGATTAGAATTAGCCCATCCCCCCGCCCCTGCAGAAGGAGCAACACAGTGCCAACAATCGTCGTCGAGGTCATGCCGAAGGCCGAACTTCTCGACCCCCAGGGCAAGGCCGTCGCAGGCGCGCTCGCTCGCCTCGGCAAAGACCAGTTCTCGAACGTGCGCATCGGTAAGCGCTTCGAGGTCACCGTCGACGGAACCGTGGATGAGGCCCTTTTGGCCGAAGTCCGCGAGCTGGCCGAAGAAATATTCTCAAACTCGGTGATCGAGGATGTCGTGAGCGTGACGGTCCTGGCGGAGCTCGCCTAAATGCGTATCGGCGTAATCACCTTCCCCGGCTCGCTCGACGACCGCGACGCCCAGCGCGCGGTCCGCGTTTCCGGCGCGACGCCCGTCGCGCTCTGGCACGGCGACCACGACCTCCAGGGTGTCGACGCGGTCATCCTTCCCGGCGGCTTCAGCTACGGCGACTACCTGCGTGCGGGTGCCATCGCCAGCCACGCGCCAATCATGGCCGAGGTCATTGATGCCGCCAACCGTGGCGTTCCAGTGCTGGGGATCTGCAACGGCTTCCAGATGCTCGCCGAGGCGCGGCTCGTGCCGGGTGCTCACACCCGCAACGCACACCAGCAGTTCATCCGCCGCGACCAGAAGATGCGCGTCGAGAACGCGACGACAGCCTGGACCAATGCGTTCACGGCTGGCGACGAGATCATCATCCCCATGAAAAATGCGGATGGCCGCTTCGTCGCCGACGCCGAGACCGTTGCCCGCATCGAGGGCGAGGGGCAGGTCACGTTCCGCTACCTCGACGTCAACCCGAACGGCTCCCTGAATGACATCGCGGGTGTCTCCAACGAACGCGGCAATGTCGTCGCGCTGATGCCGCATCCGGAGCACGCGATCGAGCCGGGCTTCGGACCGGATACCGAGGATGCCATGAGTTCCGGCACCGACGGGCTCAGGTTTTTCGAGAGCGCGATCGCGACTCTCGTGTCGCTCTGATCACCCCCTCGCCGCGTTCGCGGAGGGCCGTTTGCGGGTGTCCCTCCAACTGGGGTGACCACGATATTCTGCGGATCTCGGCGGAAAAATACCCTCACATCCGCGAGTAATCAAGCCTGATTCCACTCATAGGCGTTTCGAAGTTTGCGCGGTACTCTGATCAAGCACTCCCGATTGCAGCGCCTGTACCCGCCGGCCGGAACGTCGTCCTGACCAGCATCGGTGCCGCAAGAACCCCCTTAGCCCGAATCTTTGGCAGGTCATGAATTGTCCCGACTTTGAATTCATAGCTACAGGTCGTTTACCCGAAGACGACACGTGCGAATTGGTACTGCCCGCGCGCTCCAACGCGATTGGAGAACGCTCTCGGCGCTAGCGCCAGCATCAAGCAAGGGTCCAGAAAATGCCCAACGCTCGAACACTAAAGCCACAAACCACCCGATCCGGTGTGCGACGCCAGCCCAGCGTCGCGCAGCCAGTCCTCGATCGAGCCGATGACCTCGGCGAGTTGCTCGACGGTGTCGCGTCTCCAGGCTCTGCCATCCTCGTGGTCGGAGTGCCGGGATCCGGTCGCTCCACGCTCCTCGAAGATGTCCTCGCGAACAGCTCCGTGCGCTGCGTCTGGGTGACGCCGCATCCGTGGGAGCGGTACCAACCGCTCGCGGGCCTTTCAATGGTGCTGAATACGATCGGGGACCCCCGCATCAGCAAGTTCATCCCCCGCTTCACATTTGCCAATCCGACGGTGGACGAAACACTAGCCACCGCGCTCGAACTGCTCCAGCTGCTGCGATCCGGCGAGCGCGAAGAGACGATCCTTCTCATTGACGACGCCGACAAGTTCGACGACCTCACCCAACTCACGTTTTCCTACCTCGCGGGTCGGCTGGCTGGAACGGGCCTCCGGATGGCAATGGTGGTGACCCCGGAGTCCGCCTACACGACCTTCGCCGGCATCCGCAGCGTCTCGATCTCACGCCTCGACGGCGAACGGGCGATGGAACTCGCGCGCGCCATCGCGCCAACGGATGCAGACCCGCAGACCCTCGCCATGGTGTGCGACGCCTGCGCCGGCCTTCCCGGCATGATCAGCTCGACCTTTGCCCACCTGACCACGGCGCAGCTCGCCGGTCTCGCGCCGCTCGCGCTTCCGCTTTACCCCGGGCCAGCTCCCCTCGACCTCGACAGCTGGGACCCCGAGACGGCGCTACTGCTGCGGCGCCTGTCTACCGCGCCACTCTGCAGCCTTTCGGCGCTTCCCGAGATCCGCGACGGCAACCGCGATCGATTCGAACGCCTGACCTCCCAGGGTGTGCTCGAAATCAACGGGCCCTTCGTGTCGATTCGAGATGGTGCACTGCGATCGACGCTGTACTGGTCGATGACGACGGAACAGCGCGAGGAACTGCATCGGGATGCCGCCATCGAAGAGGCAGGACACAGCAACGCTCTCGCGCTCTGGCACGCCGACCACGGCGACAACGCGCCGGAAGGAAGCAAGGCGCTGATCGCCGAAGCCAGCGAGCTCTATCAGCAGGGCTTCGTGAGCGCGGCGACCGAACTCACCGAACGAGCGCTGCTTCTCAGCCACGGGCTGGATGGCATCCTCGACCAGCTGCTCGCGCTATGCGAACGCCTCACGATTGTGTCCGAATTCGGCCTCGCCCGCCGGTACCTCACCCAGTGCCGTAATGAGGCCCAGGAGCCGGGCCAGCTCGCGGAGTGCCTGCGGCTCGAGGTCACTGTCGCCTCCCTCACCGACGAGAGTATCGACGTCGGCGCGGTCGACGTCTACGCGCGGCGCATCCAGAAGAACAGCGCGCGCATCAGCGCCGAGCTGTTGTCGTTTGCCTCGGTCGCACTCGCAACGGCGGGCGACATCAGTGCGGCGCGAACCCACATCGACCGGGCATATGAGATCCAGCACGCGGATGGCGTTGCCGCGAACAGCGTGCAGAACTGGAGCCGCCGCTACCTCGACGGAATCGACGGCGCGGGAACCGGACCGACCACGAAGGATGACGCGAACGCGGACGCGGACGACCTGGCGATTTCTGTGCAACTCGTTCGTGGCCGCGCGCTCATGGTGGAGGAGCACTACGACGAAGCTCGCCACACCTTCCACAGCCTCGCGCTGTCGTCGCCCCGGCGCACCCACGGGTCAGCCTGGACTGCTCGCGTTCTCGGTCTCTCGGCCGACAACGAGATTCGCTCGGGGCACTTCGCTGAAGCATCTCGCATCATCGACACCCTCGCAGAGCTCGCACCGCTGCAGAACTTTCGCAGCCTCCTGTTGTTCGCGTGGAACGAGGCCGTCGTGTACGACAGGCCGACCGCCGAACCGCTGCTGGCGGAGGCGCGAGACCGGGCGATGCAGTTGCACCAGCCCATCCTGTCGGCGAAGCTGCTCGCGCTGGAAGGATCGCTGGCCCTCATGCGTGGCGACCTCGACGAGGCACGGTTCCGGCTGGCGCGCGCCTACGAATCGACGCTCGACCTGCGCCCCGACTACCTTCGCGTGGAGGGCGACTTCATCGAGGTGCTCGCACGCCGTGACGAATGGGATGCCGCCCGTCGCGTCACCGCGCGGTTTGCGGAGCGCGCGGCGCAGTATCCGTCCCGCTGGTCCGACACCGTGCTCGCGGGCAGCCGCGCAATCGTTGCACCCGATGACCAGCTGCTCCGCGCGTTCCAGCAGGCGCTGACGATTGCAAAGGACGATGGCGCCGGATTCGAGAATGCCCGCGGACGGCTCAACTTCGCCTTCGCGCTTGAGCGCTTCGGCCAGGGGCAGCACGCACGCGAACAGCGCCAAACCGCCGAGTTCATGTTCGAAACACTGTCTGCCGCAGGATGGGCAAGGGCCGTGCGGGATTCGGCCGCAACCATCGAGCCTCTCCTCGAGAATTCACTCCTGTCCTCTCTCACGGAGAGCGAGCTCGCGGTGCTCCGGCTCATGCGTAAGGGCCTGCGAAACAAGGACATCGCGGGAGCCCTGTTCGTCTCGCTGCGCACGGTAGAGGTCAGGATCACCCAGATCTACCGCAAGCTCGAGGCCCGCTCACGCTCCCACCTCTTAACCCTGCTACCCGCAGACATCGATCAGATCGAATCCTTCTGAGGCACGGCTGCCCGCCGTTGCGGGCTCTGCCAGACCCCGCTCGATGAGCCACCGAGCGCACGGCGGAACGCGACGAGGCAGAGCACAGCGTCGAGGACGCGCAAGAGTGGGAAGACCGGCGCGTACCAAAGGAATCGGGCATTCCTCGCGAGGACGGCCGTCGCCATCGACAACGCGATATCCGGAACGAAGATGCCGAGAATCAGGACCCATCCGGGGAGCAAGGTCGAGAAGGCCAAAAGGCTCCCTGTCGAGTCCCATCCCCAACTGACGAACACTCCCGACACCTCGGACAGCAGGGCGACGGGTGGCGTGATTACCAGCATCACGCAGGCGATGAGCAACTCGATGACCGACAGCCAGGTCACGAGGAAAAAGACCCGCGCGCGCCAGCCGTGCCGCAGCAGCGTCTGCCAGAAGCCCAGCGACCACCGCTGGACCTGCTTCGAGTATTCGTGGAGCGTGTCCGGATCCTGGGTGTGAGCGATGGCCGCGCGGGGATTGAAGGCAATCCGGCCAAGAGACTTCGCGTGGATCTCGAACGTCATGTTGTAGTCCTCGATGCTGAGGCCGGGAGCATCGATGTCGATCGAGCCGACAACCCTGGTCCTGTACATGCTGGCAAAACCAGGAACGATCGAGACCACGTTCACCAGTCGGGAGGCCTGCCCATACTTCAGCAGGTACTGCACCGCTATATAGACGCGCTGCCGGTACGTCACCAGAATCCGTCCAATGAGGGTTTCGGGCGCCGGAGAGAAGATTGTCGACGCCCGGCCGGCGACCGCAACGATCTCGGGGTCGTCAAAGAGTGGCAGCCCGGAATCCAGATAGTCGTCGGCGAGCACCGTGTCCGCGTCCAACAGCATGACGACGTCGTACCGGTCGATGAGGTCGAAGTATTTGATCGCGGCCACGATAGCGCCGGCCTTACCGCGATTGGGATTGAGGTCGAGCACGTTGGCCCCCCGGCTGATGGCCAGTTCTGTAGTCGCATCCGATGAACCGTCGGACGCGACGTAGATCTGCCCGCACGGAACCTGTGCCATCGCGGAGGCGAGTGTCTTCTCGATCACGAGCTCCTCATTGTGAGCGGCGATGACGATCGCGACCGATCCCTTATTGATCACCGGGCGATAGCCGTCCGGCACCCGACGGAGCGCACCGGAGATTGCGCGAATGATCCCGGCACTCGACCAGAACAGGGTACCGACGCCGACGACGCCGATGAAGGTGACGAGCAGGACAATCGTTGCCGGTTGCACTTGGTCGTCCCTTCATCTTCGCGAGAACGCCGGCGTCCGCTGTTGTCGGAAGCCTTCCGATCTCAGGTTATTAGCCGCGGGACCTCCCGCATATAGCGATTCCCGCACCGTTTTGCGGGTCGTACGGGCCCCCGCATTCCCTCCCCGCAATTCCGCATAGTCTGCCGCGGGCCCTCGCTGTGGGCGGCGGAATGGGCAAGTGTAATCGCCAGCCCCCTCCCCGAAAGTAGGCGATCATGTCCACACTTACCCCAACCGTCCAGGATGAGCGCGACGAGCCACGTCGCCCCCGGACCCGGCGGCCTCGAGCCGTACCCCGCAGCATCACCAACCCGGAATTCGACTTCGATGTCGCGATCGTCGGTCTCGGCTATGTCGGCCTTCCGACCGCGATCTCGTACCACGCGGGTGGATCCCGAGTCCTCGGACTCGATGCGAGCGAGGCACGTCTTGCGACCATCACCCACGGTGAAGCCGACCTGCTCGACCGCGACCAGCGTCGCCTCTCGGAGGCACTGACCACCGAGCGACTGCACTTGACCTCGCATGCAGCCGACCTCGGCCGTGCCGCCGCAGTTGTAATCTGCGTGCCGACTCCGGTGGACCACTACCTGACCCCCGACCTTCGCATGCTCACGGCAGCCTGCCAGACCGTGGTCGCGAACGCCGTACCCGGCCAGTTGCTTCTCCTCACCTCGACCACGTACGTCGGATGCACGGATGACCTGCTCGTTGGCCCCCTGCGAGAGCGCGGCTTCGAAATCGGCGAAGACATCTTCGTCGCTTTCAGCGCAGAGCGAATCGACCCTGGCAATGACGCGGTCGACCAGGAGGCGATTCCCCGAGTCGTCGGCGGCGCCACTCCGGAGTGTGAAATCCAGGCGGACATACTGCTGCGCCGATACGCGAACGAGGTGCATCACGTCGGTTCCCTCGCCGCCGCGGAGATGACCAAGCTCCTGGAGAACACGTTCCGCGCTGTCAACATCGCTCTCGCCAACGAGTTCGCCGACATCTGCGCGCACCTCGGAATCCCGGTAAACGATGTCATCGACGCCGCCGCGACGAAGCCGTACGGCTTCATGGCGTTCCGGCCAGGGCCCGGCGTCGGCGGCCATTGCATCCCGTGCGACCCGCACTACCTCCTCTGGCAACTCCGTCGCGAACGCGTTTCAGCCCCGCTCATCGAGCGCACCATGGCCGAGATCGCCAGCCGCCCCGGCCGCATGGTCGAGCGGGCACAGGCACTCCTGTCGGAGAACGGCGTTTCGCTGAGCCGAGCCCGCATCCTCGTCGTCGGAATTTCCTACAAGCCGGATGTCGCCGACCTGCGCGAGTCCCCTGCTCTCGAAATCCTGTCCGCGTTCGCACGCGCCGGTGCTTCCGTCGGTTTTGTGGACAGCCACTTCGAGCAGGTGACCCTCGATTCGGGTGACATCGTCCCCGCAACCCGGCGACCCGAGTTCTTCCAGCCCGACCTCGTGCTCATCCACACCCGGCATTCGGACGCCGACCTCGACTGGATCCAGGACTGGCATCTTGTGCTCGATCCGCGGTATCCGGATGCTGTGACAAACACCGTTACGGGGGTGACCTCATGAGGTCTCTCATCACCGGTGGAGCAGGATTCATCGGTAGCCACCTGGTTGAACACCTGCTCGCACGCGGCGATTCTGTGATCGTCCTCGACGACCTCAGCACCGGCAACATCGCAAACCTCAGTGCGGTCCGTGATGATCCGCGCTTCGAGTTGGTGATCGGCACGATTCTCGATCCGGCCGTCGTGCTCGACTGTGTTTCGAGGTCCGACCGGGTGTTTCACCTGGCAGCGGCAGTGGGCGTCAAGCTCATCGTCGATGAGCCACTAGCGAGCCTGCGTGCGAACATCCACGGCACCGAGAACGTGCTGGCTGCCTGCGCCGACACCGGTGCGACACTCCTGCTCGCGTCAACGAGTGAGATTTACGGGAAGAACGAATCGGACAGCCTCTCAGAGGAGTCCGATCGCATTCTCGGATCGACGCTCAAATCGCGCTGGAGCTACGCCGCCGCCAAAGGCATCGACGAGGCCTTTGCGCATGCCTACTGGACCCAGTTCGGCCTGCCCGTCTCGATCATTCGCCTGTTCAACACGATCGGCCAGCGCCAGAAGGGTCGCTACGGAATGGTCGTGCCGAGCCTCGTCGGCCAGGCCCTGCGGGGCGAGCCGCTGACCGTCTTCGGCAACGGGAAGCAGACCCGCTGCTTCTCCTCGGTTCACGACATCGTTCCGGCCATCGTGCGGATCGCCGAGTCCACCGTGGCCTACGGCAAGGCGTACAACCTGGGCGGCGCAGAGGAAATCTCCATCCTCGAGCTGGCCGAGTTGATCATCCGCACCACCGGCAGCACGAGCGAGATCGAACTCGTGGCATACGAGAACGCCTACGGTAGCGGATACGAAGACATGCGCCGCCGGGTGCCGGACAACACGCTCTCTCACGAGCTCGTCGGCTTCGTCCCGCGTATTCGCATCGAGGCAATGGTTCGAGAAGTCGCGCAGAGCCTATCGACGGCGGTGGACGGCGACGACTGGATCATGTCGCAGGCGCACCCTGCGCACGTACCAGCCGGCGCGGTGTCCTGATGTGCGGGATCGTCGCGTGCCGCACAACCGACTCGGCACCCGACTACCTGTGTGAGTCACTCGAAGCGCTCGAATACCGGGGATACGACTCGGTCGGCATCGCGGTTCAGACGGTGGGCGGCGGTGCCCTGCGGTTACGGAGCACCCGCCGCGTGGCCGACCTGGTGGAACAGATGGCGGCCGTGGCAACGCGCGAGCTCACGGGTGTCGGCATCGGCCACACCCGCTGGGCGACGCACGGCGGCGTCTCGGAGCGCAACGCGCATCCGCACACCGACTGCACCGGCTCGGTGCACGTCGTTCACAACGGCATTATCGAGAACTGTGATGAACTGCGCGCCACGCTGACGTCCGCGGGTCACCTTTTCTCTTCCGACGTCGATAGCGAGGTGATCGCGCACCTGGTGGAGGACGAATTGGCATTCGGTGCCGACCTCGCCGACGCGCTCAGTCACACGATCGACCGCTGCGAAGGTTCCGGCGCGATCGTAGTAATGGATTCGCACTCCGGGCGGATCGTTGGCGCAAGTCGCCACGCTCCTCTCGTGGTCGCGGCATCGCCGAACGGTTCGTTCCTTGCGAGCGACATCAGCGCGTTCGGGCCGCGAGTCGCCTCGTTCCAGGTGCTCCGCGATGGCGATGTCGTCGAATTGGCCGCGCCACTGCGCTGGACTGGCATCCGGCCAGACCAGCCAGATGTGGTCACGCACGAGTGGGCTGGCACCGAGCTCGGTCTGCACGGGTATCCCGACCACATGGCCAAGGAGATCGACGAGCAACCCGAGCTCGCCGCGCGCATCCTCGACCGGGTCGGTGCCAGTGCGACGAACGGCTCGCTGTGGCGATCCCTCGATCTCCCCGACTTCGACAGGGTCGCGATCGTGGGATGCGGCACCTCGCTCAACGCCGGCGGGATCGTCGCCGCGGCGTTCCGTCGATTCGGCAGGATGCCCGCTGAGACGGTCATCGCCAGCGAAGCCGCGGAGGCCGTGCTCAGCCCACGCACGCTCGTCATCGCCATGAGCCAGTCGGGCGAAACCGCGGACATCCTGCGCGCTCTCGATGGTGACAACCTTGCGCTCTGCCAGGTGCTCGCCATCACCAACAATCCACACTCGAGTCTCGCTCGTCGCGCGAACGCGATCGTCGAGTGCAGTGCGGGGCACGAAATCGGAGTTGCCGCTACCAAGACGTTTGTCGCCCAGGTGCTTACTGGTGTCGCGGTCGCGATCTCTGCGCTGCACGAACTCGGCCGCGTCGACCGCGCGAATACCGAATCGATCCTGGATGACCTTCGTCGGATGCCCGACCTCCTGGCGCAGTCGCTCACCATTGCGAAAGATGTCGTGCCGCCACTCGCGGCCCAGCTCATCGACGCCCCCGGTGTGATCTTCCTCGGCCGCGGTGCCGGCGTCGTCTACGCGGCCGAGGGCGCACTCAAGCTCAAAGAGCTGACCTACCGCTGGGCCGAGCACTATCCTGCGGGCGAGCTGAAGCACGGCCCCCTCGCGCTGGTTGAGGAGGGCACTCCCGTCGTCGTAGTCGACAGCGGGGGCTCAAGGATCGCGGGCAACATCGCCGAAGTTGCCGCGCGCGGTGCGCGGCTCATCACGATCGGCGGCGCCGGCAGCACCATCCCGGCGCTCGGCCACAGCCTGATTGCTCCCGTCGATAACGGATTCCAGCCGTGCGGTCCGCTCGAAAGCGTCATTCCGATGCAGGTACTCGCCCGGGAGCTCGCCCTCGACCTCGGTCGCGACGTCGACAAGCCCAGAAACCTTGCAAAATCAGTGACTGTGGAGTGAGCTTAGACAGATGAGACCCCGCCGGTCCGTGACGCTGGCGGCAATCGCGGTGGCGGCGGCCGGGATAGCCGTCCTCTGGTCGTGCACGGAGAAATCCGACACCACCGTGACGGCTCCCACGCCGTTGCCAACGGCGACGACGTCGTCCCCGCCGCCGATTCCGACACTGACTCCAACGGCAAGTCCAATGCCCACTACGACTCCTCCCCCGAAACCCCCTCCCGCCCCGGCCAATCCTTACCCGTGGCACACCAACATCGTTTCGACCACATTCTGGGTTGGCGAGATCTTCGATCCCAACGCTTCCGACGGCAGCCAGGTGATTTCGACCTACGACGCCCACTGGTACGCCAACTACGGCGGGTGCGACGGCGTGGTCGCGAACGGTGACTGCAGCACCGAGAGGCGCACGGCGCAGAACGGGTACTTCCCGCTCCGGATGACGCCGAAGCAGAACCCGTTCTATCTCGACCTGCCGTTCGATGACATCAACGACCCTGCCGCCTTCGCGCGTCGCGGCCAGGTGATCCCGTGGGCCACCTCCCCGAAGTACGCACCGTACGTCCGCGATCCCAACCTGAGCCTGATGAAGAATCGCTGGGTCGAGTTGAAAAAGGGCGGCGCGACCTGTTACGGGCAGATCGAGGATGCCGGCCCCGGAGAATACAACGACGCGAACTACGTCTTCGGCAGCGGTGACGCCCGTCCGAAAAACCAACGCTATGGGGGCGCCGGACTCGATGTCTCTCCCGCAATAAATGGATGCCTCGGGTTCGCCGAACTGGACGGCGACACCGACCTCGTGGCGTGGCGTTTCATCGAGGCCAATCAGGTGCCGGCCGGCCCATGGACGCGCATCATCACCTCGACGCCGGTAGAGGAATGACCGGTTCGTACGCCCCGCGCCGCCGCACACCTGTGGCGCGTGTGATTTCCGCCCATTGATCAGCATTTTCACGATCTTCTAGCGGGAGTTGCGGGCATCCGCACATTCCTCGCGATCCCCGCAAGGTTGCCCGCAGAGCGTTGACCGCCCTGTGTACGACAGACAGATTGGCATAGTCAGGCGCGCCCGTTCGAGGGGCATAACGCTTCGCGCTACCCGAGTGCGACGCGGCCTCGACGAAGCACGTGCGACGAGAGGAACACCGTGAACACCACGCCAGGATCATCCGCAAATCACCCGCGCCGTCACCTAATTGCCCAAGTGTCGGCGACGGTGGTCCTGGCGCTCGTCGCGGCGCTGTCGATCGTTGCGCCGGCCCACGCCGACGACCCGAGCACCCCGGCACCGGTGAGTACATCGGTAACCACGCCGCCGCCTGCGACGACTCCAGACCCCGCGACCACGCCAGCGCCCGCGCCTGCTACGACACCAGACCCCGTGACCACGCCGGCGCCTGCTACGACTCCGGGGCCTGACCCCGTGATACCGGATCCGGTGACCAAGCCCGATCCGAGCGCGACAGCCACGCCTGACCCCGTGACGACTCCGACCCCCACCCCCACGCCAACGCCAACGCCAACACCCAAGGCGACACCACCATCGATCAATGCCCTTGTGGCGCCCCTCCCGGAGACGGTCGTGAGCCTCACCTTCGATGACGGCAACGCCGACACAGTGAGCGCCGCTCCCGTGATGAATGCCGCGGGCATGCACGGCACGTACTACACCAACTCGGGAACGATCGGCCTCCCTGGCTACCAGACCCGCACCGACCTCAGCTCGCTCTCCGCGGCGGGCAACGAGATCGCTGGCCACACAGTCACCCACCCGGACCTCACCGCATTGTTAAGCGACGAGGCAAAACGCCAGATCTGCCTCGACCGCGACACGCTGCTCGGCTGGGGCTTCCCGGTCCAGAACTTCGCGTATCCGTTCGCGGCCACCAACGCTTCCGTCGATGCAATCGCCCAGGGCTGCGGCTACAACAGTGCACGTAACCTCGGCGACATCCAGTCACGCTTCGGCTGCGCCGGATGCAAGTTCGCGGAAACCATTCCCCCCGCCAACCCCTACGAGCTCGCGGCAGTCGATGAGGCCGATACCACCTGGACGCTCGCCGATCTCGAGTCGACAGTCACCAATGCCCAGAACAACGGTGGTGGATGGGTCATCCTCACGTTCCATCACATTTGCTCTAACAACTGTGATCCACTCGCGGTCAGCCCGGAGCTCTTCAGCCAGTTCGTCTCCTGGCTCAGCACGCAGTCGGCCAACAACACGACGGTGGAGACCGTCGCGCAGGTCATCGGCGGCACGACCCAGCCCGCCGTTGTCGTGCCTCCGGCCGCCAGTTCCGCCACTGTGACCAACCCGAGCTTCGAGACAATCAATGCCACGACCAACCTGCCTGACTGCTGGGCCAAGACGGGCTTCGGCACCAACACGGCGACCTACGACACGGTGTCCCCCGGCCACACCGGTAACATTGCCGCTCGCCTCACCGTGAGCGCGTACACCGACGGTGACTCCAAGGTCATGCCGATACTCGATCTCGGCAGCTGCGCGCCCTCGGCGATACCCGGCACCTCCTATCAACTGAGCGCGTGGTATACCTCGACCGTAAATACCCAGTTCGAGGTCTACCTTCGAACAACGTCAGGAGGCTGGGTGTACTGGGATGCGAGTCCCTACTTCGCCCCGGCAACGGCCTGGACTGCGGCATCCTGGATCACCCAGCCGATACCCGCCGGCTACGACGGCATCGACTTCGGCCTCAGCCTGTTCTCGGTCGGCACACTGACAACGGATGACTACTCGCTTACCAAAGACGCGGCACCCGTGACCACGGCAACCGTCAGTCCCGCCGCGCCCAACGGCACCGCGAGTTGGTACACCAGCCAGCCGACCGTGACCCTGACGACACCGGTCACCGGTCTCGCGACGACGACCCAGTACTCACTGGACTCCGGCACGACGTGGCTGCCCTACACGGCTCCCGTGACGATTGCCGCGGGAACCACGACGTTCTCGTATCGATCGACGACCGCGACGCAGACTGAAGCAACACGCACCCTGCCGTTCAAGGTCGACATCGACCTGCCGGTAGTGACTGCGTCCTTCAATGACACGACCCGTACGTTCAGCGCGAGTGCGACCGACGCGACCTCCGGCGTCGCATCCATCCAGTACCGCACCCCCGGCGGCGCCTGGACCACCTACACGACACCGACCACGATCGGCAGCGATTCGACGATGCTCGAGTTCCAGTCAACCGATGTCGCGGGCAACGTCTCCGCCTCGGTGAATATCGTCGAGGGCGCCAAGACCACCGCGACCGTCTCGCCGGCGGCCGCCGACGGGCTGGCCGGCTGGTATGTAACCGCGCCGACGGTCACCCTGACTACCGGCGCACCCAGTGCCGGCCAGGTCACGCAATATTCGTACAACGGCACAACCTGGGGTACTTACTCCGCACCCATCGTGATCCCGGCCGGGATCTCGACCCTGTACTACCGCACCATCAGTACCGGAGTCACTGAACCCACCCAGACGCTTGTCTTCAAGGTCGACATCGACCTGCCGGTAGTGACTGCGTCCTTCAATGACACGACGCGCACCTTCAACGCGAGTGCGACCGACGCGACCTCAGGCGTGGCATCCATCCAGTACCGGACCCCCCGCGGTGCCTGGACCACCTACACGACACCGACCACGATCGGCAGCGATTCGACGACGCTCGAGTTCCGGGCAACGGATGCCGCCGGCAACATCTCCGCTTCGGTGAACATCGTTGAGGGTGCCAAGACCACCGCGACCGTCTCGCCGGCGACGGCGGATGGAGCCGCAGGCTGGTACAAGGTACGACCGACGGTCACGCTCTCCGCGGGCACGCCCAGCGCTGGCCAGGTCACGCAGTACTCGTTCAACGGCGTAACCTGGGGCACCTACTCAGTGCCGATCGTGGTGCCGGATGGGATTTCTACCCTGTACTTCCGCACGATCAGTTCGGGAGTCCCCGAACTTACCCAGACGCTTGCCTTCAAGGTCGACAGCACACCGCCAGTCGTCACCCCGAAGTTCACTACGGGGACGCGCACGATCAGCGCCACTGCAACCGACGCCACGTCGGGCATTGCATCCATCCAGTACCGGACCCCTGGCGGTGCCTGGACTACCTACACGGCACCGACGACCATCGGCAACGATTCGACGCCGCGCGAGTTCCGGGCAACGGACGTCGCGGGCAATGTCTCCGTCTCGGTAACCATCATCCCGGGCGCCAAGACCACCGCGACAGTCTCCCCGGCGGTAGCGGACGGGCTCGCGGGCTGGTACGTGACACTGCCAAAGGTGACGCTATCTGCCGGCACGCCCCCCGCAGGCCAGGTGACGCAGTACTCGTTCAACGGCACAACCTGGGGCACCTATTCAGCACCGATCGTGGTGCCGGCCGGGATCTCGACCCTGTACTTCCGCACGGTCAGTTCGGGAGTCCCCGAGCCCACCCAGACTCGCGTGTTCTCTGTCGACAACAAGCGGCCAGTGGTCGTCCCGAAGTTCAATGCGGCGACTCGCACAATCAGCGCCACCGCGACTGACGTGGGATCCGGCGTCGCGAGAATTCAACAGAGCATCTCGGGTGGCCCCTGGACGACCTACACCGGCCCGACACTGACAAGCTCGACCGCGAAGTCGCTCTCCTTCCGGGCAACGGACATCGCGGGCAACGTATCGCTGAGCGTTCCTCTCGCGATCGCGTTCGGCAACCCCACCTACCCGGATTCGCTCGTTCGTTACATTGACTCCGTCTACAGGGATGTCCTCGGCCGCAACGCCAGCGCACGCGAGTACCCGGGGTGGGTCAAGCAGATCCTCAACGGGATGCCGCGGGCCAAGGTCGGTGTCGGATTCGTCACCAGCACCGAATACCGAAACCTGATGACGATAGCCGCATACAAAGCCGTTCTGGGCCGGACTCCAAGCACCGCGGAGGTCGCCGGCTGGGTGACCGCGATGAAGAAGGGCTACACCACCCCCGACGGAATCTGGGAGATCTTCCTCTCGACCAAGGAGTTCTTCAACGACAGCGGCGCCACCAACGCCGGCTACGTCAACGGTGTCTTCGAGAAGATCGTCGGTCGTGCCGCAACAGCGGCAGAGCAGGCGAACTGGTCGAAGGTCATCGTCGCCAAGGGCAGCAAAGCCTTCATCAACGCCATCTTCACCTCTCCCGAAGCCGAGCGCGTGCAGGTCAACGCGGCCTTCGAAAAGTTCCTCGGCCGGGCGGCGAGCACCAACGACCAGAACACCTGGGCAACGTATGTGCGCACCCACGGCCTGCTGTCGCTCCGCGTTCAGTTGCTGAGCTCAACCGAATACTGGAACCGCGCACAGAAGACACCGGTACCAACGAGTTAGCACACCCCACTGGCGGCCCGGGCAGGGGTGATGTAGCGTTTTCGTGAACGTGTGCTTGGAAGGGGAAACTCCGGCATCCGTAGAATCTTGGGGGGATTCATCCATGGCTTCACGCGCTTGCAGGCTTCGATTCGTTTCGGTACTGACAACTTTCGCGGTCCTAGCGGCCCTGGCTCTGGCGGTGGGTGAGGCGCCTGCGGCGACTGCCGCCAACACCGTTCCGCCTGCCGTGACGCTCGCGTGGCAGAAACAGCTGACAACGGGAAGAGGGGTTGTGCTCGGGGGCGCGGGTGTTGGCAACCTTGATGGACGCGGTACTGACGTGGTATTCGGTGACCGCGCTGGAAAAGTGTGGGCCTTTAACACCGCAGGCGCGGCGGTAGCCGGATGGCCATTCCAGGCCGACGCCAGCATCGAATCCACCCCGGCCGTCAGCGGAACCGGCAGCGGCTCTCGCGTCTACGTTGGGGTTGGCACTTCGGACAATCCATCCAAGGGCGGGTATCTCAAGCTGAGCGGCGCCGGCAAGGGGATGTGGGAGGTGCGCACCTACCTACTCCCCGGAAATCGAGGTGGCACCCGCGGCGTAATGGGTTCACTGGCGCTTGGTCCCATCCAGAGCAGCATGGATGTTGTCGGCGGGGCGATGGGCCAGGAGCAGCTGGCCATCAACACGGGAACCGGTCACGTCCTTAGCGGTTTTCCGTGGCTACAGGCCGACACGAACTTCTCTTCACCGGCGCTTGCCGACCTCTACCACACGGGCCACGACTACATCATCGAGGGCGGCGACTCCAGCAAGGGGATCGCCGGTGCGACCAATTACACCAACGGTGGTCACATTCGAGTGCTTCGCAACACCGGCCACGCGGGCCGCCCGTACCAGAACAGCGGCATCTACTGCGAGTACGACACCAACCAGGTAGTCCAGTCCTCGCCCGCCGTCGGTAACTTCCTGGATGGCGGAGCCACTGTCGGAATCGTGAGCGGAACCGGTACCTACTTCAAGGGCGCGAGCAACACGAACCAGATCATTGCGATCACCACGGCTTGCAAGCTGCGCTGGAAGACCACGCTCGATGGCAGCTCGCTCCCGAGTCCGGCCCTCGCCGATGTCGATGGCAATCCGAGCACGAGTCCTGATGTGGTGACCGAGAGCGGTGCTGGCACGCTCTACGTCCTGAGCGGTACGACTGGTTCGGTTCGTTGGAAGATCCCCTTCGGCGGCGGCGCCTCCGGTTCGCCGACAACCTTCAAGGACCCCAACGGAAACTTCCAGGACATAGTGGTTCCGACGGGAAACGGTGTCTACCTCGTCAATGGACTGAGTCATCTGTACACAAAGATCTCGACACTGCACGCTGAGAGCCCGGAGACCGTCACGGCCGACTCCAACGGCAAGATCGGAATCACGGTCCTCGGGTACAACGGAAGCGGTACGGGGGTCGTCGAACACTACACGGTGAACAGCAGCTCTCACGTCTCCACGGTGCAGACTCCGGGCGCATGGCCGATGTTCCACCACGACCCGCAACTCACGGGATACGCGAATAACCTCCCGAGGACCCCGTGAAGATGGTACTCACCGGTAACTGATCTCTGACTAGCTCGGGTGCGCGTTCGCCGCTGCGGGCGAGCATGTCGGCAGGGTGCCGGAGGAAGTCGCCGTGACCTTCCAGACATCCACCGTCAGCGAGAGGTACTGCCACCCGCCGTTCGTCGGCGGCTCACTCAGAAGACTCAGCCTTCCGCGGTCGCTGGCCAGGCGGGTGATCGTGAGGTTGGGGTCGACGATGCGCGAGCCGAGATTCTTACCGGTGTTCTGCAGCTCGAAGACCAGAATGCTCCCCGTGGAGCTGCACGCCAGCTCCTGCTCGAGCACCGTGTAGCCAACAACCTCATCGCGATCGATGTTGTTGCGGTTGTCGATTCGCTTCACGTTGTAGCCGTAAGAGACCTGCATCGGGCGCGCGAACGCCATCCAGGTATTCGGAAAGAAGAATCCCGGCAACACACTGGTCGACGTCGACGTCCACAGCACCGGCACCTTCTTGTTCGGGATGCTGGCGTCGAGCTTTGCCTGGAATTGCTGTGCGCCGTCAAGGTAACTGTCGGTGGCCTCGAGCTTCAGGTCGTGGCGTTCTGTGAAAGCAAATCCGGCGAGCACGACGGCCACCACGGCGACGACCGCGGGGATCGACAGTATTGCCGGCCGCAGCCAGCCGCGGGACTTCGCGAGGATGAATAGTGCGTTAAGGGAAATGCCCGTGAGCACGAACAGACAGGGCAGAACCTCACTCACGAAGTAACGGTCCCAGTAGAGGAAGAACGCGTGCGCGGAGTGGTCGGACAGGCGGTACGTCTGCAGCCCGGTGAACATCGCGGCGATAGCACCGACGAGCAGCACGAACGCGGTCTGTCGAGTGTCGAACCGGCGGAGGCTGGCAAACACGATGGCCGCGAGCCCAAGGATGGTGAACTCGAGTCCGATCCGTTCGAGGATCTGCCATCCGCCGGCGTTGACAATTGCGGCGCCTGTGATCCCGAAGAACAGGAGACCGCTGAGAATCCAGCCGAGGATCGACGGCAGCTTGCCGGTCTTCGCGGGCACATCCTCCTCAACTGCCTTGATTCGCCATGCGACCAGCGCGACGATCACGACGCTGAGGACGAGGACGGTGGCGGTCAGGAAGTTCGGCGTGAAGGCCCGCAGCTTGTACTCGAAAAAATCCGCAATCCCGGCTGGCACGAGCGACCGGAACTGCATGTCGACGTAGTACTGCTGGATGCGCGTGATGCCATACCAGAATGCGAGCACCGAACCGGCAAGCCCTGAGGCCAGCAGCTGCCACACGCGCTTCGCCTGCCAGCGCCAGGCCGGCACCACGAGAACAACAACCGCGAGAAGCACCAGCGGCACGAGTAGGAACGGCCCGGTGCCGCGCGTGAGACCGAGCGCGAGCATCGCCGCAGCATTCATGGCCAGCCATGGGATGACGTTGCGTGCGCGGAGGGCGCCGACCACGGTGATCAGCCAGGCCAGGAACATGGGAGCGTCGAGCGCTTCGCTCGACGGGAAGGTCGAGTACCAGATCGCGTGGACGCTGAGCGCCGCGAGCCCCGCCGACAACAGCACGATCCAGCGGTTGGCCCCCAGCAGGCCGAGGATGCGGCAGAGCGCCACGATGAGCACGAGGCCGGCCACACCGAGGCTTGCCGTGGTCTCCGACGTGCCGAAGACGGCGGCAGGAACCGCGAGGAACGACGAGAGGAGCGGCGGCCAGGTGGCACTCAGCACGCCGGTGCGGGCGAACTCGTTCGCCCAGTTCACGTATGCGCCCATGTCGCCGACCCATGGCAGGAAGTTCACATTGTGCAGGCGGAACAGGACCGCAATGACCGCGATGACCGCGGCGAAGACGAGGAGCGCCCAGGAGCGGCGGTTCGGGTTTTCCGGCCGCACCGGCCACGCCGGGCGACGCACGATGGCGAGCACCGCGACAGCCAGCCACGCGGCGGCGAACAAGACGAGGCCGGTGACTCCGATCCACGCGAACAGGGTTGGCGAGAGAGCAAAGGCCACAAAGCCGAAAACGAGCCCATCCGCGAGGAATGACGGCCATCCGTCACTCGAGCGCCGCGTAAAGAGGGCGATGGGAAGCCCAAGAAGCAGGGAAACCAGGGCGGTCAATGCGATAGGCAGAAGCAAGCTCGGTACCGGTTTCTTTCGTCGACAGCAGACGCCAGGCCTCGGCCTCGCTGGGGCGCTCACAGCCTAAACCACCGCAGGATCGCCACCCTGACCGGCGCACTGAAGTGCATGAGACCGTGCTCCGGCCCGCGGCACGCCATAATTGAGAGTTCGCGCCGTCTAGCAAGAAGGTATGTCATGAAGGTCTTTGTTCAAATTCCCTGCCTGAACGAAGAGACGACCCTCCCTCTGGTACTCGACTCCATCCCGAAGACCATCGACGGCGTCGACGAGATCGTGGTCCTCGTCATCGACGACGGGTCGAGCGACCGCACGGTCGAGGTCGCTCGCGAACACGGCGTCACCCACTTCGTCCGCCACGCTCGCAACATGGGCCTTGCGCGCTCGTTCCGCGATGGCGTCGACTACGCCCTCCTGAACGGCGCAGACATCATCGTCAACACGGATGGCGACAACCAGTATCCGCAGGACATGATCGGCCAGCTGGTGCAGCCGATCATCCGCGGCGAGGCCGAGATCGTCATCGCCGACCGCCAGACGGCCAAGATCGCACACTTCTCTCCGTTCAAGAAGGTCATGCAGCGCTTCGGCAGCTGGGTCGTGAACAAGGCCGCCGGAACGACGCTTCCCGATGCCGCGAGCGGTTTCCGCGCATACTCACGTGAGGCGGGCATCCGGCTGAACGTCGTCACCAAATTCAGCTATTGCATGGAAACGATCATCCAGGCGGGCAACAAGCGGCTGGCGATCACGAGCATCCCGGTCACGACAAACGAAAAAACCCGTGAGTCGCGGCTCTTCAAGAACATCTGGCAACACATGTTCCAGTCGGGTTCCGCCATCGTGCGCGCGTACGTTATGTACAAGCCGTACATGATCTTCGCGAACCTCGGCCTCTTCTTCCTCGTGATCGGGCTGATCCCGTTCATCCGCTACCTCGTGCTCATCGGCACATCTGCGCCAGGCAACCACATCCAGTCGCTGCTCGTCGGAACGATGCTCCTGACCGGCTCACTGTTGTCGTTCGCGATCGGAGTGGTCGCCGACCTCACCCGGGTCAACCGAACGCTGCAGGAAGAAGCGCTCGACTTCCTGAAGCTGCAGCGCTACGCGCAGAAGTCAGGAAGTGGACTCGATAGCAAGGTCGTTCTCGACCATCGCAGCGACAATCTGCTCGAACGCCCTGGTCGGCGCCCATCCAGTGCGCGCACGCAGGCGAGATGAGTCACCGACAAACTCCGTAGCCTCTTTCGGACGGACGAATGCGGCATCCTGCTTAACGTATCCGCGCCAGTCCACAACGCCTGCGGCGGCAAACGCCGCGGCCACAAAATCTTCGACCGAATGAGCCTCGCCGGTCGCAATGACGTAGTCGTCCGGTTCCGCTTCGGCAACCAGCTGCATGGCTGCGGCATAATCCGGCGCCCAGCCCCAGTCCCTGCGGGCATCGAGAGATCCGAGCACGAGCTCGGTCTCGAGGCCGAGCGAGATGCGTGCGACCGTTCGGGTGATCTTTCTCGTGACGAAAGTCTCGGGGCGACGTGGCGACTCGTGGTTGTACAGGATGCACGAGGATGCCGCGAGGCCCATGGACCGGTATGACGCCACCAGATGGTGGCCATAGGCCTTCGCCGCGCCGTAGGGGTTAACCGGACGCACCGGCGTTTCCTCGTTCTGCGGCGATTCACTCGGCGACCCGAAGATCTCAGCGCTTGAGGCCTGCACGAAGGAAACACGCCGATCTTCGCGCCGCTGGACGCCGAGCGCCGCATCCAGCAGCACGGCAGGCGGAACCGCAGTGATCAGCGCGGTATCGAGTGGACGCTCCCACGACGCCGCAACGGAGCTGAGGCCACCGAGGTTGAAAACCGCATCCGGGGCGACCCGCGCGACCAGGTCGGCAAGACGCTCTCCATCGCCGAGGTCGCCCTCCAGAAGCTCGAGGCCCGGCGTGCGCTCCTCGAGCGCCTGCCTGGTCTCATCCCCGCCACGGACGAGCCCGACCACGCGATAGCCACGGGCGAGCAGAATGTCGGCCAGGTAGCTTCCGGTCTGGCCGGTGATCCCGGTTACGAAGGCGGTAGGCATCCTTCTAATCAGACGCGATTGTTGGCAACGCGCTCGACGTCGGCATCGACCATCATCGTGACGAGCGAGGGGAAATCGACCTCACGCTTCCAGCCGAGCTTCTCCTGGGCCTTCGACGCATCGCCGATCAGCAGGTCGACTTCGGCCGGCCGGAAGAACTGGGGGTCCTGGAAAATGTGCTTCTCCCAGTCGGAGATACCGACATGGTTGAACGCGATTTCGAGATACTCGCGCACCGAGTGCGTCTCGTTGGTCGACACGACGTAGTCGTCAGCCTCGTCCTGCTGCAGCATCCGCCACATGGCGTCGACGTAGTCGCCCGCGAAACCCCAGTCGCGTTTCGCCTCGATGTTTCCGAGCGTGATGCGGTCCTGCAGGCCTGCCGCGATCTTCGCGACGGCGAGGCTGATCTTGCGGGTGACGAACTCCGGCCCACGCATCGGCGACTCGTGGTTGAAGAGGATGCCGCTGGAGGCGTGCATCCCGTAGGACTCGCGGTAGTTGATGGTCATGTAGTGCCCGAAGACCTTGGCGACGCCGTATGGCGAGCGGGGCCAGAGCAGCGTTGACTCCGACTGCGGAACGTGCTGCACCTTGCCGAACATCTCGGAGCTCGAGGCCTGGTAGAAGCGCACAGAGTCCGGCTTGTCGCCCGCGTAGAGACGCACAGCCTCGAGGATGTTGAGCACGCCCTTGCCCGTGACGTCGCTGGTCAGGAACGCGTTCTCCCACGAGTATGCGACGAACGAAATCGCGCCGAGGTTGTACACCTCGTCCGGCTTCGAGGCGGCGAGCGCACGCATCAGGCTTGACACGTCGAGAAGGTCGCCCGTGAGGATCTTCACCTCGGGGAGGTGCTCGTGCAGGAACTCGATCTTCGGGTTGTTCTGGCCGCGAACGAGACCGTAGACCTCATACCCCTTCGACAGAAGGAGTTTGCTGAGGTAGTAGCCGTCCTGCCCGGTGACACCGGTTACCAGCGCGCGTTTCATGAAAGTCCATTCCCGATTGCCTTGGCGAGTACTGCCATGCGAATACGTGGGCGAGCCCCGCAGGGTTCGCCGCAAACCACGGAGCAGTCTACCCGGCGCGCCAACGGGGGCCGCGACATAATGGTCTGATTGCTTGTCGCCAGCCGCTCGAAGCCGAAAGTCTAGAAGAGTGAATTCACTTCCCATCGTTCTTCTCGACGCGACCGCGATCCCGGCGGAGGTCGGCGGTGTCGGGCGCTATGTGGAGGAACTGCTCGCTCGCTATGACAGCGATGGCCGAATCGTGGTTGTTGCGCAGGCGGCATCGGTGGAACGCCTGAAGTCCATCGCACCGGGCGTCACGGTCGTCGCCGCTCCGGCCAGAATCTCCAGCCGCCCTCTTCGGATGCTGTGGGAGCAGTTCGCACTGCCCCGCCTGGCGAAGCGGCTGGGCGCCACGCTCATCCACTCTCCCCACTACACGATGCCGGTCTTCGCCGGCCTGCCGGTCGTCGTCACCCTGCACGATGCGACCTTCTTCTCCGACCCGGAAGTCCACAGCCGCGGCAAGCGCGTCTTCTTCCGCGCCTGGACGCGCTATTCACTGAAGCACGCCGCCGCCATCATCGTGCCGAGCGCGGCGACACGGGATGAGCTGGCACGCTACCTGCCGGGCAGCACCGCCCGCGTCGTCGTCATCCATCACGGCGTGGATCTCGACCAGTTCCACGTTCCGACGCCGGCCGAGCGGGGCGCCGCGGCCGAACTGGTCGGCGCCGCGCACTGGATAGCGTTCCTCGGCACGCTCGAACCGCGCAAGAACGTCGGTTCGCTTGTGCGGGCGTTCGGCGACCTCGGCGACGAGGTCTTCGAGCGTTTCCCCGACCTGAGACTGGTGCTCGCCGGTGCGAAGGGATGGGATACCAGCCTCGCGAGCGCGATCGCCGACTCCCCGCGGGCGGACCGAATCGTGCAGGCGGGCTACGTGCCTCGTGAAGCCCTTACGGGCATCCTCGGCGGCTCGGTGCTCGTCTGCTACCCGAGCCTCGGCGAAGGATTCGGACTGCCCGTGCTCGAAGCCATGGCCTGCGGAGCGAGCGTTCTCACCACCCGGCGGCTCGCCCTGCCGGAAGTCGGCGGCGATGCCGCGCGGTATTCTGAGCCAGACGAAAAGTCGCTCGCGGCCGCGATCACGGCGCTGGCGCTCGATGAGAATGAGCGCAGGACGCTGCCAGTGCTCGCACGCGAACGCGCGGAGACGTTTAGTTGGAACGCAACCGCCGACGCCCACGCCGAGGTCTTCGCTTCCGTCGCTATGAGGGACACGAAACGATGACAAGGACTCCCGCCAGGCGCGCGACCGAACCGTCCTACGGCGACGGTCTCGCAATCATCACCGTTACCTACTCGCCGGGCGAATCCATCAACGCGATGCTCGCGTCTATCCCGTCGGCCACGAAGTCCAATCCGACCGTCATCCTCTCCGACAACGGATCCACGGATGGCTCGGTCGAGGCAGCCGTCGAGAAGTTCCCGTTCGCGAAACTGCACCGCAACCCGGGCAACCCCGGCTATGGCGGCGCGATCAACTCCGCCGTCGCCGACCTCGACGACAACATCGGCTGGATCCTCGTCGTGAACCCGGATACGGAGTTCGGCGAAGGGTCTGTCGACACGCTGCTCGCCGTTGCGAAGTCCGATGCGGCCATCGGGTCGGTCGGCCCCCTCATCGTCTCTGAGGATGGCGTGCCGTATCCGTCCGCTCGAGCGCTCCCGTCGTTCCGCACCGGCGTCATCCACGCACTGTTCTCTGGCGTCTGGCCGAATAACCCGTGGAGCCGTGCGTACCGCCAGGATGCGGTGATCGAGCAGGGCAAGCAGGTTCCGACCGGCTGGCTGTCCGGCGCCTGCGTGCTTGTGCGCCGCGTCGCCTTCAACCAGGTCGGCGGTTTTGACGCTCGCTACTTCATGTATTTCGAGGATGTCGACCTCGGCAAGTCGCTCGGCGAAGCGGGCTGGAGCAACATCTACGCCCCATCGGCGCGCATCATGCACATCGGCGGGACGACCGCGGCGAAGTTCCCGGTGCGCACCCTCACCGCCCACCACGACAGCGCCTACCGCTATATCGCGAAGAAGCATCCGGAGTGGTGGCTGTTCCCGGTGCGGGTCGCGATCTGGACGGGACTGAAGGTGCGCCAGTGGTCGATCCTTCGCAAAGCACGCCGCTTGGATGCCGCCAACAGCGGCCGCTCCGACCGAACTGGTGGGTGACCTCCGCTACTATTCGTCGGTGACCGATTCCACAAGGGGTGCCTTTCTCGCGAAGCTTCGGGGAGTCGGCGAGCGCATCAGCGGGTCACGAATCGTGCAATTCGCGCTTCGCCACAAGAAGGCGATCGCGATTGTGGTGCTCGTCGCGTTCTTCGTTCTCGTCGGCGTTTACATCGCCGTCGATCCGAGCATTTTCCTTCGCGCCGTCTCGATCGGGTGGAAGAACATCGTCCTGCTCGTCGTGCTCTACTGCGGCATCATCTGCACGAACTTCGGCATCCTCCTGGCTACGGTCCGGTTGTGCGGCGCGAAACTCGGCGCCCGCGAAGCACTGCTCCTGATCATCTACTCGACGGTCGCCAACTTCTTCGGCCCGCTGCAGAGCGGACCCGGCGTGCGAGCCGCCTACCTCAAGACGCGGATCGGGCTTCGGTTCCGCGACTTCACGGTCGCGACGCTCTTCTACTACGCGGCGTTCGGCGCATTCAACCTCGGCCTGCTCTTCCTTGTTATTGCGCCGTGGCTCTCCGCCCTCGCCGTCATCGCGGTCATCGCGGTCATCGTGTTCGTCTGGCGCAAATACAAGCTCGGCAAGCGCGCGCGCTCGCTTTGGGTGATCGCGGCAGTGACGCTCGTGCAGGTCGTAGCAATGAGCACGATCTTTTTCGTCGAGTTGAACGCCGTGAGCTCGTCGTTCGTCTCGTTTGTGCGCGCGCTGATCTACGGCGGGAGCGCAAACCTTTCGCTCTTCGTCTCGATCACGCCAGGGGGAATCGGGTTCCGGGAGGCGTTCCTCCTGTTCGCCCGCGGCCTGCACCACGTGCCGGTCGACACCATCGCATCCGCCGGTATCGTCGACCGCGCGTTCTACGTGCTGTTCCTCGCCGCGCTACTGGTCTTTTCGAGCCTGCTCCACCTGCGCGGCCGGTTCGTCAAAAACGAGGCCGAGACGGTCAGCGACGACGTCGCCTGAGAATTCGCGCTCGTAGAGGGCGCGGCCAGCACGCCCGATCTCCGGCAACTTCGACTTGTTGTCCGCGGCCCAGCGGAACACGTCCGCAAGCGCCGCCTCGCTGCCTCGCTCGACGAGGAGGCTGTCGACACGATTGGCGAAGACGCCCGTCTCGCGATTGATACCGATGACCGTTGGCACCCCGCTGCCGAGAAACTGGTAGGTCTTGCCCGTGATCACGAACTGGGACTGCACGGTGTCGCCGAACGGTCCGCCGAGCATGAGATCGCAGCTGTCGATGAGGGTGGGCAGCTTGGAGTACGGCACCCAGGATTCGTACTCGATCCTCGCGCCGCGGGCGCGCGCGTCCTCAACCTGGACGCGTGTCGCATCCGTTCCACCGACCAGTACGAGCGAGACGTCCGGCCGGTCTTTCATAAGAACGGCGGCCTCGAGGACGACCGGCAGGCCGTGCAGCGGCAGCATCGAGCCGTAATACAGGATGCGGAGCCCCGGCCGATCCGGATGTGCGCCCCCCGGAATGAATGTCTCGTCGTCGCTTCCCACCGGGACAGGATGGAACATCGAACGCTCGAGATCCATGAGCTCGGCCGAATAGTCCGCGTGGGACACCGTGTCGGTCAGGACCCCGGCCGCGCGCTTCATGAGGCGGCGAAAAATCGAGCGCAGGAGCTTCGCACGCAGCGACTTCGGCGAGAACTTGTGGTGCTCGTACACGAACCATTCGACGGGATTGATGAACTCGTCGTAGTAGACGGGGCGACCGCCTGCGAGCGCGAGGACGACCGGGAGGATCTCGTAGCCTCGGAAGGTCACGAGATATGCATCCGGTCGGCGCTTACTCCTGAGCGCCAGCAGCTGCCGCGTGACCTGCAGGTACCGCGCGACACCGCTCGAACGGTTCTTCACGACCACGACGTTGTCGAAACTCTTCGCTGCCGCCTTCCGGAGCGCGATGGCACGCACGTAGTCAGGCTGGCGATAGCAGGTGACGACCGCGATGGTGCGCCCGGTCATGCTCTGGGTGTACCAGCCTGCGCGATAAGACCAAGCAGGTAACCGCCGTAGCCGCTCTTGATGAGCGGGCGCGCAAGCTCCGCGAGTTGGGCGTCGGAGATCCAGCCCGCGCGCCACGCGACTTCCTCGATGCAGCCGATCTTGAAGCCCTGCCGGTCTTCGATCACGCGCACGTACTCTGAGGCCTGCATCATCGACTGGAACGTGCCTGTGTCGAGCCACGCTGTGCCGCGGTCGAGGATCTCGACCCTGAGTGCGCGCTTCGCGAGGTATCGCTCGTTGACGGCCGAGATCTCGAGCTCGCCGCGCTCGCTCGGCGTGATCGATTTCGCGACCTCGATCACCGAGTTGTCGTAGAAGTAGAGGCCGGGTACCGCGTAGTTGCTCTTCGGCTGCGCCGGCTTCTCCTCGATCGAGACGGCGGTCATGTTCTCGTCGAACTCCACGACCCCGTACGCCGCCGGGTCGGCCACCTGGTAGGCGAAGATCAGGCCGCCCTCGATCTCACCGCGGTGGGAGAGCGACGGCGCAAGGCCAGCACCGTGAAAGATGTTATCGCCGAGCACCAGCGCTACCGACTCGTCGCCGATGAACTCCTCGCCGATGATGAAGGCCTGCGCGAGTCCGTCGGGAGAGGGCTGCACGGCGTATTCGATGCGCATCCCGAGGCTGCTGCCGTCGCCGAGCAACGCACGGAATTGCGCGTTGTATTCCGGCGTCGTGATGACCAGCACCTCTGTGATGCCCGCCATCATGAGTGTCGACAGCGGGTAGTAGATCATCGGCTTGTCGAAGATCGGCATCAGTTGCTTCGAGATGCCCTTGGTGATCGGCCAGAGGCGCGTACCGCTGCCGCCCGCCAGGATGATGCCGCGCATCAGCCCGCCACGGACCCGGATGCCTGGAACGCGGCATCCAACTCTGCATAGTACGAACGAAGGTCATCCCAGCGCGGAAGGGCGCCGAGTGCCTCCGCCTCGGCTAGCGTCGGCGCGCTGGCGTCAGCCGGCGAGAGAATGGGCTTGCCCGCCTCGGCAGGGAACACCAGCTCCAGCTGCGGGTCGAACAGGCTCACGCCGTGCTCGCGAGGTTTGTTGTAGACGTCGGTCGTGAAATAGCTGACCGTGGTGTTGTCTGCGAGGGACAAGAAAGCGTGGCCGAGACCCTCCGCAACGTAGACGGCTCGACGGTCCACGTCATCGAGAAGAACGGATTCCCACCTGCCAAAGGTCGGAGAACCGAGGCGGATATCGACGACGTAGTCGATCACGGCGCCGTGCGCGACCGTCACGTATTTGGCCTGGCCACGCGGGACGTCCGCGTAATGGATGCCACGGGCCACGCCTTTGTGCGAGACGGAGATGTTTCCCTGCCGCAGGTCGACCGGGTGCCCCACGATCTCCGCGAGCTTGTCGAAGCGGTACGACTCGAGGAAGACGCCCCGGTCATCGCCGAACTGCTTCGGCGTTATCTCGTAGGCGTCTGGTATTCCAAGCTCGCGAATCTGCACGAAAGCAGAGTCTAGCAAGCGGGTATTGGCCGCCATGCGGGCCCGCTGCCGCGCAAATTGGCCCGCCCGCTAGGATGATGCAGTCCTGAATATCGATGAGCGCTTAAGGAATCCGGTAGTTGAGAATATTGGTCACCGGCGGCGCCGGGTTCATCGGATCGAACTTCGTTCGCCGGGTCCTCACCGACACGTATGAGGGTCTTGAGGGCGCAGAGGTCACCGTCCTCGACGCGCTCACCTATTCCGGCAACCTGGCGAACCTCGCGCCGGTCGCCACGTCCGCTCGCTACGCCTTCGTGCACGGCGACATCCGTGATGCCGAGCTGCTCGACCACGTGCTCCCCGGGGTCGATGCCATCGTGCACTTCGCGGCCGAGTCACACGTCGACCGCTCCGTGCGTGACGCGGCTCCGTTCATCTCGACCAACGTCGGCGGAACGCAGCAGCTGCTCGACGCGGCGGTGCGCCACCAAATCGAGCGATTCGTGCACGTCTCGACCGACGAGGTGTACGGGTCGATCGAGACCGGTTCGTGGCGAGAAGACCACATCCTCGAACCGAACTCCCCGTACGCGGCGTCCAAGGCCTCGAGCGACCTGCTCGCCCGCGCCTGGCACCGCACGCACGGGCTCAACATCTCGGTAACGCGCTGCTCCAACAACTACGGCACGTACCACTTCCCCGAAAAGCTCATCCCGCTGTTCGTGACCAACCTGCTCGACGGGCTGCCTGTTCCGCTCTACGGCGACGGCGAGAACGTGCGCGACTGGCTGCACGTCGATGACCACTGTCGCGGCATCGCGATGGTGCTGACCCGCGGTGCGGCGGGTGAGATCTACAACATCGGCGGCGGCACAGAACTCACCAACCGACAGCTCACCGAACTGCTCCTCGAGGCCACGAGCCGCGACTGGTCCTTCGTCACCCAGGTCGAAGATCGCAAGGGCCACGACCGCAGGTACAGCGTCGACATCGGCAAGATCTCGTCCACTCTCGGATACCAGCCGCAGGTGGATTTCACCGCGGGCCTCGCCGACGTCGTCGCCTGGTACCGCGATAACCGCGCGTGGTGGGAACCGCTCAAGCAGCGCGCCGGGCTCGTCTAGCCATGCGCTGGCTGGTGACCGGTGGTACCGGCATGCTCGCGCAAGACCTGCGACGTGAACTTGCGGGCCAGGATGCGACCTTCCTCGGCCACGCCGAGCTGGATGTGACCGACCTCGAGTCGGTCATCGCCGCCGTCAAGGACCACGATGTCGTCGTAAACGCCGCCGCGTACACGCGGGTGGACGACGCGGAAACGGATGTCGAAACCGCTACCGCAGTGAACGCGACAGGCGCGGAAAACCTGGCCATCGCGGCCGAGCGCTTCGCGGCGAAACTCATCCAGGTCTCGACGGATTATGTCTTCGACGGCACCGCGACGACTCCATACCCGGAAGACGCACCGGTTAGCCCGGTATCGGTCTACGGCCGGACGAAGGCCGAAGGCGAGCGCCTCGCTCTCGCGGCGCATCCGACCGGCACTCTCGTTCTTCGCACGGCCTGGCTGTACGGGGCTGGCGGCGACAACTTCGTCGCTGCGATGCTGCGCCTCGCCGGCAGGCTCGACACCGTACCCGTGCTCACCGACCAGCTCGGGCAACCGACCTGGACGGTCGATCTTGCGCGCCAGATCGTCACAGCAGTCGATGCGGATGTCGCCCCCGGCATCTACCACGCGACCAACTCCGGCAGCACAAGTCGCTTCGATTTCGCCCGTGAGATCTACCAGCTCGCGGGGCTTGACCCTGACCGGATCGTGCCAGCGGAGGGCGACCAGTTCAAGCGCCCGGCGCCGCGGCCCGCATACTCGGTCCTCGGCCATGTCGCCTGGGGCGGCACAAACGTCGCTCCGATGCGACCCTGGGAGGAAGCCCTCGCGGCGGCCAGGGCTGCTGGCGCGTTCTGAACGTGACTTGACGCTCGCGGCAGAGCCTCATCGACGGGCTGGTAAAATCGAGTCGCCCTCGCCGGAGGGTGCCGCGTTCGACCTGTAAGGGAACCCATGTCTACCCTTCGCGTGATCGTTGACCAGATCCTCGCCCCCGTGCCGGGTGGCATCGGGCGCTACGCGGAAGAACTCACGAGGGAACTCATCCTTACGGCCCCCTCGGGCTCGGACGTCGCGGGCATCGTGTCCGCATCCACCGAGGCCCAATACGCGACCATCGACGAACGGCTGCCCGGTCTGAGCAACCTGTACAAGTCACCGCTCGCGCGCCGGGAGCTGTCGCTGGCCTGGCAACACGGGTTCACCATCCTTCCCGGTAAGGGCATGGTGCACGCGACGAGCATGCTCGCTCCGCTCTACCGCCACGATCGGGTCAACGACCGCGAGAACCAGACGGCAATCACTATCCACGATGTCGTGCCGTGGACGCATCCAGAAACTCTCACCCCCCGCGGCGTGCGCTGGCACAGGGCTATGGCCGCACGCGCGCATAAATATGCGGATGCCGTCGTCGTCGACACCCACGCCGTCGCGCAGGAGCTGAGCGAGTACTTCGACTTCGGCGACCGGATTCGCGTGGTCAGCGCCGCGGTCGGTTCTGCCCTGAAGCTCCCGGTCGATGCCGAGGCGCGCGCCATCGGGCTGAAGCTCCCCGAACGCTACCTGCTCGCGGTCGGCACGCTCGAGCCGCGCAAGGGTCTCGAGCCGCTCATCAAGGCTCTCGCACTGCCCCAGACACAGGATCTTCCGCTGCTGATCGTCGGTCCAGAAGGCTGGGGAGACGTGGATGTCTCCTCCATCGCCAGGGACGCCGCCCTCGCCGAGGGTCGGGTTCGAACCCTCGGTTACCTGAGTGACGCCGACCTCGCAGTCGTGCAGTCCCGCGCTACCGCGTTCGTCTTCCCCTCGCTCGCCGAGGGATTCGGGCTGCCGGTTCTCGAGGCCATGAGCCTCGGCACCCCGGTGATCCACTCCGACATCCCGGCCGTTGTCGAAGTCGCCGCCGACGCCGGAATCATGGTCGAACGGGGTGACGCGGCGGGCTACCCGGAGCGCCTGGCGGATGCCATCGGCATGGTCGCCTCCGACGACGAACTTCGCGAACGCCTCAAATACCTGGGAATCGACCGCTCGCACGCCTTCAGCTGGCGAGCGTCAGCCGAGAAGGTCTGGCAGCTGCACGCCGACCTGTAGGCGGATCTGGCTCGTACCCCGCCGTCGGCCGACTTGACACTCGTTGTCAGCTCTGACCGCGTCGCGCGACAACCACTGTCAGCTCGCCTGGCCTGCACGACAGCGAGGGGCCGATGCCGGCGGGAACGACGCCAGTTCTACTTCCCGGGCACGGGCGTCGACGTCGAGGTCGGGATGGCGAGCGCCTTCGATACCAGCTGCCGGATCTGCGCGAAATCCGGATTGGGCTCGTACACGGTCGGGGGCACCAGCTCGAGCTGGGCCGGAGTCTGCGTGCGCGACAGGCTCGCGAGTTGAACGAACCGCCCAAGCATGACCTGCGGGATGTCCGTCTTGACGACCTGCTTGCCCGCCGCCGCAATGGCCTCGAACTTGCTCAGCACAACCGTCGGCTGGAACTGTGCGAGCAACGCGGCCTGCACCTGGCGCTGACGTGCCATCCGCGCGTAGTCACTGTCACCGTGCCGGGAACGGACGTACCACTGGGCGGTAAAGCCGTTCATTCTCTGGACGCCCGGATTGATCCATTTGTCGACATTGATGGGTTGGCCGGCGGCATTGATCCCGCCGCCGATGGGCAGCTTCGACGCCACGGTGATCGTGACCCCGCCGAGCGCGTCGATGAGGTCGGAGAACCCCTGCATGTCGATGAGTGCGTAGTACTGGATCTTGATCCCGAGGACGCCCTGGACGGCATCCCTCGTCGCCTCGATCCCGGGCTGGCTGCCATCCCTCACGGCATTGGGATAGAGAGCTGGATGTGCCTGGCCGTACGTGTAGAGGAAGCTGATGAGGCAGTTGACGCCGCAGTTGTATCCGTTCGGGTACGGGCCGTACATCGGTGAGCCCGCAACGAAGGGCGCCTTCTGCATGTCGCGCGGGACGCCGATCAGGGTCGTCTGCCCCGTTGTCGCGTTGATACTGGCGACCGAGATGCTGTCGGGGCGAAGACCCAGGCGGTCGGGGCCCGCATCCCCGCCGAGAAGCAGGATGTTGTAGCGGCCGTTCACGGGATCCGCGTACTGCTTGTCGCTCGAGAAGATCGAGTCGACAGCGGAGCGCGCCGACCCGACGATGAACGCCCCACGGGTCGCAACACCGGCGGTCGCGACCAGCAGCCCGACCGAGACGATGGCGACGGCGATCCGCGCTACGGGTCCGGCCTTGATGAGCTTCGAGAGTCGCAGGGCGTCGAGGGTGAGGATGACCCAGAGCACGGCGTAGAACACGAGCAGCACCTGCAGCGCAGTCAGAGCGATCGAGTTGGTGGCGACCGAGTACACGGTGGTCGGCGATATCAGCCAGACCACGAATGCGATGACCGCGACGATCCAGAGCACGAGGGTGAAGAACAGACCGAACTTGCCGAGTCGACGATTCCCGGCGACGGCCTGCGCGGTCCCCGGCATCACAACATTGAGGAGGACCAGCCACCAGGCACGCCTGGTCATCTCACTTCGGGAGGCGAGATTCGGATTTCGTACTGGGGTCGGTCGGCCCTCGAGTTCGGAACTCATTGGACGGCTCACAGACTCGACTTGAGCGCGGCGTTCTTCTCTTCGACGGTACGTTCGAGTGCGGCCGCGAACTCCGTGAGCTTCTGTGAAATCCGGGCATCCGACACGGAAAGGATGCGCGCCGCGAGGATCCCGGCGTTGCGCCCGCCGCCGATGGAAACGGTGGCCACCGGAACTCCGGCCGGCATCTGGACGATGGACAGCAGCGAGTCCAGCCCGTCGAGTTTCGCGAGAGGAACCGGAACGCCGATCACCGGAAGCGTCGTCACCGCCGCCAGCATTCCAGGCAGGTGGGCCGCTCCGCCCGCTCCGGCGATGATGACCCCGATGCCGCGACCCGCGGCCTCCCGGCCGTACCGGATGAGCTTGTCCGGAGTGCGATGAGCGGAGACGACCTCCACCTCGGCTTCGATCTCGAACTCGGCAAGGGCGTCGGCCGCGGCCTTCATGACCGACCAGTCAGAATCGGAGCCCATCACGACGGCAACTCGGGGTGTGGACATGCTGACAATGGTAGGTCGCTGGCAGCGCGAGTTGGCAGCGTGACACTCCCCCTATTGCGCTCCGAACCCGATTACGCTCCGAAGAATTCGGCTGCGGCCCGCGCCTGGTACACGACCTCGTCGAGTTGGTCGCCGATCGCGGTCACGTGACCGACCTTGCGACCTGGGCGAGCGGACTTCCCGTAGTCGTGGAACTTCACCGTCGGTTGGTCTGTCATGGCGATCGGGTACCGCCCGACCAGCGGTGTTCCGAGCACGTTGACCATGACACTCCAGTCGCGGTGAGTGCCGGTCGCCCCGAGAGGCAAATCGAGGACGGCGCGAAGGTGCTGCTCGAACTGGCTGGTGCGCGAACCGTCGATCGTCCAGTGCCCCGTGTTGTGCGGTCGCATCGCGAGTTCGTTGATCAGGATGCGCTGGTCGCTGGTCTCGAACAGCTCGACCGCGAGGACTCCCGTGACGTTGAGTCGCTCCGCCACGGTCATGGCGATATCGGCGGCCACGTCGGCGATGGCGCCGGTGGAATTGGGTGCCGGTGCGACCACCTCGACGCAGACGCCGTCGCGCTGCACGCTCTCGGCGACCGGCCAGACGGTGACCTCACCGGACGGGCGACGCGCGACCAGCTGGGCGAGTTCGCGGCGAAATTCCACCAGCTCTTCGACCAGGAGCGGGCCGCCGGCGGCGAACCAGTCGTCGGCCTCATCGGCCGCGCGCACGACGCGAACCCCCTTACCGTCGTATCCGCCACGAGGCGTCTTGACGACGGCGACGCCGCCGTGGTCGGCGAGAAAGTCGGCGAGCTCTGCGGAAGACTCGACGCTCGCCCAGTCCGGCAGTGGCATCCCGAGCTCCGCGAGCTTCGAACGCATGAGCAGCTTGTCCTGCGCGACGGCTAGAGCGGCCGGGTTCGGATGAACGGCGACCCCGCTGGCAACCAGTCGGGCGAGGACGTCCTGCGGTACGTGCTCGTGATCGAAGGTCACCACGTCTACCCCGCTCGCGAACTCGAGAACTGTTTCGGCGTCCGTGTAGTCGCCGACCATTGTCGTGGCCTGGATCGCTGCCGATCCTGGAGTCTCGGAGAGAACTCTCAGTTCGATTCCGAGCGAGATTGCCGGAGGAATCATCATCCGGGCAAGCTGCCCGCCCCCAATTACGCCGACTATCATGTCAATCGCCCTCTCAGATCAACTCCCATTCTTCCTCATCGATTCGAGCCCCGCATGCGCTTACTGATCTCCCAGCTCGCCAGGTTCGGTGTGGTTGGGGCCGTCGGGTTCGTGATCGACACGGTGATCTTCAACGTGCTTCTGGCGACGACCTTCTCGACGGATAGTAACCACGAGGGTCCACTCTGGGCGAAGGTCATCTCCACGAGCGTCGCAATCGTCGTCAACTGGATCGGCAACCGCTATTGGACGTTCCGCAAGGAAGAGCGCAGGCACCCCGTATCCGAGTCCATCGAATTCTTCGTTGTGAGTCTCGTGGGGCTCGGCATCGGGCTCGGCTGCCTCTGGATCTCCCACTACGCGCTTGGCCTCACCTCACCGCTCGACGACAACATCTCGGCCAACGTGATCGGACTGGGGCTCGGAACGGTGTTCCGCTTTGCTCTCTACCGTTTGTGGGTGTTCAACCCGCGGCGGGGTTCCGCACAGCGCGCGCGGCGGGTGCGGAAAGCGGCGGAGACCGGTTCGCTAGGGTCGACCGAGGCTTCGGTATAGCCAGCCGGCCGAACGCCAGCGTTCACGGTCGAGGCAGTTTCGGCCATCGAGGATGATGCGGCCCGCGGCTCCATCGAGATCGGTCGGCACGAGTTCGCGGTAGTTCTTCCACTCCGTCAGGACCAGCACGGCATCCGCTCCGACGACCGCCTCGGCAGCCGTCCGGACGTAGTCAAGCTCCGGATGCAGGCGGCGGGACGTCTCGATCGCCTCCGGGTCGGTCGCAATCACGGTCGCCCCTTCGGCCTTCAACCGCATGGCAACGTCGAGCGACGGGCTGTCTCGGACGTCGTCGGAATCCGGCTTGAACGCGAGACCGAGCACGGCCACCCGCTTGCCGTCGAGCGATCCCCCGAGGACCTCGCGCGTGAGATCGACCATGCGGGAGCGACGGCGCAGGTTGATCGCATCGACTTCGCCGAGGAAAGCAAGCGAATCTCCGAGCCCGAGCTCTTCCCCACGGGCGCGGAAAGCACGGATGTCCTTGGGCAGGCATCCCCCGCCGAAGCCGAGACCTGAGTTGAGGAAGCGACGGCCAATTCGCGCGTCGTGGCCGATCGCATCGGCCAGCTGGGTGACATCCGCACCGGTCGCCTCGGCGATCTCGGCCATAGCGTTGATGAAGGAGATCTTGGTCGCAAGGAAGGCGTTGGCCGAAACCTTGACGAGCTCGGCCGTCGCGTAGTCGGTGATGATTCGCGGGGTGTCGTGCGCGAGTGCGACCTCAAATACCTCGTCGAGGATACTCACGGCTCGCGTGCCAGACTCGCCGGAAGAAACCCCGTAGACGAGGCGATCCGGCCCGAGAGTGTCTTTGACGGCGAATCCCTCGCGCAGGAACTCTGGATTCCAGGCCAGCATTGCGTCGACGGGGGCCGAGGCTACAAGCTCGGCGAGACGGGACGCCGTTCCAACCGGAACCGTCGACTTCCCGACCACGAGCGCTCCGTCGCGCAGGTACGGCAACAGGGACGTCACCGCCGCATCCACGTAGGTGAGGTCGGCGGCAAACTCGCCCTTCTTCTGGGGCGTGCCGACGGCGATGAAGTGCACGTCGACCTCGGCGACCTCGCTGATGTCGGTCGTGAACCGCAGGCGACCGGATGCGTTGGCCGAGGCGAGCAGCTCAGGCAGACCCGGTTCGAAGAAAGGAGCGGTGGCGGCCTCGAGCGCGCTGATCTTGGCCGGATCGACATCGACGCCGATGACCTCATGGCCGAGTTCGGCCATGCACGCGGCGTGCACCGCTCCGAGGTATCCGCATCCAATGACAGAGATCTTCACGTTAACTCCAACTTCCTACCGGGTCGCGCAGCGTTCACGCCCGGAACCATCCTAGGAAGCCCAGCGGCCCTCGATTTACGCCTGCTAACGACTGCTCCGGATGGTCGTCTCGTCGTCACAGCGAGAAGCCTCACAATTTACTAGCGAGTACCCCAGATGGTCGTCTCGTCGTCACCGCGAGAAGCCTCCTGTTGGCGGTGCGTCGCGACCGCGTTCTGGCTCGCCTCCATCAGGTCGTGAAGCGCCGCCTGGACGAGGTCCGCATGCGGAACATCCTTCAGCACGACCGGCCGCTCGAGTCCGGTGTTCACCAGCACATCGCCACTGCCGAACACGCTCTGCAGCGCGTTCTTGCGCACCGTGACGTCGTAGCCGCGGCTGTGCAGCAGTTCCTGTCGGACGCGAACCAGAAAGCCGCTGCGGAGGACTATGCGGCGGGTCGTGATGGTGTAATTGCGGCCGAGCCAGGCGAACAGGGGAAGCAACCAGAGAAGAAGTGCGAGCAGCGCCGCACCAATCAGGACGCCCAGGTTTTCCCACTTTTCCGGAAACTGCCCGTAGAAGTAACTGCCAGCGGCGACGATCACGACGAGTGCGAGACATGGCCAAAACAGCGCCCTGCCGTGTGGGCGAAGGCGGGCTATGACACTTTCAGGCGCCTGGGGGTTCGGCTGCGCCTGGCCGTGAATGGACATCTCCTATTCATACCGCAGGTGAGTCACGTCGCCGGCCGCGACAGCCTGTACCGCGCCATCCGCGGTCCGCTGGACAACCAGTCGCCCGGTGGCATCGATCCCGGTCGCGACCCCGACGAGGTCATCGCCGCCGGGCAGATGCACGCGGACCTCCTGGCCGAGCGTGCTGCACCACTCGGAGACGAGATCGAGGATGCCGCTGGCACCGGCATCCGCCCCGACCCGGAGGAAGGCCGTGACCAGTTCCTCCAGAGTGGTGAGGTAGTCGCTGAGGATGACGTCGACCAGTTCCTCGCCTGTCGCATGCACGCCCGCGAGCATTAGCGATGTCGCCGTGGGAACCGGGAGTTCGTCCGCCGCGAGGCTGAGGTTGACTCCGGCACCGATGACGACCGCATCGGCGCTCGGGAGGAGTTCAGCAAGGACACCGCACACCTTGAAGCCGTCGATCTGTACGTCGTTGGGCCACTTGAGCTTCGTGCGACCACCACCCACGATCGCGTCGATCGCGGTCGACATCGCGACCCCGGCGATCAGGGGCAGCCAGCCGAAGTGCTCGACCCCGAGCGGTTCGCCGGCCGGCAGCACCGGACGAAGCAGGACCGACACCGCGAGTGCCTTGTCTTTTGGGGCCACCCAGACCCGGCCGAGCCGACCGCGGCCGCCCGTCTGGTTGAGGGTGACAACGGTCGAGAGGTCGGGTTCTACGTCCTCGGCCGCGAGCGCGGTGAGGACGTCATTCGTCGAGACGGCTTCATCCAGCACTCGAAGTCTCGACGCGATTTCGCTGCTTCTGCGGAGCCCCATGGCAGCGAGCCTATAGACCGATTGTTACGAATAAGTTGAATCCATGTCACGAGCAGACCCCTCTTTCACGCCGATCTCGGCGATGACGTAGACGGGCTGCCAGCGGCAAGAAGGATCCGCTCCGCGACCTCGCGAATCGCGCCGTGGCCGCCGTGCTGCGTGAGCACCACTCGCGCGACGGCGAGGACCTCCGGATGCGCGTCCGCGACCGCGATCGGCCAGCCGACGATCTCCATGCAGCCAACGTCGTTGATGTCGTTGCCGACGTACGCGATCCGCGACAGTTCGATCCCCCGGGCCTTGGCCCAGGCCGCGAGCACAACCGCCTTCACCTCGACGCCCTGGCGCACCTCGACACCGAGCTTGCGTCCGCGGGCTGTGACGACCCGGTTGGTCTCCCTCGAGAGAATCAGCAGCGGATAGCCGGCCTTGCGCAACATGTCGACGCCGATGCCATCCGCCCGGCTCGCGGTGATCCGTTCCATCCCGTCGCCGCCGATCGAGACCCGATCGTCGGTGTGTACCCCGTCGAAGTCGGTCACCAGCGCGTCGATGTCGATGGCCTCAGGACGCTCGAACAACGGAGCGAGGGATCTGGCAATGACGAGGTCGCCCGGCTCGTCGATCTCGAGCGCACGGGTTCGATCGACGATCGCGACTTCCGCGCGGCCGAAGAATCGAATCCCGGCCTGGCGAAAACCCGCAGCCCGCATGGCATAGAACGCGCCGGTCTCGCGGTACTGCTTTGCGTCGTATTTGTGCCGCTCGTCCCGGTCCCGCACCCGTTCTCGCGGAGCCGCGAATGCGTCGTGGTTCACGCCGACGGCGCCATCCTTCGTCGAGGTCCAGAGAAGGGTGTGGGTTTCGACGGCCGCAAATGCGACGTCACACTGGCCGTCGCGTACTCGGCCGACGGCGGCGTCCAGATCGAGCGGATCGATGAACGGTGAGGCGGCCTCGATCAAGACGACGATGCCGGTGGCGCGCCCGAGCGACTCCATGGCGTGCAGGATCGCGGACTCCGAGGTCGCCGATGGGTCACTGCCAGGCTCCGGCTGACGGCGAACGACCTCGGCTCCAGCGGTCAGGGCCTCGGCTGCGATGGCGTCGTCGTCTGTACTGACGACAACCCGATCGATCGAGGAGGAACGCCGTGCAGACTGCACCGCGCGGGCGACAAGGCTCACGCCGCCGACCCGCTTCAGGTACTTGCCGGGGATCCCATCCGAACGGCCGCTCGCTGGGATGATCGCCACCACGCTCACGATGATCTCCCAATCCTGCGATGTTCCCTCATTGTTCGCTCAACGCTAGGCAAGGCAGGACGCCTGCCGGTTGCTGTCGAGTGAACCGTTAGTAACGCGCAGGCGGCGAATTAGCGACGCGCAAAGTCGCAAGGCGCAAATTGTGTGGATTCCACAACGTCCCCTGTGGACTTCGCCCAAGTAAAGTGAACGCGTGACTGCCGATAACGACTCTCCCTCCGTATTCACGACCGCCGGCAAGCTGGCCGATCTCAAGGTTCGCTATCACGAAGCCGTGACGGCCAGTGGTGAAACCGCGATCGAGAAGCAGCACAGGAAGGGCAAGAAAACCGCGCGCGAGCGCATCGACACCCTGCTGGATCACGGCTCGTTCGTCGAGCTTGACGAGTTTGTCCGCCACCGCACGCACGCCTTCGGCATGGAGAAGAATCGGCCTTACGGTGACGCGGTAGTCACCGGAACCGGAACCATCCACGGTCGCCAGGTCGCCGTGTACAGCCAGGACTTCACCATCTTCGGCGGATCGCTCGGCGAGGTCGCCGGCGAGAAGATCATCAAGGTCATGGATCTCGCGCTGAAGACGGGTGTGCCGATCATCGGGATGCTCGACTCGGGCGGCGCCCGCATCCAGGAGGGCGTCGTCGCCCTCGGCAAGTACGGCGAGATCTTCCGACGCAACACGCAGGCGTCCGGGGTCATCCCGCAGATCTCGATCATCATGGGGCCCGCGGCCGGCGGTGCCGTCTACTCCCCCGCGCTCACCGACTTCGTGATCATGGTCGATAAGACCAGCCAGATGTTCGTGACGGGCCCCGACGTCATCAAGACGGTGACGGGCGAGGACGTCGGCATGGAGGAGCTCGGTGGCGCCCTCACCCACAACAAGATCTCCGGAGTCTCGCACTACCTCGCGAGCGACGAGGATGACGCGCTCGACTATGCGCGGACCCTGCTCAGCTTCCTGCCGGACAACAATCTCGCCGAGCTGCCCGTCTACGAGAGCGAGGTCGACCTCGAGATCACGGATGAGGACCGCAGGCTCAACACCATCATCCCGGATTCGACGAACCAGCCGTATGACGTCAAGACGGTCATCGAACACATCGTCGACAGCGCGGACTTCCTCGAGGTGCAGCCGCTCTTCGCCCCGAACATCGTCATCGGCTTCGGTCGCGTCGAGGGCCGCTCGGTTGGCATCATCGCGAACCAGCCGAGCGCGATGGCCGGAACCCTCAACATCGACGCCGGTGAGAAGGCTTCGCGCTTCGTGCGGTTCTGTGACGCGTTCTCGATCCCGATCCTGACGCTCGTGGATGTTCCCGGCTACCTTCCCGGGACCGACCAGGAGTGGACGGGCGTCATCCGTCGCGGGGCGAAGCTGCTCTACGCCTATGCCGAGGCCACCGTTCCGCTTGTCACGGTGATCACGCGCAAGGCCTACGGCGGCGCATACATCGTGATGGGGTCGAAGCAGCTCGGCGCGGATCTCAACTACGCGTGGCCGACTGCCGAGATCGCCGTCATGGGTGGCCAGGGCGCTGTCAACATCCTGTACCGCAACGAGCTGAAGGCCGCGGAGGCCGCCGGCGAGGATGTCGCCGCCGTCCGCACCAAGCTTGCCAACGAATACACCTATAACGTCGCATCCCCGTTCCTCGCGGCCGAACGCGGAGAGCTCGACGGCGTAATCGAGCCGGCCGCCACTCGCGTCGTGGTGACCAAGGCGTTGCGCGCGCTGCGCACCAAGCGTGCGAGCCAGCCGCCCAAGAAGCACGGAAACATCCCCCTGTGATGGGCTCGACGAATCCGGGCGGTGAGAGCACGGGGCACGAACCCGCCGAGAGCGAGACGCCGAGCGAACCGGACATCATCGTGGTCTCCGGCAATCCCGAAGGCCACGAGATGGCTGCGCTGACGGCCGTGCTCAGCGGCGTACTCGAGGAACTCGCTGCGGAACGCGGGCGACGCGAAGTCCGCGGACCTTCCGCGTGGCAGCGATCCCAGCGCTCGCTGCGCGCTCCGATGCACCCCGGCCCTGGCGAATGGCGCAGTTTCAGCGCGTAAGCCCTCAAAACCGGACGACAGGGCCCGTTTTGACGACAGGGCCGTTTTGTTGTTCAGGTCACTAGATAGTGGCGGATCTGGGGTACAAACGCGAGAATTCGTTGGCTCAACGACGATTTGGCGCGAAACAGGTTGTTCTACTCCCGAACAACCGTCGAAATCAGCAGCTACTGGCCATATGTACCCCGTTTTTGTCGGTCCTCTAGGGGGTGAATCCCCAAAAATCCGAGAATTCCGTGAAGGTCTCCGCAGGATTGTCCCCCAAATGTCCTCCTAAATGACGACTTTGATTCGGGGGCACGGCAATGCAGTATTGATCTTGCTAGGTGTTGCTCTCTGAGTTACACCACCAGGCAGTTGGCCGACTAGGGTAAGCGGGCCAAATGCTTGGGGGCGGGTCAGGACGATATTCGGGTTATGGTCCTGACCCGGGTCTTGCATAGGGCCGGAGATGTGCTCGTTTAGAGCCGCTCCGGCCCTGTACTTCTTAAAGGCCACTTCTTAAACGCCGTTCCGGTGTTCCATCAAACACCGGTCCGCAAGCGCTGTCTGCCCCCGCCAGATGCGCGTGCCCCCGTACGTACGGGGGCAGACGCATCACACGGGGGCAGACGCCATCTGGAGTCAACCGTCGAGGGTCAACCTTCAAGGGTCACGGTCGAGGGGCAGGGTTGAGCAGAAGCGCCTCGTTGAGCAGAAGCGCCTGGGGGCCGAGGCGAGCGATCAGATAGCGGGCGCGGCGGGCGCCGCCACCGCACTGCGCGGGATCTCCAGCCACAGGTTGACCTCGTCGTCCTCGAGCGCCTCCTGGCCGAGAGCACTCGCGCTGTCGTCACCCACCGTGCGCAGTCCGACGACGGTGATGGCGACATCCGATCCCTCCGGAACCGTTCGCGCGATCACCTTGTCGGCGTCGGTTCCGGCCAGCGCCTCCGCCAGGCGGTTGAGCACGCGCTCCAGATCCTCGTCGGAGAGGTCGTCGAGACCGCCCTCGTCCAGAAGAGTCACGATGGCGCCGCGGCGCCGCGCGCTCATGACCTGCTCGCGCACGGCATCGTTCAGCAGCTTGCGTCCACGAATCTCATCGCGGATCGCGCCCTCGAGATGCAGGCACTCCTTACGCTGTTCTTCAGTGAGGTCGCCGTTGGCGTCCTCGATCGTCCGCAGCATCTCCAGGGCCATCGAGCTCGTCTGTCCCAAGCGAAACTGACGTTCGAACACGTGGGCCTCCTGGGCGGCCTGCCAGTCGGTCGCCTCGCGTTCGGCGAGGGCAAAGCGCTGGGCGTCCCGGCTGGCCTTCGCCATGGCGTAGCTGAGCACGTGGGAGATCCCGACCCAGACCACGCTGCCGATGACACCGATGTTGGCGAGCTCTCCGGGACCAGCCCAGAGGACGGTCTGGACGACCAGGAATCCGACGCCGATCCACGCGAACGTGTGCCGACGCCTCGTCGAGGTGATCGTCATGAGCGTGCCGACGGCGGCGACATACCAAGTGCCGTAGCCGTTCTCCAGGTGCGGGTCGAGCTGGCCGCTGACCAGCAGTGGCAACGCGATGACGACCGCGAGATTCAGCCCGGCCATCCACACCGGTATGCGCGTCGGCCCCCACGGCAGGAGGCTCACGGCCGACGCCACCGCATAGATAATCATGGCGAGGAAGATTGGCCCCGCGCTGAACGGAATGCCCCTGATGAGCGAATAGCCTGCGAGCACAAGATGGTAGGCCGAGAAGACGGCGGCCAGGCCGACGACCAGGTAGCGCGGAACCCCGATGTTCACTTCGTTACCTCCCCGTCAACGGGCGAGCCAGAGCCGATGGCGTCGAGTGCGTCGGCATCATCCAGCGCATCCTGGTCGACCGGCTCACCTGGTTCGTCCGGTTCACCTGGTTCGTCCGGTTCATCAGATTCGTCAGGTGCGTCAGATTCGTCAAGTACGTCAGTCGCGACGTTTCGATCGAGTGGCCAGCGAACCGTGACGACCGCACCCTGATTCGGCGCTGAGACGATCGAGACCGAGCCGCCGCTGTTCGTCACGCGCTCGACAATCGAAATGCGAACGCCAAGGCGCTCGGTCGGGACAGCCTCGAGAGCGAAACCGCGGCCAGTATCGCTGATCTCGACCTCGATGCCGCCGGGCCGAACGCCCTTCATGGTGACCCGACGCTCGATCTCCGGCGAATCGCCGGCGTGCTGGACGCTGTTGACCATCGCCTGCACGGCAGCCGAATACACCGCCTCGCCCGCGCTCATCGGGATCGAACGCGACCCGACGTCCCCACTTCGAACCCGGAACGGCGGCGACATGGTGGCAGCCGCATCCGTGATCCGCTTGGCGATGGCGCGCAGTCGGATGGTCGTGCCATCGTCCGGCTGCACGAGGGCGGCATCGTGCAGATGCCCGATGGCGTTGCCGGCCATGACCGCGGCGAGTTCTTCCGCCTCTGGCGTGTACGCCCGCGCGGCCGAGATCAGCGTCGTGAGCACGCTGTCGTGCACGATCGAGTCGACCTGAACGCGCTCGACCTCCGTCGCGTGCTGCCGCACAGCGTGCCCGTAACGCTCGAGGGCCGTGCTCTGCGCCCCGTCGACGTTCGAAGCGGTCTGCCTGAGCATCGTGATGATCACAATGACGGCACCGCCGAGGATGATCGCGTAGATCGCGTCGAGTGCGGCGAGCGGGACAGTGGCGCTTCCACCGGCAGGCGTGACACGAATGACGCCGTAGGCGATCGGCACGAGAAACAGGTAGACGGACGCTGCCCTGGTCGAGAAAGCGATCGCAGCGGTCGAGGTCCCCACGGTCAGAATGAAGTACAGCCAGTAATTGTCGGTGTCGATGTGCGGGTGCAGGACCGCGAAGGGCCAGGAGAGCAGGGCGACAACGTAGACGCCCGCGACGATCCCGTGCGCCGTCCTGACGAAGCGTCCGATGATCGACAGCACGAGCGCCAGAATGAAGCTCGCGCACAGCGCCGAAACCACGATGGTGGCCCAGAGCGGACTCGCCTGCTTCACCTGGGACATCAGCGCACCGACCGTCTGGGCGCCGAAGACCAGGCCGCCCACCGCGACCGAGCGCGACAGTACTTTGTCGACCTGCTTGAGGCTGATCGGATTGCGCGCCAGTTTGAGCTGTGGCGCGCTCCGCAATCCCGGGCTAGACGCCATCACCGCCATCCGGATCCAGTCCGGGAAGAATCCCGTCTTCTACCGCGCGACGCAACAGGTCGACCTTGGTCGGGGCGGGGCGACCCACCTCGATGTACTTGACGCGGATTCGGTCGAGGTACTCACGCGCTGTCGAGTAGCCGATCCCGAGTTGTTCTGCCGCGAGCTTCAGGGGGAGACCGGATGCGTAGAGGTGGAGGATTTCGCGCTCGCGTCGACCCAGCTGTGCCTTCGAGAAGTCGCGGTCCGCGTCGATCGCGCTAGCCCACTCGAGGTTGTTGAGCACGTCACCACGAGCGACCGTCGCCGCGGCCTGCAGGACCGTGCTTGTGGCAGAGGATTTCGGGATGACGCCGGCGGCACCGGCAGCGAGAGCCTCTCGAACACTTGCGACTCGATCCGCGATGCTGTGAACAAGAACCGCAGACCCGATGGCCTGAACGCGCTTGACGTTGTCGGTGACGACCGAGCCATCGCCGAGGGAGAGGTCGAGCACGACGACATCCACTTCACGCTGGTTGAGTCCCTCGATCAGCTCATCGACATTCGCCGCGGCGAGCACGAAGTCGTATCCCGCTTCGATGAAAGCCGTCTTGAGGCCGAGTCGCACCGACTCGTGGTCGTCGACCACCGCAACACGCACTGCACTGGCCCGAACGTTGCTCGCTGTCTCGTCGATGGTGGTCTGCACTCTGCTCGTTCCCCATTCACTGCGTTGGGCGCTGTCAGCGGCCGTTTACATGGTATCGGGATTGGGATGAACGAGGGTTGATCCTCACCGGTCGAGTCGCGTGATGCACTTTCCCGCGGAAGGTGACCTCGAGCAGGCATGCAGTAGTCGCGTAGCAGGCGTGCAGCGGCCGACTACCGGCTACGAGACACGCACCAGGCGGGCGACGGCCTCGACGTGGTGGGTGCTCGGAAACAGGTCGAATGCGCGGAGGCCGGCCAGTTCGTAGCCGCGCTCGCGCAGGAGTCCGACATCCCGACTGAGCGCGACGGGATCGCAGGCGACGTAGACAAGCTGCGCGGGGGCGAGATCCGCGAGCGCGTTGACGACCTCTTTGCCGGCACCGGAGCGCGGCGGATCGAGCACCACGGTCGCGCCGCTCAGCCGTGACCCGCCCGCGGTGGCGGCGAGGGTTGCGATCCAGCGTTCGACTCGTGCGGTGATCGCCTGGGCGCCGAGCCACTCGCTCAGGTTTTCGCCAGCGTGCTCGGTTGCTCGCGGGTCGCTCTCGACACTGGTAATCCGGGTCGTCGAGCCAAAGCGATCGCCCACGGCGGCCGCGAGCAGGCCGACTCCGCCGTACAGGTCGAGGTTCTGGGCACGGGGGTCGAAGAGCGCGGGGTCGATGGCATCCTGCACAGCACGGGTCAACGTCTCGGCCGCGTGGGCGTGCACCTGCCAGAATCCGCCGTCGTCGAGTCGGAACTCCCGTTCGCCGACGCGCTCGCGAATGGTTATCGGTTTCTGCCTGCCGACGATGAGACGCGCGCCACCGGTGGAAGGCTCGAGCACGTCGATGTGCTCCTCTCCCGGAAACAGTTCGTCGAGTGGGGCGGTGGATGAAACGGCGTCGGTCGCCAGTGGCAGGTCGCGGACCTCGATAACCCGGTGGCTCCTCGCGGCGAACGGACCCGGCCGCCCCTGTTCGTCGACGTGCAGGCGGACCCGCGTGCGCCATCCCGTTCCGTCGGCGTTGCCGGGCAGAGCCTCGACCGTTACCGCCGAGGCGACGCCGGAATCGAGACCGGCCATTCGCTTGAGGGAGTCGGTGAGAACCTGGCGCTTGAGTTCACGCTGGTGGCCGATCTCGATGTGCCCGAACTCGGCCCCGCCCGCGCGATCCGCAGGCGCACGGTCGATGCTCGCCGCGCTCCAGACGTGGGGCTGGCGATGCTCGCTCGCGGTGATCACCGTGACCGTCTCCGCCCGCCAGAACGACTTCTTCGAGTCCTCGGTGATGCGCGCGCGCACGGTTTCGCCGGGGATCGCATCGCTGACGAAGACGACTCTGCCCTCGTGGCGAGCGACCGAAATTCCGCCGTGCGCGACGTTGGTAACCTCGAGTTCGAGCTCTCGCCCCTGCATTTCACCCATCCCTCAAGCTTAGGAGCAGCATCGTGCGTCTCTACCTCGCGTCGACTTCACCAGCGCGACTCGCGACTCTCCGAGCGGCGGGGATCGAGCCGATCCTGCTGTCGAGCGGCGTTGACGAGGAGGCCGCCGTTCTGGCTGCCGAACTCGCCGCGGCGACTGCGCTGACCGGACCGGAGATGGTTCTGCTGCTCGCGCGGTTGAAGGCAGAGGCCGTCGCGAGTCACGTCGTGGCCGGCGAGCCGATCGACGGCTTCATCCTGGGCGGCGACTCCGCATTCGAGATCGACGGGGCGATCTACGGAAAACCTCACCTGCCAGAGGTCGCGAGGGAGCGCTGGCTGCAGCAGCGCGGTCGCGAGGGTCGGCTGCACTCCGGACACTGGTTGATCGACGCGCGCCGCGAGTCGTCGGCCGCGGCATCCGCAGGCTCCGTCTCGACCGCGATCGTCCGCTTCGCCGACAACATCTCGGACGCCGAAATCGACGCGTACGTCGCCACAGGCGAGCCGCTCGAGGTCGCCGGCGCATTTACGATCGACAGTCTCGGCGGGGCGTTCATCCGCGAAATCGTGGGCGATCCGCACGCCGTTGTCGGCCTGTCCCTCGCCACGGTCCGCGAGTTGCTTCTCGGCTTCGGAGTCAGCTGGCCCGAGCTGTGGAACCTGCCGCGATAGCCAACCAGTTGTAGGCATCATCCGTGTTCCGGGATCCGTTTTGTGCCCTCCGGACAAAAGCGCTGGCCCCTCTGCCCCATAGGCTGGGTAATTATGGCTCGCATCACCAAGGTCCTCATTGCCAATCGCGGAGAGATTGCGGTGCGCGTCATCCGCGCCGCCCGCGACAGTGGCATTGCATCCGTTGCCGTCTACGCCGACCAGGATCGGGATGCGCGTCACGTCAAGCTCGCCGATGAGGCATATGCCCTCGAGGGCACGACGAGCGCGGAGACGTATCTCGTCATCGACAAGATCCTGTCGATCGCGCGCCGCTCCGGTGCCGACGCGATCCATCCGGGTTACGGATTCCTGGCGGAGAACGCCGGCTTCGCGCAGGCAGTCATCGACGCGGGCATCGCCTGGATCGGGCCATCGCCCGACGCCATCGAGAAGCTGGGCGACAAGGTCTCGGCAAGGCATATCGCCGAGAAGGTCGGCGCGCCGCTGGCTCCCGGAACGCTCAACCCGGTCTCCGGAGCAGACGAGGTGCTCGACTTCGTCGATATTCACGGTCTGCCCGTCGCGATCAAGGCGGCGTTCGGCGGCGGCGGTCGCGGTCTCAAGGTCGCCCGCACCCGCGAGGAGATTCCCGAGCTGTTCGAGTCCGCGACCCGCGAGGCGATCGCGGCCTTCGGGCGCGGCGAGTGCTTCGTCGAGAAGTACCTCGACCAGCCACGTCACGTCGAGACCCAGTGCCTCGCCGACTCGCACGGAAACGTCGTCGTCATCTCGACCCGCGACTGCTCGCTGCAGCGTCGACACCAGAAACTCGTCGAGGAGGCGCCAGCGCCATTCCTGACCGATGAGCAGAACCTCGCGCTGTACACCTCGTCAAAGGCCATCCTCAAGGAGGTCGGCTACGTCGGCGCCGGAACCTGCGAGTTCCTGGTCGCGAAGGACGGCACGATCTCCTTCCTCGAGGTGAACACTCGGCTGCAGGTCGAGCATCCCGTGTCCGAGGAGGTCACCGGAATCGACCTCGTCCGTGAGCAGTTCCGCATCGCAGAGGGCGGAACGCTCGAATACGGCGATCCGAAGCCGCGCGGGCACTCGTTCGAATTCCGCATCAACGGTGAGGATGGCGGACTGAACTTCCTACCCTCCCCCGGCCCCGTTCGCACGCTTCGCCTCCCAGGCGGCCCCGGTGTCCGCGTCGACAGCGGGGTCACGACCGGCGACGTCATCACGGGAGCCTTCGACTCGCTGCTCGCAAAGCTGATCGTCACGGGATCCAGCCGCGAGGATGCCCTCGAGCGCGCCCGCCGCGCCCTCGACGAATTCGAGGTGACGGGGCTGCCAACCGTGCTGCCGTTCCACCGCAAAATCGTGCGTGATCCCGCGTTCACCTCGAACCCCTTCCGCGTCTACACCCGCTGGATCGAAGAGGAATTCGTCAACGACATCGAGCCGTGGAGCGGCGAGCTCGAACTCGAGCCGGCCGGCTCAGCCCCCCGCCACAAGGTCGTTGTCGAAGTCGACGGCAAGCGGATCGCCGTCTCGCTTCCCACGAAACTGCTTCCGTCATCCGGCGGGCTAGCCAACACTCCGGCCCCGAGGCGCCACGGCGGCGGCGCGGTCAGCACCGTCACGGGCGACTCTGTTTCGGCGCCAATGCAGGCGACCGTCGTGAAGCTCGCCGTTGCCGACGGCGACCGGGTCGTCAAGGGCGACCTCGTGCTCGTGCTCGAGGCCATGAAGATGGAGCAGCCGATTCTCGCGCACAAGGATGGCGTGGTCGCGGCCCTCAATGCGGCGGTCGGCACGACCGTCTCCTCCGGGCACGTGCTGCTCAGCATCTCCGACTAGAGCAGTATTTCTCTCCTAACCGCGTCTGCCCCCGGGTGATGCGTCTGCCCCCGTACGTACGGGGGCAGACGCATCACCCGGG
>JAODMY010000148.1 GCA_025465535.1 Glaciihabitans sp.
GTTGCGATCGAGCCTATGGTCACGCTCGGGACCATAGAAACACACGTCCTTGCCGACGACTGGACGATGGTGACGGATGACGGCAGCGACTCCGCTCACTTCGAACACTCGGTCGCCAGGCACGTTGGCGGCATCTGGGTGCTGACGGCCGAGGATGGCGGAGCGGCGGGGCTGGCGGAGTTTGGGATTTCTCCCGTTCCGATCGCGTAATGGCTGACGGCCAAGACGGCCGTCGGCGCTGGCGTCGCGGCGAAGGCCAGAAATGGCGTTCGCTCATAGCTCCACCGCGCGGTGAGTATACGCCCGGCTTGGCGAAATCGCCGCAAATGACCTAAGCTTGATCTTTGGTGTGTTGTGCCTGCTATTTGCATGTCTGCCGCCGCCGACTATTTAGGTCGAAATCCCAAACCCATCCGCATGACCAGCAGTCATGCATTGTAGCGACGAAGAGGCTATGGCCAAAAAAGACGGTGTCATCGAGATCGAAGGCGCAGTGGTCGAAGCTCTGCCCAACGCGATGTTTCGTGTTGAGCTGACCAACGGACACAGAGTACTTGCCCACATCTCGGGGAAGATGCGTCAGCACTACATCCGAATCCTCCCTGAGGACCGCGTGATCGTAGAACTGAGCCCATATGACCTGACCCGTGGCCGAATCGTTTACCGATACAAGTAACCGACTCGCTACACAACGACTGCTGAGAAGTAACGCCGGTTCCCCTTGGGGGATGCAGGCGAAGACAGCGAAAAGAGAAACACATGAAGGTCAACCCAAGCGTCAAGCCGATCTGTGAGAAGTGCCGCGTGATTCGTCGCCACGGCAACGTCATGGTTATCTGCAAGAGCAACCCGCGTCACAAGCAGCGCCAGGGCTAACAGCCCTTTCAGCACAAGGTTTTTGCAACTAAATACGAATAAGAGCAGGGCCAGAACCTTCGTGGCAACACGAGGGGGACACCCGGGGTTGGAGGCCTCGGCACCGGTCCTGTCCAACACCTCCACTTACTCTCAGGAGAAGCCACCATGGCACGTCTGGCCGGCGTCGACATTCCGCGCGACAAGCGCGTAGAGGTCGCACTGACTTACATCTACGGTGTCGGCCGTACGAGCGCACTCAAAACGCTCGCCGACACCCAGATCAGCGGGGAGATCCGAGTCAAGGATCTGACCGACGATCAGCTCATCGCACTTCGTGACTACATCGAAGTCAACTTCAAGGTAGAAGGTGACCTCCGTCGTGAGGTCGCAGCCGACATCCGCCGCAAGACGGAGATCGGTAGCTACCAGGGAATTCGCCACCGTCGCGGCCTGCCCGTGCACGGCCAGCGGACCAAGACCAATGCGCGCACCCGCAAGGGACCGAAGCGTACCGTCGCCGGCAAGAAGAAGGCCCGATAGCGAGCACTGCTCGCGTCGCCAACAACGTTTTAGGAGAACACATTGGCAGCACCAAAGTCGGCCGCTCGTAAGCCGCGTCGTAAAGAGAAGAAGAACGTCGCCGTGGGTCAGGCCCACATCAAGTCGACCTTCAACAACACCATCGTCACCATCACCGACCCGAGTGGTGCCGTCCTGAGCTGGGCTTCGTCCGGCACGGTCGGCTTCAAGGGCTCGCGTAAGTCGACGCCGTTCGCGGCGCAGCTTTCCGCAGAGTCTGCCGCGCGCCAGGCGCAGGAGCACGGCGTCAAGAAGGTGGATGTTTTCGTCAAGGGACCGGGATCGGGTCGCGAGACCGCCATCCGTTCGCTTCAGGCAGCTGGCCTCGAGGTCGGCGTCATCTCCGATGTGACGCCGCAGGCGCACAACGGATGCCGTCCGCCGAAGCGTCGTCGCGTCTAGCCATATTGGCGGCAGGGCACGCTAGCGACTTCGTCGCCGGCGCATCCTGCCGCTGATGCGCCCTCTGCTCCAACTCCCAACTTAATTCGCGTCAATAGCTTTCAGACGGGCCAGCCACCCGCCACCCCATAAGTGTCATATAGCGGACACTTCGCCGAAAGGAACACCAAGTGCTCATTGCACAGCGCCCCACACTCGCAGAAGAGAACATCTCCGAGTTCCGTTCGCGGTTCGTCATCGAGCCGCTTGAGCCCGGCTTCGGTTACACGCTCGGGAACTCGCTTCGCCGCACCCTGTTGTCCTCGATCCCGGGTGCCGCTGTGACGAGCATCCGCATCGACGGTGTCCTGCACGAGTTCAGCACGGTACCTGGTGTCAAGGAAGACGTCACCGAGATCATCCTGAACATCAAGGGTCTCGTGGTTTCGAGCGAGCACGACGAGCCGATCACCGCCTACCTGCGCAAGCAGGGTTCAGGGCAGGTCACGGCCGCCGACATCTCCGCTCCGGCCGGTGTCGAGATTCACAACCCCGAGCTCGTCATCGCGACGCTCAACGACAAGGCCAAGTTCGAACTCGAGCTGACCATCGAGCGTGGACGTGGATACGTCTCCGCAACCCAGAACCGCAGCGAGTTCTCCGAGGCCGGCCAGATCCCGGTCGACTCGATCTACTCGCCAGTGCTCAAGGTCACCTACCGCGTCGAGGCAACTCGTGCCGGTGAGCGCACCGACTTCGACCGCCTGGTCGTGGATGTCGAGACCAAGTCCGCGATCACCCCGCGTGACGCGATCGCCTCGGCCGGCCGCACGCTGACCGAGCTGTTCGGTCTGGCTCGCGAGCTCAACACCGCCGCTGAGGGCATCGAGATCGGCCCAGCGCCGGTCGACGCTGTTCTCTCCAGCGAGCTGAGCATGCCGATCGAAGACCTCGACCTGTCGGTGCGTAGCTACAACTGCCTCAAGCGTGAGGGCATCAACACCGTGAGCGAGCTGGTTGCTCTCTCCGAGATGCAGCTCATGAACATCCGCAACTTCGGACAGAAGTCGGTTGACGAGGTCAAGGACAAGCTGGTCGAAATGGGCCTGTCGCTGAAGGATTCGGTTCCCGGATTCGACGGTGCCCACTTCTACGGCGGCGACGACGACGAGAACTAAGTTCTCGTTTATCTTCTGACGATCACAAAAGACGAAAGAAACTACTAATGGCTGCACCAACTAAGGGACCACGCCTCGGCGGTGGACCGGCGCACGAGCGCCTCATGCTTGCGAACCTCGCGGCTGCCCTGTTCACGCACAAGAGCATCAAGACGACCGAGACGAAGGCCAAGCGCCTGCGTCCCGTCGCCGAGCGGCTCGTTACTCTCGCGAAGAAGGGCGACCTGCACGCGCGTCGTCGTGCACTCGCGACGATTCACGACAAGAGCGTCATCCACGAGCTCTTCACCGAGATCGCTCCGCTGGTCGAACTTCGCGAGGGCGGCTACACCCGCATCACGAAGCTCGGCTTCCGCAAGGGCGACAATGCGTCGATGGTGCAGATTGAGCTCGTTCTCGAGCCCGTGAGCCCGAAGGCGAAGAGCGCGAAGAAGTCGGCTACGGCATCCGCGTCGACCTCCAAGGCTGCTCCGGCCAAGGCTGCTGACGAGGCGCCTGCCGAAGAGGCAGAGGCGCCCGTCGCCGACGCGTCGGACGAAACGCCTGCTGCCGAGGCGACTGCCCCCGAGGCGACTGCCCCCGAGTCGACGGAGCCTTCCGCCGATGAGGCGCCCGTCGCCGAAGCCGCTGAGCCCGCCGCCGAAGCTGATGCAGCCGATGCAGCCGACGCCGAGGCGATCGTTGCAGAGGACGAAGCCAAGTAGTCAGTTTTTCGAAAGAGGGCCCCACCGCGAGGTGGGGCCCTCTTCCGTTTAACCGGCCCCACCAATCTCGTCTGCCCCCGGGTGATGCGTCTGCCCCCGTACGTACGGGGGCAGACGCATCTGGCGGGGGCAGACAGGAGTTTGAGGTGGTTTACCCGGCCGGTGGAACTGGTTTTAGCCGGCGGGGTTCGCGCTGGCCCGGTTTCCGACGAAATCGGCGAGCGTCGGATACGGCGGCAGAGTGGCCAGTCGAGCGAGTGCCGCCGTGATGGTCGACGCGTAGATCCTGCCGCCGGTGGGGCCCGGATGGATGTGATCCGGCGCAAGGATCGAGATGTGCGGGGCAATCGCCTGGTGCCAGTCGGCGAGTTCGACGTTGTCGTATTCGTCCGCGAACCCGCTCAGGATGCCGTTGACGCTCGCCTGCCAGGCTCGTGGCACCTGGGTGTTGACGAGGATCATCCGCCGCGACGGACCGAGGATGTTGTGAACCTCCTCGAGCGTCGAGGCCGTGATGTATCCGTTCGTGCCGAGCCCGACCACGAGGGTTTGGCGCAGCTCGTGCTCCGCGTCGAGCTTTTCCACGATGCCCGGCAGCTTGTTCATCTGCCGGGAGACGACGGCGTCGATCGAAATTCCCGGGAAGGACTGCTGCAGCTCGGGGGACGCGGCCAGCATGACCGAGTCGCCGATCGCATCCATCCTGGTGCCCGGTGCGCCACGCGGTGGCGGCGGCAGGAATCGCGCGCGAATCAGGGCCGCCCTTCCCGCGGCGATGTTCGACTGCGCCTGCCCGTGCAGCGGCTCGCGGATGACGGCGACCGCCGTTGCGCCAAGCGTCGAGGCGAGGAGGAGGGCCGCGACGCAGGTCGCCGCGATCCGGAGCCCGCGGCGGGCGCCGGCGGTGAACCGTGACGAGATCCAGGCCCGGAATCCCTCGCGACGGATGGGTCGCTCGAGGTAGCGGTAGGAGAGCGTCGCCGCGGCGAGGGTGATCGCGACGGTCAGTATCCCGGTCAGCCACAGGGTGACCGGCGCATCCTGCCACCGCGGCTCGGCGGCGGTGATGAGCACGAGCACCGGCCAGTGCCACAGGTAGATGCCGTAGGAGCGAATGCCGATCCAGCGGATGGGCGTGGCATCGAGGACGCGACCGAGCAGCGAACCCGGGATGATGGATCCCCAGATCGCCACGGCCGTCAACACCGCGACCGCGGTAAGGCCACCGCGAAACGTCAGCGCGGATTCGGCCGGCATGATGAGCGCCAGTGCGACCAGGCCGACGACGGCGATCGCGCCGGGGATCGGCAGCAGCCGACGGCTCCACTTGGGCCACTCGAGCGACGTTCGCGACATTCCGCTGGTGAGGACGGCCAGCACAGCCCCGAGCGCGAGGCCAAAGCTGTGGGTGTCCGTTCCGTAGTAGACACGAGTGGAATCGACGTGCGGCGAGTAGAGGACGGCCATCGCGGTGGCCGAAGCGACGGCGATGGCGGCGAAGAGGATCGCCCGGGCCCAGGTTCGCCTGAGTGCGATGGCCAGCAGCACGATGAATGGCCAGACGAGGTAGTACTGCTCCTCCACCGCGAGCGACCACAGGTTGCGGAACAGTTCGGGCGTCGATTGCGCGAAATAGCTCGTTCCACTGGCGATGCCAAGCCAGTTGCTGCTGAACGTCGCCGCGCCCAGTACCTGGCGGCCAATGCCAACCAGCACGTCACCGCCCAGAAACAGGGCCACCGTGCAGCAGACGACCACCAGCACGACGAGCGCGGGCAACAGTCGCCTTGCCCGCCTCGCCCAGAACGAGCGGAATCGGATTCGCCCGGTGTTGGCGTGCTCGGTGAAGAGGAGTCCGGTGATCAGGAATCCGCTGATGACGAAAAACATGTCGACGCCGAGCCCGCCGCCCGGGAGCGCGCCCGGCGCGAGGTGATAGAGCACGACCGCGGCGACGGCGATCGCGCGAAGGCCATCAAGGCCCGGAAGGCGGGTGGCAAGACCTGGATGTGAGGATGGCCTCCGATCCGCGGATTGCTTCGTGCTTCTGGGAGTGGTGGTGGTGGTGGCGAGAGCTTTGAGCGCGGCGGAGGGTTTCATCATTTGACCACCCACGAGCCTTATGCACTCGATGGCCCTCGTCAACCCGCGACGAGGGGCCTAAGTTGAACCTATGGCGAGCGACGCGCAAATCATCGAGGTGCCTGGTCCTTCCGGAACGCGGGAGGTGCGCATCTCGAGCCCGACTCGCGTGCTGTGGCCCGCGGTCGGGATCACGAAGCTCGACCTGGCGAATTACCTGGTGACGGTGGGGGATGCCTTCGTGACGGCGAACGGGGATCGCCCGGTCTCGCTGCAGCGGTTCCCCGACGGGATCGACGGCGAACAGTTCTTCTCGAAGAACCCGCCGAAAGGAGCGCCGGACTATGTGCGCTCGGTGCCGGTCGTGTATCCGAGCGCTCGCTCGCATCCGCAGCTCGTCATCGACGAACCCGCCGTCGCCGTCTGGGCGGCGCAGATGAACACCGTCGTGTTCCATCCGTGGGCGTCGCGTGCCGAGACCTCCGATTTTCCGGACCAGCTGCGCATCGACCTCGACCCGCAGCCCGGGACCGATTTCGCGGATGCCATCCCTGCCGCCATCGAGCTGCGGAAGGTTCTCGAGGAGGCCGGCCTCGTCGCGTGGGTGAAGACATCCGGAAACCGCGGGCTTCACGTGTTCGCCCCGATCGAGCCGTCGCACGAGTTCCTGGATGTCCGGCACGCCGTGATCGCCGCCGCCCGAGAGCTGGAGCGGCGGATGCCCGAGGCCGTCACCACCTCGTGGTGGAAGGAGGAGCGTGGCACGCGCGTCTTCGTCGACTTCAACCAAGCCAACCGGGATCGCACCATGGCCGGCGCCTACAGTCCGCGCGCGCTCGAGCACGCTCCCGTCTCGACGCCCGTGACCTGGGACGAACTGCCGTCGGTCGACCCGCGCGCGTTCACGGTGCTGAGCATCCCATCGCGACTCGACTCGGTCGGCGACCCGTGGGCGACGTTCGCGAAATCGCCCGGCACGATCGACCTGTTGCTCCAGTGGTGGCAGCGGGATCTGGATGCGGGACTTGGCGAGCTGCCGTTCCCGCCCGACTACCCGAAGATGCCGGGTGAGCCGCCGCGCGTGCAGCCCTCGAAGGCGCGAAAGGTTGCGGAATGACCCGTTGTTGGTCGAGTAGCGCAGCCGCCCCCTCGGGCGCTACGCGTATCGAAACCCGGTGTGCCTTCGCACCCCCTCCTTCGCAGGCTCAGTCGGCGCTGGGGTCGCAGGTTGATTCGCAACCTTCATAGCTCCACCGCGCGTTAGGCGAAGACCTCGGCGAGGTCGTAGGCGATCGGGCGTTCGAGCTGCTCGAACGTGCACGATCGGGCATCCCGGTCCGGGCGCCAGCGGAAGAACTGGACCGTGTGCCGAAATCGCGATCCCTCCATCTGGTCGTAGCGCACCTCGACGACGCGGGTCGGCTCGAGGGAGACGAACGAGACATCCTTCGATCCGGAGAATCGGCTGCGTTCGGTCGCGCCCCTGACGATCTCGCCGGATGCGTCACGGCGAACGAGCGGGGCGAGCTCGTCGACCAGCTCTTGGCGGCGGATGTCCGAAAACGCGGAGGCTCCGCCGACGTTGTGAAGTTCGCCGTCGTCGCCGTACAGCCCGAGCAGCAGCGAGCCGACCCCGCTTCCGCTCTTGTGGATGCGATAGCCGAGCAGGACGACATCGGCCGTCCGCTCGTGCTTGGTCTTGAACATCACGCGCTTGCCCTGGCCGTAGGGCGCCTTCAGCGGTTTGGCCACGACGCCGTCGAGTCCCGCGCCCTCGAACTCGGCGAGCCAGCGTTTGGCGACCTCGACATCCTCGCTGGTCTGGGTCAGGTGCAGCGGGGGCCTGGCCGTGGCGAGCAGCTTCTCGAGCGTTGCACGGCGATCGCCGAATGGTGAGTCCAACAGCGGCGAACCGTCGAGGGAGAGCAGGTCGAACGCGACGAACGACGCCGGCGTCTCCACCGAGAGCTTCTCGACCCTCGATGCCGCCGGATGGATGCGCTGCGACAGCGTCTCCCAATCGAGCCGTTCGGCGCCGGGTTTGCCCGAGCGCACGACGATCTCGCCGTCCAGGATGCACGGCGCGGTCAACTGCGCACGGAACATCTCTACGAGCTCGGGGAAGTAGCGGGTCAGGAGCTTGGATCCGCGGCTGCCGATCTCGACGTCCGTACCGTCGAAGTAGACGATGCCGCGAAAGCCGTCCCACTTGGGTTCGTACAGCAGGCCGCCCTCGACGCGATCCTGTGCGGGGACGGCATCCGTCAGCTTGGCGAGCATCGGTTCGATGAGGGAGTCCGCGGCGAGATCCATTCTTCGATCATGGCACTGCCGAATAAACTCAGTGAGTGGAATTACAGCGGCTTGTGGAGACCGCGAAGCCCCGTACCCGACTGCGCCTCGACTTCTCCTACGACGGCGCAGACTTCCAGGGCTGGGCGAAGCAGCCGGGCCTCCGCACCGTCCAGGGCGAACTCGAGAAGGCACTCGCCACAGTCCTCCAGCGCTATGGCACGCCCCCGACGCTCACCGTGGCCGGACGGACGGATGCCGGAGTTCACGCCCTCGGCCAGGTCGCCCATCTCGATCTCACCGACGAACAACTCGTCGGCCTCGACGACTCGCACCGGGGAAAGGGCAAGCACAAGCCGGACGTCTCGCTCGAGGCGCGCGCCGCCAGACTCGCCCGCAGGCTCAATGGAATCGCCGGGCTCAGCAGCGATCTCTACGTGAAGAGTGCAACGATCGCGCCTCCCGGATTCGACGCACGGTTCTCCGCGACCTGGCGCCGCTACGAGTATCGGATCTCCGATCGCGAGGCCGAACGCAACCCGCTGCTGCGGCACCAGACGCTCTGGTATCCGAAGTCGCTCGACCTCGACGCGATGAATGCGGCGGCCGCGACGCTCACCGGACTGCACGACTTCGCCGCCTACTGCCGGCCACGCGAGGGGGCGACGACGATCCGCACCCTCGAGGACTTCTCCTGGACCGTCGACGCAAGCGGCGTCAAGGTCGCGCGAGTGAAGGCGGATGCCTTCTGCCACAGCATGGTGCGGGCGCTCGTCGGGGCATCCGTCGCCGTCGGGGAGGGAAACCTGCCGGTCGGACGCGCCGCGGAAATCCTCGACGGGGGCAGGCGCACGAACGAATTCAAGGTCATGCCGGCAAAGGGGCTCACGCTCATCGAGGTCGGATATCCGGACGACGCCGGTCTTGCCGAACGTGCGGAGCTCACCAGGCAGCGGCGCGGTTTGACCCCACGGCAGGACGCAGACTAAGGTTGACACTTGGTGTCTGGACCCGCTTGGTCTGGCGCCCGAACTTGAGCCCTCCACCGGCAAGGTTCTGGCACTATCTGGTGCAGGAACGTTCCACGGAGTGGGATTCTCGAACACCTCATTTCGATACAGAAAGCAGTACAGCTGTGACTCGTACGTTCTCTCCCAAGCCCGCTGACGTTCAGCGCGAGTGGGTCATCATCGACGCAACCGACATCGTGCTCGGTCGTCTGGCATCCACTGCCGCGGCTCTTCTTCGCGGCAAGCACAAGGCCACCTTTGCTCCGCACATGGACATGGGTGACTTCGTCATCATCATCAACGCGGAGAAGGTTGCTCTCACGGGCGCCAAGCTCGCGCAGAAGCTGGCCTTCCGCCACTCGGGTTACCCGGGCGGCATCTCGAGCATGAACTACGCCGAGATGCTCGAGAAGCACCCGACGCGTGCCGTCGAGAAGGCTGTTCGCGGCATGCTCCCGAAGAACTCGATCGGTCGCGCGCAGCTCACCAAGCTCAAGGTGTACGCAGGCCCAGAGCACCCTCACGCTGCGCAGCAGCCGAAGACGTACACCCTCAGCCAGGTCGCGCAGTAGCGCCGGCCGACCAGACTTACACAAGGATTCAGATACACATGGCGAAGATCGAAGACATCATCGACGAGGCTCCCGAGAGCTTCACTACCGAGACTGGCGATGCCAGCAGCTTCACGACGGAGAGCGCTCCGAGCGAGGCACCGAAGGCGCCCCGCGCCATCCTGAACGTTCCCGGCGCAGCCGTCGGACGCCGCAAGGAGGCGATCGCTCGCGTTCGCATCATCCCCGGCGGCGACACGTTCACGGTCAACGGTCGCGAGTTCGCGGAGTACTTCCCGAACAAGCTCCACCAGCAGCTCATCAACGACCCGTTCAAGGTTCTCGACCTGCTCGGCTCGTACAGCGTGATCGCCAAGATCACCGGCGGCGGCCCCTCCGGCCAGGCTGGCGCACTGCGTCTGGCCATCGCCCGCTCGCTGAACGAGATCGACCGCGAGAACAACCGCGCCGCACTCAAGAAGGCCGGCTTCCTCACTCGGGATGCCCGCGTCATCGAGCGCAAGAAGGCCGGACTCAAGAAGGCTCGCAAGGCTTCGCAGTTCTCGAAGCGTTAATTCCAATCAGACTGGGGCACGACTAATGCCACGGTTATTCGGGACCGACGGAGTTCGCGGCATCGCGAACTCCGGATTGACGGTCGAGATGGCGCTCGGGCTTGCCCAGGCGGCTGCAGTCGTACTCGGTAAGGGGCGCACGGCCGACGGTCGGCGCGCTTCGGGCCGACGTCCGATCGCCGTGATCGCGCGCGATCCACGCATCTCGGGCGAGTTCCTGAACGCCGCGGTTTCGGCGGGGCTGGCAAGCTCCGGCGTCGATGTCTATGACGCCGGGGTAGTGCCGACCCCCGCACTCGCGTTCCTGGTCGCCGACTTTCGCGCCGACCTCGGCGTTATGATCTCTGCCTCGCACAACCCTGCACCCGACAACGGGATCAAGTTCTTCGCGACCGGCGGCACGAAGCTGCCGGATGTTGTCGAGGATCGCATCGAGGGCGCGCTCGCCGAGCCGAAGATCGCGCCGACCGGTGGAGATGTGGGCCGCATCCGCCGGTTTGCCGATGCCGAGGATCGCTACATCGTCCACCTGCTTTCGACCCTCCCGAACCGGCTCGACGGGGTGCATGTCGTCCTCGACTGCGCGCACGGAGCCGCAGCCGGAGTCTCGCCCCAGGTCTTTACGGACGCCGGCGCCACCGTCACGATCATCGGTGCTGACCCCGACGGTCTCAACATCAATGACGGCGTGGGATCCACCCACCTCGACAATCTGGCCGACGCGGTCCTGCGCCACGGCGCTGATCTCGGCATCGCGCACGACGGCGACGCGGACCGCTGCCTCGCGGTGGATGCGCAGGGTAACGTCGTCGACGGCGACCAGATCATGGCGATCCTCGCCCGTGCCATGAACGAGCGCGGCGCGCTCAAAGACAGCACGCTCGTCGCAACCGTCATGAGCAACCTCGGGCTGAAGCGCGCGATGGCGGACAACGGCATCCGGATGCTCGAGACCGCGGTCGGCGACCGCTACGTCCTCGAGGCACTGAACGAGCGCGGTCTTTCGCTCGGTGGTGAGCAGTCGGGGCACGTCATCATGACCGAGTTCGCGACGACCGGTGACGGCATCCTGACCGGACTGCACCTCGTCGCCGAGGTCGCGCGAACGGGAAAGACTCTCGCGGAGCTTGCCTCCGTGATGACGGTGTACCCGCAGATCCTGATCAACGTGCGCGGGGTCGACCACCACGGACTGAAGAATAACGAGCCGATAGCAGCGGCCGTCGCCGCGGCGGAGGCCGGACTTGGCGATTCGGGTCGCGTGCTGCTGCGGCCATCCGGCACCGAGCCGATGGTGCGCGTCATGGTCGAGGCGGAGGACCAGGCGACAGCCGACCGAGTTGCCCGCGGGCTTGCCGCAATCGTCGAGGTCGAACTCGCGCTCTAGCTGACCGCGCGGCCGTCCCCGAGCGGCGGGGATGCGCTAACGCAATCGTTTCTGCACCCTCGGGGCTCACGTATCGCCATCCTCCGGACTCAAAACGAAGGAGTTTCTGCGAATCCGCTACTCGAAACAGCTGTTGGAGCGCTCTGCGGGCCAAAACTCCTTCGTTTTGGGTTCGGGAGTTTGGGTTCGGGAGTTGGGAGTGGGAGTTCGGGGTTCGGGAGCGATCAGTTCCGGCGCAGGAGGATCGCCGGGCCACACTCAGATCTTGCGGAGCAGCACCGTCGAGACGGTGTGATCCGCGCGCTTGCGAAGCACGAGGGAGGCCCGCGGTCGTGTCGGCAGGACGTTCTGGATCAGGTTCGGTTCGTTGATGGACTTCCAGATCGAGCGGGCGCGGTCGATGGCGGCGTTCTCGCTCAGGCTCGCGAACCGGTGGAAGTACGACTGCGGGTTGGTGAAGGCGCCGCGCTGCAACGAGAGGAAGCGGTCGACGTACCAGTTCGCGATATCGGAGGTTCTGGCATCCACGTAGACGGTGAAGTCGAACAGGTCGCTCACCGCGAGACGAGCGCCGGGCGCGGGCGGCTGCAGGACGTTCAGTCCCTCGACGATGAGGATGTCGGGCTTGTGCACCACCACCTCTGCGTCGGGAACGATGTCGTAGCTCAGGTGCGAATAGAACGGAGCGCGGACCTCTTCGACGCCGCTTTTCACGTTGCTGACGAAACGCAGGAGCGCGCGACGGTCGTAGCTCTCCGGGAAACCCTTGCGCTCCATCAGGCCGCGCGCCGCGAGAACGGAGTTCGGGTAGAGGAAGCCGTCGGTCGTAACTAGCTCAACCCTGGGTGTGTCCTCCCAGCGGGCGAGGAGTTCTCGCAGTAGTCGCGCGATCGTGGACTTGCCGACGGCGACCGAGCCGGCGACACCGATCACGAACGGCGTGCTCTGGTTGCGTCCCCCGAGAAACTCGCTCGTGGATCGATGCAGCGACCGCGCACCCGCGGCGTAGAGGTTGATCAGCCGGGACAGCGGGAGGTAGACATCGCTCACCTCGGTGAGGTCGAGCCGGTCGCCGATCCCGCGGAGCTGGACGAGTTCGGTCTCCGTGAGGGGAAGCTGGGTGGATGGCGCAAGCTCGGCCCAGTCGTCCCGATCGATCTCCACGAACGGCGACGGCTGGCTGGGGGAGTGGTCGTGCATCGGTGTCAAGGCTACTTGGTGTTGGCGTGGGGGCCGCGACTGCCGCGCGTTGGGTCCTCGGTCGCAGGCACCCTCGGCGCTGGGGTCGCGCAAGCGCTGGCGCGATTGCCATAGCTCCACCGCGCGGCGCTGGGGTCGCGCGACCGCCCCGTGCCCGCCTGCAGCTCCACCGCACCCGTAGAATCTTGGCTATGTGTGGAATCGTGGGCTATGTCGGGCCGAACAGCAGCATGGACGTCCTTCTCAGCGGTCTGAGTCGTCTCGAATACCGAGGCTATGACTCCGCCGGCGTCGCCGTAATCGGCACGGACGCACAGCTGCGCACCCGTAAGCACGCGGGAAAGCTGAAGGTGCTGCTCGAGGAACTCGAGGCGACTCCGATAGAGGACGGCCAGACCGGCATCGGGCACACCCGCTGGGCGACGCACGGCGGCCCGACCGACGGTAACGCGCATCCACATCTCGGCGACGACGGCAAGCTCGCGCTGATCCACAACGGAATCATCGAGAACTTCGCCGCGCTGAAGCAGGAACTCCTGGATGACGGTGAGACGTTCACCAGCGACACCGACTCCGAGGTCGCGGCGATCATGACCGGCCGCGCGTTTCGCGAGACCGGAGATTTGACGCTCGCCATGCAGAAGGTCGTCGCTCGTCTCGAGGGCGCATTCACGCTGCTGATCGTGCACGAGGACCGTCCTGGTGAGGTCGTCGGCGCCCGCCGCAACTCGCCGCTCGTGATCGGGCTCGGTGACGGGGAGAACTTCCTCGGCTCGGATGTCGCGGCCTTCGTCCAGTTCACCCGTCGCGCCGTCGAGATCGGGCAGGACCAGATCGTCACGATCCGCCCGGGCTCCGTCGAGGTCACCGACTTCGCGGGCGACCCGGTCGAGACCCGCGAGTACGAGATCGCCTGGGACGCTTCCGCATCCGAAAAGGGCGGTTGGTCGAGCTTCATGCGCAAGGAGATCAGCGAGGAGCCGGATGCCGTCGCCAACACCCTGCGCGGCCGCATCATCGACGGCGCAGTTTCGCTCCCGGAGCTCGGCGCACTCGATGACACCGTCCTCGCCTCCATCGATCGCATCATGATCATCGGCTGCGGCACGGCGGCCTACGCGGGCATGCTCGGCACCTACGCGATCGAGTCGTGGGCCCGGATCCCCACCCAGGTCGAGCTGTCTCACGAGTTCCGCTACCGCAACCCGATCATCAACGAGCGCACGCTTGTCGTCTCGATCAGCCAGTCCGGCGAGACCATGGACACGCTCATGGCGGTGAAGTACGCCCGCGAAGCCGGCGCGAAGGTGTTGTCGATCTGCAATACGCAGGGTTCGTCGATTCCGCGTGAGTCAGACGCGGTTCTCTACACGCACGCCGGCCCCGAGGTCGCGGTCGCCTCGACCAAGGCGTTTGTCGCGCAGGTCACGGCGCTCTACCTGCTCGGTCTGCACCTCGCTGTGGTCCGCGGCACCATGACTGCGGACGTGCTCGCGACGAATATCGCCGAGCTTCAGTCGATCCCGGAGAAGCTTGCCGACGTCCTTGTAGCGACCGAAGACATCGGTCAGCTGGCTGGCTGGATGGCCGACACGCGCTCCGTGCTCTTCCTCGGCCGCAACGTCGGGTATCCGGTCGCGCTCGAGGGGGCGCTCAAGCTCAAGGAGCTCGCCTACATCCACGCCGAGGGGTTCGCCGCCGGCGAGCTCAAGCACGGACCGATCGCGTTGATCGAGCCTGGACAGATCGTGTTCGTAATCGTGCCGAGTCCGCGCGATCCGAACTCGCTGCATCCCAAGGTCGTCTCCAACATCCAGGAGATTCGCGCGCGCGGCGCCCGGGTCATCGCGATCGCCGAGAAGGGCGACGCCTCGGTCTTGCCCTTCGCCGACGAGGTCATCCCGATTCCTCTCGCAGCGTCGATGTTTGAGCCGCTGCTCGCCGTCGTTCCGCTGCACATCTTCGCGCTCGAGCTCGCGACGGCCAAGGGGCTGGATGTCGACCAGCCGCGCAACCTGGCCAAATCGGTGACGGTCGAGTAGTCCTTGATCCTCGGCATCGGAGTTGACGTGGTCGACCTCGCGCGCTTCGAGCGTGCGGTCGGCCGGACGCCGGGCCTTCGTGAGCGGATCTTCACCCCGGCCGAGCGGGACCTTCCGCTGCGCTCGCTCGCCGGCCGGTTCGCCGCGAAGGAAGCGCTCATCAAGGCCATCGGCGACTCGAGCGGCGTTCGCTGGCACGACATGGAGGTCGTCTCCAACGGTCTCGGCAATCCCTCGTTCGTCCTGCACAATGCGGTTGCGAAGATTACGGCCGCTCTCGGGATCGAGCACATCCACCTCTCGATGTCGCACGACGCCGGCATCGCGATCGCCTACGTGGTGGTCGAAAAGTGAGCAGCGAAGAGTGAGCAGCCGAAAAGTGAGCAGCGAAGCGTGAGCCGCCCCATGCGTGAGGCGCGCATCGACCTCGGCGCCATCCGTTCGAACATCGCAACGCTGCGCTCCGCGGTTTCGCCGGCCGCATTGATGGTCGTCGTCAAGGCCGAGGGCTATGGGCACGGCGCGATTGAGGCAGCGAAAGCTGCTGTCGATGCGGGCACCGACTGGCTCGGAGTCGTTGACCTCGCGGAGGGGCTTGCCCTGCGCGAGGCCGGCATCACGATACCGATCCTGGCCTGGCTGCACGGCGAGGATGCGGACTTCACCGCGGCGGTCGCGGCGAACATCGACGTTGGCGTGAGCTCGCTCGGCCAACTCGAGAGGGCGGCCGCGACCGGGGGCCTCGCACAGATCCAGATCAAGGTTGACACGGGTCTCAGCCGCAACGGGGTCGAGGAGCGCGAGAGCGCGGCGCTGTTCGAGCGTGCCGCCGCGCACGAGCGGGCGGGACGGGTGAGGGTTCGCGGACTCTGGAGCCACCTCGCCAACGCGGGCGAGGCCGAAGATCTGGAGCAGGTGCGGCGGTTCACTCTGTTTGTGGCTGCGGCGCGGGATGCCGGTCTCACCCCGGAGCTGCGTCACCTTGCCGCGACGGCCGGGGCGCTCCGCGTGCCAGCGTCGCGCTTCGACCTGGTCCGGATCGGCGTCGGCGTGTACGGTCTTTCCCCGTTCGAGGATGCGAGCTCCGCCGAGCTCGGTCTGCGCCCGGCCATGGAGCTCAGCGCGGAGATCATCTCGGTCAAGCGGGTCCCGGCGGGGGTCGGCGTCTCCTACGGCTATGCCTATCGGACATCGGCCGAGACGACGCTGGCGCTGGTTCCGCTCGGGTATGCCGACGGCATCCCGAGACACGCGTCGTCCGTTGCCGGGAAGACGGGCGCAGCCGACAGGCCGGGCGCTCCCGTCTCGATCAATGGCAGGGCCTACCGGGTGTGCGGCCGGGTCGCAATGGACCAGTTCGTCGTGGATGTCGGAGACGACCAGGTGCGTGTGGGCGACCGAGCCATCCTGTTCGGAGATCCGACGACCGGCGTACCATCGGCGGACGACTGGGCGGACGCAGCCGACACCATCAACTACGAGATCGTGACCAGGATCGGGCCGCGCGTGACGCGGGTTTTCGTCCCATGACCAGCCTCGTGATCGAGACGCCGGACGACATGGAGGCGCTCGGGGCGACCATCGCCGGACAGCTGCGGGCCGGCGATCTTGTGCTGCTGAACGGCGAACTCGGTGCTGGCAAGACGACACTGACGCGGGGGCTCGGCGCGGCGCTCGGCGTTCGCGGAACCGTGACGAGCCCGACCTTCGTGCTCGCGCGCACCCACCCGCGCGAGGGTGCGCCGCCGCTCGTGCACGTGGACGCTTACCGGTTGTCGAGCGCGCTCGAGCTGGACGACCTCGACATCGACTTCGCCGCATCCATCGTCGTGGTCGAGTGGGGCGCCGGACTCCTCGACGGCCTGACCGAGGACTGGCTCGACGTCGACATCCTGCGCCCGACCGGTGCTGCGGTCGGAGAGTCCGACTCAGAGCCGCGAACCGTGACGTTCACAGCGCACGGTGCGCGCTGGAAAGACTTAGGGTGGGTCGGTGCTGCTCGCGATTGATACCTCCGCCGGCGCGAGTGTCGCCGTCGTGGATCGGGATGCGGGCGTGCTCGCCGAGTTCACCGAACCCGACACCCGCAGGCACGCCGAAGTCATCGGCACGCTGATCCAGGATGCGCTGCGCGAGTCCGGCGTCGCGGTAACCGACTTGAGCGGTGTAGCAGTGGGCATGGGCCCCGGCCCGTTCACGGGACTGCGTGTCGGAATTGCCGCGGCACGCGCATTCGCGTTCGGTGCGGGCAAGCCGGTCGTGCCCGTGGTCAGCCACGATGCCGTGGCGTTCGGCGTGGCCGAGCCGCTGCTGGTCGTCACGGATGCCCGTCGCCGCGAGGTCTACTGGAGCTCGTACTCCGGCACGGATCCCGAGGGCCTGCCGATCCGCGCATCCGGCCCGGGGCTCGCTCCGCCGCAGTCCCTCGAAGAGGTCGTTCCCGACTTTCGCACCTTCAGGCGAGTAGATGCCGCGGAGGTCTCCGCCGCCTCCCTCGGACTCGTCGCCGAACTGCTCTACCTGCATCACCGTCCGTTCGCGAGCGGCGAGGCGCTGTACCTGCGCTCGCCCGACGTGACGCTGTCGGCCGGTCCGAAGCGGGTGAGCTGATGCCGTTCATCCTGCGCAAGGCGACGCCCGGCGACCTCGACGCCATCATGGCGATCGAAACCCCGACGTTCGGAACGGATGCCTGGTCGCCCGACACCATGAGCAGCGAACTCGCGAGCGAACACACCGTGTATCTGGTGGCGACGGAATCCGAAGCGGCCGCATCCGAGACGGCACAGGTCGTCGCGGGATACGTCGGGCTGCTGGCTCCGCTGCACAACGGGGATGCCGACATCCAAACCATCGCCGTGGCTCCGTCGGTACGCCGACGCGGACTCGGCCGGATGCTCATGGTCGCGGCACTGCGCCACGCGGTCGATCGTGGCGACCCGAACGTGTTCCTCGAGGTGCGGGCGGACAATCCCAACGCCCAGGCGCTCTACGTTTCGCTCGGTTTCGAGCAGATCGCGGTTCGACCGCACTACTACCAACCCGACGACGTCTCCGCGCACATCATGCGGCTCACGATCCCCGAAGGGTCGCGATCATGACGGAACCCCTGGTCCTCGGCATCGAGACCTCCTGCGACGAGACCGGCATCGGTATCGTGCGCGGGACGACACTGCTCGCTAACGTCATCTCCTCCTCGATGGACGAGCACGCGCGGTACGGCGGCGTCGTCCCCGAGGTCGCGGCGCGGGCCCACCTCGAGGCGCTGACCCCGGCGTTGAAGGCGGCGCTCGCCGAGGCCGGCGTGACGCTTGCCGAACTCGACGCGGTTGCCGTGACCTCTGGCCCCGGTCTCTCCGGTGCGCTCATGGTCGGGGTCGGTGCAGCCAAGGCTCTCGCCGTCTCCCTCGGCAAGCCGCTCTACGCGGTCAATCACCTGGTCGGGCACGTCGGTGCGGATGTCATTTCGGTGCGCGATACCGTCGACGGGCCGACCGAGGTCCGGACCCGCCCGCTCGAATATCCCACGATTGCGCTGCTCGTCTCTGGCGGCCACACGTCGCTCCTGCTCGTGCGCGACCTGATCTCCGACGTCGAACTCCTTGGCGAGACCATCGACGACGCGGCCGGTGAGGCCTTCGACAAGGTGGCAAGGCTTCTCGGGTTGCCGTACCCGGGTGGTCCTCAGATCGATCGGGTCGCGGCATCCGGGGATCCGAAGGCGATCCGTTTTCCTCGGGGGCTCAGCCTCCCCAAGGATATGGAGAAGCACCGTTACGACTTCTCGTTCTCAGGACTGAAGACCGCCGTCGCGCGCTGGGTCGAGCAGAAGCGCGACGCGGGGGAGGATGTGCCGATTGCGGACGTCGCCGCCAGCTTCCGAGAAGCCGTGGTCGACGTCCTCCTGGCCAAGGCGATCGCGGCCTGCACGGATCTCGGTGTTCCCCGCCTCCTGCTTGGCGGTGGCGTGGTCGCCAACGCGAGAGTTCGCGAGGTTGCCGCCGAGCGCGCGGCGGCGGCCGGGATCGAGTTGCGCATTCCGCCGCTCGACCTGTGCACCGACAACGGTGCGATGATTGCGGCGCTCGGGGCCCAGCTCGTTGCCGCTGGTCGCGCGCCGTCACGACTCGACTTCGGCGCGGATTCCACGCTGCCGGTCACCACAATTCAGGCCTGACGCGGTTCGACATCTGCGGCGAGGCCTCGTTGACACGGCTGGTGGGTGCTGACACTATCAAGGACGGTACGGCTTTCAGCAAATCCTAAGGAGAACCATCGCATGACCGATCCAGTCACCCCAGATCCCACGACGCCTCCCGTGGCCCCGGCAGCGCCCGCTTACGCGCCCGCCCCCGTCGGTGTGAAGCAGACCCTGAGCCTTGTATCGTTCATTGTCGGTCTCGTGGCCTTCCTATTCGGTTGGGCGCTCATCTTCGGCCTCGCGGCTGGCATCGTCGCGATCATCCTGGGTGTGCTCGGGCGCAAGAGGGAGCCCGGAGCACCGAAGTGGATGTGGCTCGTCGGTATCATCGCCGGTGCGGTTGGTGGAGCGACTTCGCTCGTCATCACCATCGTCTTTTTCGTCGCGCTGGCTGTGGCAGCTGCTGGTGGCTACAGGTAAGTTCATGGGATTCGTTCAGAAACCCTCAGTTGCGGATAGCGTGGAGTAATCGTCGTTCGCGGCGCGCGTCGGCGTAGACACAGAGGAGATAGTGACATGACTGATCCAACTGTCCCGCAGCCCGACGAGCCGACCGTACCCCCGACGCGACCCACGAATCCGACACCCGGGTATGCATCGGGGCCCGGGTATACGCCTGGCGGCACACCCGTTCCGAGGACCAACGTCCTCGCGATTGTCGCGATCATCCTGGGCTTTCTCGTACCGATCGGTGGAATCATCACGGGTCACATTGCTCTCAGCCAGATCAAGAAGACGGGTGAGGCCGGGCACGGGCTTGCTCTTGCGGGCACGATCATCGGCTACGTGCTGTCCGTGGGATGGATTGCCTTTTGGATCGTCTACATCGTCATCATTGCGGCCGCGGTCGGTTCCTCGGGCGGTTACCTCCCGAGGTACTAACTCGGAACGAAAGCGAGCCAAAGTAATAAACTGTCGCCCGCGCCAGCGCGGGCGCACCGCCAGTCAGCGAGGAGTACGACCGTGTCAGACGACCGCCAGGACTTCGTTCCCATCGAGCCAACACCCGCGGTAGCCCAGCCCGTCGCGCCGCCCCCGCCGCCGGGCTACTACAACCCGCCGGCTCCGCCTTCCCAAATTGCGCCTTCCCAAATTGCGCCTCCCCAATACGCGCCCCCACAGCCGCCCGCCGGCCCGACGTACGGAAACTACCCGGCGAGCCAGTACCCGGGGCAATATCCGGGCCAGTACCCGAACCAGTACGCCACCTACGCGGCACCGGCTCAGCCCTCTGGCCTTGCCATCGCCTCCATGATTCTCGGAATCGTGGGCGTGCTTTTCTCTTTCTTCTACGGGTTCGGACTGTTTCCCGCGATCGCCGCGATCATCACGGGCCACATCGCCAGGAAGAAGCAACCCCACGCGCACGGCTTCTGGCTCGCAGGTCTGATCACCGGCTACATCGCGCTCGGGCTCTCCCTCCTCGCGATCATCGGCATAATCGCACTCTTTGCGTTCATCGGGACGACAAACTTCAACGGCAGCACGAGCTCGGGCTTCTAGGAGCTTCCGGGAGCTACTCGGCGTCGCGCTCGGCGAGCAGCGCCACACGTTTGTCGCCAACCCGAGTGAGGATGAGCGTTGCCGCCGCATCCCCCTTCAGGGACAGCTTGGTGCGCAGTCTTGCCGGGTCGACATCCATGCCGCGCTTCTTGATTTCGAGCGTGCCGATCCTGCGGGAGGCGAGTTCTTTCTTGAGGAGCCGCTCATCGAACGGGAAGGTTTCGAGCACGCGGAATCGGGTCGCGAAAGGCGTACTCGTGCGCTCATCCGTGCTGAAGTAGGCGATCGACGGGTGCAGCATCCGTCCGTTTACGTTGCGCACCAGGTCGCCGATGAGCCGGGCCCGGATGACCGCACCGTCGGGCTCGTAGATGAACTCCCCGAGGCTTCCGATTTCCGCATCCTCGCTGTCGCCCACGGCGGTGAGCTCGACCGCGCCCTTTTCACCGATCAGGAGAGCCGCTCGCCCGATGCCAGGGCGGGCAACCGACCCGAACCACAGCCCGACCTCGACGACCTCGCGGCCGACCGAGATCCACTGCGCCTCGGCCTCCGCCGGGATGAGGTCGCGGTCGATCCCGGGGCCGAGCTTGATGCCGGTGGGGAAGCGCTTCGCCAGTCCGAAGGCGAAATCGAGCGACGGCGACCAGTCCGCCGGATTGCTCAGTCGCCGCGAGGCGTTGCGCCGTGCGGGGTCGAGGTAGATGCCGTCAACGCCGGAGAGGTCGTACTCGGTGACGTCGGCCTGCTCGATGCGGGCGTTCGACCATGGCGCGAGATTGAAGGAGGCGAGGGCCGCGGTCACCTGGTCGCGCTCCACCCCGGTCACCTCGATGTCGAGAGCCGCGATGGCGAGGGCGTCCGCTCCGATCCCGCAGCCGAGGTCGGCGACCCACGCGACCCCCGCGGCCTGGAACCGACCGGCGTGGTGGGCGGCGACCTGGAGTCGGGTGGCTTGCTCGAGTCCGGCCTCGGTGAACAGCATCCGATCGGCAAACGGACCGAACTTAGCCTGGGCGCGGGCGCGGAGTTTGGACTGGCTGAGCACGGCGGCGACCAGCGCGGGGGAGTGACCGGCCTTCCGCAGTGTGGCGACGGACTTCACGACGTCGTCGGTGGAATCGTAACGCGGCAGCGAGTCGAGCAGTCGGAGCCCCTCGGCTGAGAGCAACTCCATCAGCTCTGACGTCTCCATCCCCTCATCCTCCACCGAAAACGAAGGAGGTTCTCACCGCTGCGGTGCCGAAGGGGTGGTTCGGGATGGAAACGGCCGCGATCTCCTTCGTTTTCGGTGGAGGTTGGACGGGGAGTTCGGCGGCGAACGGGACGCACGGGATTGGCACTCGGATTGAACGAGTGCCAGCCAACCTCTATAGTTGTGTTGGCACTCTCATGGGGAGTGTGCCAACCACGGATTTTGTATTAAGAAAGAGGTCAACCGTGTCGGTCGCTATCAAGCCGCTCGAGGATCGCATCGTTATTCGCCAGGTCGAGGCCGAGCAGACGACCGCCTCAGGGCTCGTCATTCCTGATACCGCGAAGGAAAAGCCCCAGGAGGGCGAGGTCGTCGCAATCGGTCCAGGTCGCATTGACGATAACGGAAACCGCGTCCCGCTCGACATCGCAGTCGGTGACAAGGTCATCTACTCCAAGTACGGCGGAACCGAGGTGAAGTACGGCGGAGAAGACCTCCTCGTGCTCTCGTCTCGCGACGTTCTCGCGGTCGTCGTTCGCTAACGTCTGCACCAAGCTTTATCGAAAGCCCCGTGGTCTTCCACGGGGCTTTCGTGGTTCTAGGCTGGCGACGTGCCACAGTCGCCGCAGCCCGATCAGCCCACGCCGCGCGAAGCGCGATCAGCCGAAGCGACGCCTGTTGCCGGACGCGGGATCCTGTTGGCCGTGCTCGCCTACCTGATCTGGGGATTCCTCCCGCTGTTCTTCCTGCTGCTGGCCCCGGCCGGCGCGTTCGAGGTCGTGTCCTGGCGGATCGTCCTCTCGCTGGTGTTCTGCGCGATCCTGATCGCCGTGACGCGATCCTGGTCGCGGCTATTCGGCCTGCTGCGGGATCGGCGGGTGATGCTCACCCTCCTCCTCGCCGGCGTCCTGATCCTCGTGAACTGGACCGTGTACGTCTACGCGACTTTGAACGGGGCGGTTGTCGATGCCGCGCTCGGGTATTTCATCAACCCGATCCTTACGGTGCTGCTCGGCGTCGTTGTCTTGCGCGAACGGCTGCGTCCGCTGCAGTGGATCTCGATCGGGATCACCGCGATCGCGGTTCTGGTGATCGCCATCAACTACGGAACGTTCCCGTGGATCTCCGTCGCCCTCGCGGTGTCGTTCGGCACCTACGGTCTCGTCAAGAAGCGAGTCGGTGGCCGAGTGGATGCCCTGGGCGGCCTGACCATCGAGACACTGTGGCTCTCGCCGCTCGCCGCGGCGGTACTCATCGCCCTCGCCGCGACCGGAACCCTGACGTTCGGGACCGTGAGCACGGTGCAAACGGTCGCGATGCTGTCGGCCGGGGTCGTCACGGCGATACCGTTGCTGCTGTTCGCGGGAGCGGCCCGCCGACTCCCGCTCACCACCATCGGACTGACCCAGTACCTGACGCCGCTCCTGCAGTTCGTGATCGGAGTATTCCTGCTTCACGAGGCACTCCCGGTGACCCACCTGATCGGGTTCGTCCTCGTCTGGGTCGCGCTCATTATCTTCACGATCGACATGTTTCGGGCATCCCGTGCTGGGCGAACGACGGCCGTGGTGTTGCCGTAAGCGTCTCTTTCCTAACCCGCGGAATAGTCACAACTCGTTAACGAAACTCAATTGAAACCACGGCTGAAACATTCACCCCCTAGCTTTCAACAAAGGATCGTTGTCTCTCCCTGCTGGGTCCGACCTGGTTCGTCATGATTGAAAGGAAATTTCGATGATCAAAACACTTCGGGGGCGCGCGACGCTCACGATCGTGGGTGTCACCGCGCTTGCCGTCGCTCTTGCTGGCTGTGCCAATAATTCGACGTCCGGTTCGACGCCGGGAGCCAAGCCTTCAACGTCGACCGTTGCGGCGCTTCCCAAGGCAGCAACCTGCACCTCAAGCGATGATGCAACCACAACCTTCAAGCTCGGAACCTTCCTCCCACTGACCGGCTCGCTGGCGTTCCTCGGCCCTGGCGCAGTTTCGGGTGCGGGTCTAGCCCTGTCGGAGATCAACAAAGATGGCGGCGTGCTCGGCAAGCCGACCTGCACCATCGACACCGACTCGAGCGACACCGACAACCCGACCATCGGTAACTCCTCCATCGCGAAGCTCCTGCAGGCCAAGGTCTCCGCGATCCTTGGTGCAGAGTCCTCAAGCGTCACTGAAAACGTCCTCTCGAAGGTCACCGCTTCACCGGGTACCGTCATGATCTCGCCGGCGAACACCGACGACAAGCTGACCGGAATTTCGAAGTGGTACTTCCGTACGGCTCCGAACAACACCGTTGAGGCCAACGCACTCGGCAGCCAGATCATTTCTGACGGTCACACCAAGGTCGGCATCCTGGTCTTCAACGACCCGTATGGAACGAACCTCCGTGACGCGACCCAGAAGATCGTCGAGAAGAACGGCGGCACGGTCACCTACGGCGCCACCGGCAAGGGCCAGGAGTTCCCGTCGACCCAGACAACGTTCAGCTCGGATGTCAGCGCAGTGCTGGCCACCAAGCCGGATGCGATCGTCATCGACGCGTTCGACCAGACCCAGGCGATCATCACCGCGCTTGCCTCGGCCGGCTGGACGATGAAGAACACCTACTTCGTTGATGGCAACCTCTCCGCCTACCCGAAGCTTGCCCCCGGCACGCTGACCGGAGCCCAGGGCACGACGCAGGGTGTCAACCCGAACTCGGCATTCAAGGCACGGCTCGACGCCTGGTACGTGAAGAACGAGGGCAAGAAGCTCACGACGTACTCCTACGCCGCTGAAAGCTACGACGCCGTCATGCTTCTCGCCCTGTCTGCCGATGCGGGAAAGAGCGCGACGTCCGCAGCGATCCAGCCGAAGATGCTTCCGGCATCCGGTTCGACGAACGGTACGGTCTGCAAGACCTACGCCGCTTGCCTGCCGCTGGCCAACGCCGGTACCGACTTCCACTACACCGGTCCGTCGAGCATTGGCCCGTTCAATGCCGGACACGACCCGTCGACCGGATACATCGGTATCTACAAGTACAACAGCACGAACAACTTCGACTTCGTCAGCGCCGTCAAGGGCTAAGTCGATCCAGTAGTGGGTGAGGCCCGGGAGGAATCCCGGGCCTCACTCGCACGCTGCCCACCCTCAGGGAGGGCCCCAACTTTTGTTCGGCGTTTGATAAAGAAATTCAATGTTTGTCACACGCGCGTCACAATCGCCGGTTATGTTCTACTCACCGACACAGTCGTCGCCCGTCGATTGTCGTGCAGGTGCAACCCGTTCCACGGCGCTGGCAAGCAGGTGCGCGTGGTGATCTCGGAGGTAACGAAGTGCACTTTTCTCGACTGAGCCGATCCCGATCAGGCAGCAAGAAGTGGGTCCTGCCGACTCTGGTGGCGCTTCTTCTTGCATTTCTCGCCACCTTCATTCCGGTGGGAGCCACGGCCAGCGCCGCCGTCCCGACCTGCTCGCCCGATGCCACGACCGCGTGTGTCCGTGGCACACTGCTCGACGATGACAGCAATGCCGTCGCGAAGGTTTCGGTCACGCTGACTCCGCCTACCGGGCCAGAGGAGACGGAGGTGACCGGGTCCACCGGCCAGTGGGTCTTCTCGGTGCACGAGAAGGGCCAGTACAAGGTGAGCGTCGACACCTCGACCCTTCCCAAGGGGCTGAAGCTCGCCGTTGCGAGCAAGACGCTGACGGTCGCTCTTTCCAGCCTTGCTCCAGCCGCCTTCGATATCACCGGTTCGCAGACCTCCGACGGGCACGTCGTCCAGCAGTCCGCGACGAGCCTGTACCTGTTGCGCGTCTGGCAGCAGTTCGCCTCCGGGCTGCGGCTCGGGCTGCTGATCGCGCTGGCATCCATTGGACTCTCGCTCGTCTACGGAACCACAGGGCTCAGCAACTTCGCGCACGCCGAACAGGTCACACTCGGCGGCATGCTCGGCTTCACCTTCGCGGGCGTGCTGGGTCTCAACCTGATTGTGGCGTCGGTGATCACCGTGATCCTGTGTGCGCTGACCGGATACCTCCAGGACAAGTTCATCTGGGGTCCGTTGCGAAAACGCGGCCTCGGGCTGAATCAGCTCATGATCGTGACGATCGGGCTTTCGATCGCTCTCGAATACACCTACCAGTATTTCTACGGCGGACAGCCCGTCGCCATGACCGGCATCATCCAACAGAACACCGGGCCGCTCTACATGACCCCGATCTCCTACCTCTCGATGGCCATCGCGGTCGTCGTGCTCGTCGCGGTCGGCCTGTTCCTGCTCAAGACCCGCATCGGTCGAGCCACGCGCGCGGTGTCCGACAACCGGGCGCTCGCCGCGGCATCCGGCATCGACGTCGACCGCATCATCCGGCTGGTCTGGATCATCTCAACCGGTCTCGCGGGTCTCGCCGGCGTCCTGTACAGCCTCGTCCAGGGCGGGATGCAGTGGAGCACGGGACTGCAGCTGCTGCTCCTGATGTTTGCGGCCGTCACGCTCGGCGGTCTCGGTACCGCCTTCGGTGCGCTGGTCGGATCGATGATCATCGGGGTCGTCGTCGAGATGTCGAACCTGGTGCTCTCTGCCGACCTGAAGTACGCGACCGCACTGGTCATCCTCATACTTGTTCTGCTCGTGAGACCCCAGGGCATCCTGGGGCGTCGAGAGCGCATCGGTTAGCAAGAAAGGAAGGAGCGAAAATGGACTTTCTCAACTCGCTGTTCACCGACTTCGGCGCGCAGATCCTGACATCGGGCACCGCGGCCTTTGCGATCGCGGCGATCGGCGTCAACATCCACTTCGGCTACACGGGCCTGTTGAACTTCGGTCAGGCCGGCTTCATGCTGATCGGAGCATATGGCTTCGCCATCACGATCGAGTCCGGCGGTGGCTTTTGGCTCGGCGTGCTCATGTCGCTGCTTGCTGCTGTGCTGTTCGCGCTCGTGCTCGGCATACCGACGGTCAAGCTGCGTGGCGACTATCTGGCCATTGTGACGATTGCCGCGGCGGAGATCATCCGAATCGTCGGCGGAAACGCCTTGCTCGAGCCGCTCACCGGCGGTGTTGCCGGAATCCTCGGCAGCCAGTTCCAGCCCGCGTTCCAGGCGCTGTCGTTCCTGCCGAAGACCGGGACGTTCACGCTCGGGCCGTACACCTATCCGTACACCGAGGGTGACAGCTGGTGGCTGCGGATCGTCGGCTGGAGCCTCGTCCTCATCTTCTGTCTCATCGTCTGGCTGCTCATGCGCAGCCCGTGGGGACGCGTGCTTCGCGGCATCCGTGAAGACGAGGATGCCGTCCGCAGCCTCGGCAAGAACGTGTTCGCCTACAAGATGCAGAGCCTGATCCTCGGCGGCGTGCTCGGTGCGGTCGGCGGTGACATCTTCGTCCTCTCGTCGTCGGTGCAGCCGGATTCGCTCGGACGCACCACCACGTTCCTCATTTACACCTGCCTTCTGCTGGGTGGTGCGGCATCGATCTTCGGTCCTGTTCTCGGCGCGCTGCTCTACTTCGTGCTGCGAATCGGAATCACGGACTTCGCGGGCCAGTTCATCCCCTCGTCGATCATGAACTCGCAGCAGATTCCGCAGTTTGCCTGGATCGTCGTCGGCGTCGGCCTGATGCTCCTCGTGATCTTCCGCCCGCAGGGCATCCTCGGAAATAAGAAGGAGTTGGCCTTCAATGACTAATGCCGCAACAGCGCCAGCTGGACAGGCCTACGAGTACGACCGCGCCAGGCTGCGGGAGAAACTCGCCACATTGGAGGAGGTGCCGGGTGTATCCAAGCCGGACCCAATCCTCACCGTGGACAACATCACCCGCAACTTCGGTGGCATGAAGGCGGTCGACGTCGATCACCTCGAAGTCCAGCGCGGAGCCATCACGGCTCTGATCGGGCCGAACGGAGCGGGCAAGACGACCTTCTTCAACCTGATCACCGGATTCGATCGGCCCACTTCCGCGCGCGGACGGTTCTCCTCCAACGCCTCGGGCCAGTACGCAGACTGGAGCTTCAACGGCAAGTCGCTGCAGAACACCAATGCGACGAAGGTTGCCCAGAACGGCATGGTTCGCACGTTCCAGCTCACGAAGGCGCTGTCCAAGATGTCCGTAATGGACAACATGATGCTCGGCGCGAACAAGCAGGGCGGCGAGAACGGATTCGTCGCGCTCATCCCGCCCCTGTGGGTGAAGCGGGAGAGGGAGATTCGTGTGAAGGCGCTCGACCTCCTCGATCGGTTCAAGCTGCTGGAGAAGAAGGACGACTACGCGGGCAGCCTCTCCGGCGGCCAGCGCAAGCTTCTCGAAATGGCGAGGGCGCTCATGAGCGATCCCGCGATGATCATGCTCGACGAGCCGATGGCAGGCGTGAATCCGGCGCTGACCCAGTCGCTGCTCGGGCACATCCAGTCGCTTCGGGATGACGGAACAACCGTTCTCTTCGTCGAGCACGACATGCACGTGGTCAGCTTCATCTCCGACTGGGTGGTCGTCATGGCCGAGGGGGCGATCGTGGCTGAGGGCAACCCGAAGAGCGTCATGCGGAACGCCGCTGTGATCGACGCCTACCTCGGCGCACACCACGACGTCGATCTCGGCGACGACGCGTTGCTGGCCGAGGAAAGCGCCGAGGCCGACGTGCAGAAGCTCGACGAACTCGAGGCCAGGATCGATCCGTCGACGGATAATTTTCCAGAAGACACCCCGACGCATCCGAAGGAGGACAGCTGATGGTTGTCTACACAGGAACGGGCGAGCCCGTTCTCGAGGCGAAGGACATCTTCGCCGGCTACCTGCCGGGAATCAACATCCTGAACGGCTGCAACATCCACGCCTATCCAGGCGAGCTCATCGGGATCATCGGACCCAACGGCGCCGGCAAGTCGACGCTGCTCAAGGCGATCTTCGGCCTGGTCCCCGTGCGCGGTGGGAAGGTCACGCTCAAGGGCCAGGACATCACGAACTCGAAGGCCAACAAGCTCGTGCAGGCCGGTGTGGGATTCGTTCCACAGAACAACAATGTCTTCCCGACGCTGACGATCGAGGAGAACCTGCAGATGGGGCTCTTCCTTCGTCCGAAGTTGCTGGATGAACGGCTCGAGGCGATGTATGACCTCTTTCCTGTGCTCGCCGATCGCCGCAACCAGCGCGCGGGCGGGCTCTCGGGCGGAGAGCGGCAGTCGGTTGCCATGGCGCGGGCGCTCATGATGGATCCATCCGTGCTGCTGCTCGACGAGCCATCCGCTGGCCTGTCTCCCGTGCGTCAGGACGAGACATTCCTGCGCACCCGACGCATCAACGCGACGGGTGTTTCGGTCGTCATGGTCGAGCAGAACGCACGCCGCTGCCTGCAGATCTGCGACCGCGGCTACGTGCTCGACCAGGGCAAAGACTCGCACACGGGAACCGGTCACGAGCTTGCGGAGGATCCGAAAGTCATCGAGTTGTACCTCGGTACTCTCGCCGACGAGGTTTAGGGAATCTTTGCGAGGCAATATTGTTGTAAGCATTCATACCGCCGAGGACCCGGCGCTCAGAGTGAATGGGAACAATGAACCAGCCTGACCCCTTTGGTTTTATCGGACTCACCTATGACGACGTGATGCTGCTGCCAGGGCACACCGACGTCATCCCGAGTGAAGCGGATACGTCGTCTCGATTGAGTCGTCGCATCAATGTCGCGGCGCCGCTCCTTTCCGCTGCGATGGATACCGTGACGGAGTCGCGCATGGCCATCGCCATGGCGCGCAACGGTGGCATCGGCATCCTGCATCGCAATCTCTCCATCGAAGACCAGGCCGCGCACGTCGACAAGGTGAAGCGCTCGGAGTCGGGCATGATCACCAACCCCGTCACGACAACGCCGGATGCGACCGTCGCCGAGGTTGACGCGCTCTGCCGCGAGTTCCGCGTCTCCGGCCTCCCGGTCGTCGAGGGCAGCGGCAAGCTGGTCGGCATCATCACGAACCGCGACATGCGCTTCGTCTCGCAGTTCGAGGCATCCACGACCTACGTTCGCGACGTCATGACGCGCACGCCGCTCATCACCGCTCCCGTTGGCATCGATCCGGATTCCGCCGTCGCGATTTTCGCCCAGCACAAGATCGAGAAACTGCCGCTGATCGACGCCGATGGCACGCTGCGCGGACTCATCACCGTCAAGGACTTCGACAAGAGCGAGAAGTATCCGAACGCGACCAAGGACTCCGAGGGTCGACTCCGCGTCGGCGCCGCAATCGGGTTCTTCGGGGACGCCTGGGATCGTGCCGTCGCCCTCAACGAGTCTGGTGTCGACCTGATCGTCGTCGACACAGCGAACGGCGACTCGGCAGGCGTGCTCGACATGATCACGCGGATGAAGTCCGACGCATCCTTCAACCACATCGACATCATCGGCGGTAACGTCGCCACCCGATCGGGCGCCCAGGCGCTCGTGGATGCGGGAGCGGACGCCATCAAGGTGGGCGTCGGTCCCGGCTCGATCTGCACGACTCGTGTCGTCGCCGGAGTCGGCGTGCCGCAGGTCACCGCCGTGTACGAGGCGTCGCTTGCGGCCCGCGAGAGCGGCATCCCGGTCATCGCGGATGGCGGACTCCAGTACTCGGGTGACATCGCCAAGGCCCTCGTGGCCGGTGCCGACACCGTCATGCTGGGATCGCTGCTGGCCGGATGCGACGAGAGCCCGGGTGACCTCGTCTTCGTCAACGGCAAGCAGTTCAAGAACTACCGCGGCATGGGTTCGCTCGGCGCTCTGCAGACCCGTGGCAAGAAGACCTCGTACTCGCGTGACCGCTACTTCCAGGCCGATGTCCCCTCCGACGAGCAGCTCATCGCCGA
>JAODMY010000001.1 GCA_025465535.1 Glaciihabitans sp.
GGGCAGGTTACTCACGTGTTACTCACCCGTTCGCCACTAATCCACCCAGCAAGCTGGGCTTCATCGTTCGACTTGCATGTGTTAAGCACGCCGCCAGCGTTCATCCTGAGCCAGGATCAAACTCTCCGTAAATGTTTGATTGCACGGTCAGCAAGCCAACCGGCACATCTAGTGCAACCCGCCACCGGAATAGGTGAACAAGGTTGCAAGTTTGAAACTGACAAATGACAAATCATTACTGACTTGCTTTGTTTTGTTTATATCTATTCCAAAGGAATCCGTCACGGTTCGATAGCTAGAAAAGCTACCTACACCGAAAACGGGTTTTTGGCATTTGACATTGTGCACGCTGTTGAGTTCTCAAGGATCGGGCGCACCAAAAACCTCACCTCACGGATCGATCTAAGGGCAACTTCACTTGCTTGTTATCTTCGCTCTCGCGCCGGACAACTTGTATAACCTATCACCGTTAAACGATGCCCGATACCAAGTCGCGGATTTCGGTTCCGAGAGGACGAAATTGGCCAAGTGGAGGAGGGTTGCGGCGGGCCATAATCGGCGCCCCAGTGCCGATCGGGGCGGGATGAGTCAATCGCAAAGACAACTTTCCTCACGTTAATCCATGGCGCCTTCCCTCGTGAGAGAGCAAGCTTTCCGCGACAACTCCAGCTTGCCCCGACCACGCACAGAGGTGGCCGAACTGCCTCAGCCAACGGTCGGGATCCCGGCCGTTGGTATCTCGGCAAGATATTGCGTGACGGGGCCTAAGCCAGTCCCATGACCATCAGGTCGAGAAGGCGTGGCAAATCCCTGGTGGAAGCGCCATTGTGATCCGTTGCCCAGGCTAGTGAGTTCGCGATCACCACAAGATCGGACGCTTTGACATCCTGGCGAATCAGCCCAGCCGCCTGCGCCCGCGCCAGCAGTGTCTCCGTTACCGCGACCGACGAGTCACAGGTCGGGCGGAATGGCGACGTCTCGCCAGCGAATGCGGGGGCGATGCATTCTGCGAGGCCACCGTAAATCCCAGAGTGCTGCGCGAGCCCGAGCAGCCAGTCACGAAGCGCGGTCAGCGGATCCGCGGCATCGTCGAGTTCGCTGCCGCGCTGGGCGAGATCGCTCCACGATGTGTCGATCGCGGCGGCGATGAGGTCGTTACGGGTGGGGAAGTGCCGATAGAGCGTGCCCGGCCCCACGCCAGCGATATCCGCAATGTGGTCAAGGGATGCGTGCGCACCCTGCTCGGCGAAGACTTCGGTAGCTGCGGCGAGGATTTTGTCATAGTTGCGCCGTGCGTCCGCCCTCAGCGGGCGCCCAGCGGCGGCAATGCCTGACACGGTTCTCCTCGAGCACACGCCTACGCGCAGCTTGTTTTGACAAAACGGAGACTGTCTCCGTATATTCGTGGAAGTGGAGAGTGACTCCACTTGGATCCATAGTACGCCCAGTTGAAACGGAAATACGGCATGACAACCGAGCTCTCACCAGTTCATGACAACACCACCATGGAGGCGCTCGAGACGAAGGCGAGGCATCCCCAGCTCGGACTGGTTGTCGTCTTCGTCACACAACTCATGCTCGTGGTCGATGCGAGCATCGTCAACGTCGCACTGCCCACCATCAGAGCGGCTCTGGGCTTCTCGCCCGTCTCGCTCTCGTGGGTCGTGACGGCATACGCGCTCGCTTTTGCGGGCCTTATCCTGCTGAGCGGTCGGGTCGGCGGCCGGGTCGGCGCCAAGCGCGCCCTGATTATCGGCACGCTGGTCTTCATCGTGGCCTCGGCGATCGGCGGCCTCGCACCCAACTCGGAGATCCTCATCGCGGCACGGGTCGTACAGGGCGTCGGAGCCGCCCTCGCCGCTCCAAGCACCCTGGTCCTGCTGATCGCCAACACCCGCCCTGGCACGCATCGCGCGCGAGCACTGTCGCTGTTCGTCATCGCGTCCGGCGGAGGGGGCGCGATTGGGCTCATCCTCGGCGGGATTCTCACCACGAGTTTTGGCTGGCGCTGGGTGATGTACGTCAACGTGCCCGTCGGCATCCTGATCATTGTCGGCGGACTGCTGTTCCTTACGGAGACCGGTCGCAGTTTCGCCCGGCTCGACTTTGGTGGCGCTGCGACCTCGACCATCGCGATGGTTGCCACCGTCTACGGTTTCACGACGGCCGCGTCCCTCGGCTGGGCCAACGTGCAAGTGAGCGCATCCTTTGTTGTCGCAGCGCTGGCGATCGTCGCATTGGTACTCATCGAGCGTAGGCACAGTCACCCCGTCGTTCCGCTATCGATGCTTCGGAGCATCCGCAGGTCGGCGCCGTTTGTGGCCATGCTTCTAGTGCCGGCCGGGATGTTCGGCTTCTTCTACTTCGTTGCGCTGTTCACGCAAATGATTTTCCATTTCGACGCCCTGGGCACCGGGCTGGCGCTCGTGCCATTCGTTCTCTCGATGATGATCGTGAACCAGTTCTCACCGAGGCTGTTGCCACGGTTCGGCGAACGAATCTTCGGTGCCGTCGGAATCGCGCTGCTCGTTGTCGGATTCATGCTCCTTGGCGGGCTCAATGCGAATAGCGGTTACCTCACCGGGTTGCTTGCCCCCCTGCTGATTATTGGCGTCGGAGCAGGGTTCACCTTCGCCCCGATCACCGCTATCGCGTTCGATGGCGTCAGCGACGGCGACACGGGCGCGGCGAGCAGCCTGCTACAGGCAATGCAACAACTGGGCGGGTCTGTCGGTGTCGCGGTCCTCACCACCGTATTCGTCTCCGTCGCTGCTTCTCGCGGCGAGTCCGCCGGGATAAGCACGGCGCTCGCGTCCGGTGCAGGCTTCCTCGTTCTCGCGTTCGTGATCTTCACGATCTGGGGACGCAGAGTTCCGCTTCCGGCCTAACCATTTGGACGTGCTGGTCAACCGGGCCTCGTCTGTCGCGACGCAACGGTGCGCCCGCTTGTTATCCATGCGGTGGTGACAGCCGGCGCACCGATAACAAGACGGCGCACCGACGAACCACGCCCTCGCTTGGCCTGGGTAGTTCCGCTGATCTGGTTCGCTTAGGTACCACCGGTTCGGCGAACAAAAAAAGACGCCCAAGAGGGCGTCAGTTTTTTGTTGGCGGAACCGGTGGGATTTGAACCCACGGTGGGCTCAACACCCACACAACTTTTCGAGAGTTGCACCTTCGGCCGCTCGGACACGGTTCCGGGGAAGAGTTTAGTACACAGCTCGGGCCTTGCCGCCCCGCCACTGACGGCGGTCGCGTTTAGTCTTGCGCATATGGCTCGCACCGCTCCCAATTTCCGCTGCACGGAGTGCGGGTGGACATCACTGAAATGGGTTGGCCGCTGCGGTGAATGCCAGTCCTGGGGGACCGTCGTCGACGACGCCGAGAACGCGCCATCGCCGCGAGCGGTCGTCCCCATTCGGATCAGCGCGAACCGCGCGGCCAAACCGATCACCGAGATCGGTGGCGACGAGGTCACGCACTGGCCGAGCGGCATCGCGGAGTTCGACCGTGTGCTCGGCGGCGGCATCGTGCCCGGCGCCGCGATCCTGTTGAGCGGGGAGCCCGGAGTCGGCAAGTCGACCCTGCTGCTCGAGGTCGCATCCCGAGCCGCGGCCGGCGGAATGCGCGTGCTGTACGTCTCGGCCGAGGAGTCGGTCAACCAGGTGCGGATGCGCGCGGCACGAACCGGCGCTTTGCAGCCGACGCTGTTCCTCGCCGCGGAAGTCGACCTCGCTGTCATCCTCGGGCAGATCGAACAGGTGGATCCGCAACTCGTCATCGTCGACTCGGTGCAGACGGTCGCATCCTCGTCGTCCGAGGGCCTCGCGGGCGGGCCATCGCAGGTGCGGGAGGTCGCCTCCACGCTCATCCGCGTCTCGAAGGACCGCAATCTTCCCGTGCTCCTCGTCGGCCACGTGACCAAAGACGGCACCATCGCCGGGCCCCGACTGCTCGAACACCTCGTGGATGTGGTGCTCCAGTTCGAGGGCGACCGGCAGACCAGCCTGCGCTTCGTTCGCTCCCACAAGAACCGCTTCGGGCCGACGGATGAGGTCGGCTGCTTCGAGATGACCGGCGACGGGATTGCGGAGGTCGCCGACCCGAGCGGGCTGTTCCTCTCCCGCGCCCGCCAGCCGGTGAGCGGCACCTGCGTCACGATCTCGATCGAGGGCCGCCGCGCGCTACCGGTTGAGGTGCAGGCGCTCATCGTCGCATCCAATGCCCCGCAGCCGCGCCGGGTCGTCAATGGCGTCGACGGATCCCGCGTCGCCATGCTCCTCGCGGTGCTCGAGCGCCGGGCTGGATTCAAGCTGTCCGGGTTCGACGTCTACGTCTCGACGGTCGGCGGTATCCGCGTCACCGAGCCCGGCGCCGACCTCGCGATCGCTCTCGCCATCGCGAGCGCCTACCGCGACAAGGCGTACCCGGTGACGATGGCCGCCCTCGGCGAGATCTCGCTGGCTGGCGAAATCCGGTCGGCGTCATCCTCCAAGCAGCGGATCGCGGAGGCCCAGCGCCTCGGCTTCAGCACCGTTCTGGATGCCCGCGCCATCCACCTGCGGGAAGCCCTGCGCGTCGCATTTGCGCGGTCAACGGCAGACCCGATCGACGTCCCAGAGTTCTAGCCCACCGCTGCTGCTGCGCGCTGCGTGCTCGGCTGCTGCGCCCGCTTGGCCCGACGCGGCTGCTGCGCCCGCTTGGCCCGACCCGGCTGCTGCATCTCTTTCTGCCCGCTTCTGCGGCGGCAGCAGCGGCAGCGACGATGACGCTGACGCTGACGTTGACGTTGACGTTGACGACGTTGGCACTTGTTGCGGAGCGGTCAACTCAGCGGTCGGCAGAGCGACCAGCGATCGACGTGACAGTTGTTGTCGTTCGGGCGCCGTCCGAGCGACAACAACTGTCAGATCGCCCGGCCCGCGCCGCCGTGACCCGGACCACACGGGATTGAGATGACATTCGTTGCCAGCTGGGCGGGCCCGCGGTGGCAACTACTGTCAACTCAAGCGAGAAACAGGTCGGCAAGCAAACAGGCCGGCAAGCAGGCCGGCAAGCAAAGAGCCCGGCAAGGCAGGCCACCCAGCCCCCCAGCCAGTCAGTCAGCTGGCCACCCAGCCCTCAAGCCCTCAAGCCACCCACCCAGCCAGCCAGCCGGGCGGGCAGGCAGGCAGGCAGAACAGCCGGGCGGGCGAGCAGGCAGGCAGAACAGCCGGGCGGCCGAGCAGGCAGGCAGAACAGCCGGGCGGGCAAGCAAGCAGGCAGAACAGCCGGGCGGGCGGGCAGGCGCACGCCGTGCGGTTACCCGCGCGGCAGCGTCAGAGCCGCGATGACATCGGCCGGATCGGCCTGCATCGCGTGCGGCCCCGCGACGTCGAACCACACCGCCTCGAGCACACCCT
>JAODMY010000135.1 GCA_025465535.1 Glaciihabitans sp.
ACCCGCGCGACCTCACCGCCGCCGGTGTCACGCCGGTACTGAACGCGGACCAGCTCGCCGAGGCGCAGGCGGCAGCGGCCAGGGTCGGCGCGAGCGCGGATGTCATCGGCTACGCTGTGGATCTTGCCCGGGGCACGCGGCAGAGTCCATCCGTGAAACTCGGTGTCAGCCCGCGCGGGACGACGGCGCTCCTGTCGGCGGCGAAGTCCTGGGCGTGGCTGAACGGTTCGACGGCGATCACGCCGGACCACGTCCAGGCGATGGTGCTTCCGGTGTTGCGCCACCGCATCCAGCTCCGTCCGGAGGCCGAACTCGAGGGCGTGTCTGCCGACACCATCCTGCGGTCGGTCCTGCAGCAGGTCCAGGTGCCGATCTAGCCATGGACCGGATTCTGGATTTCTGATGGCACGGGTCTTCTGATGGCGCGGAATTTCTGATGGCACTGTCTGGATGGTTCGTCGGGCTGCTCGCGCTGGGCGTCGTCCCCATCGTGCTGCTCGGCAACGCCGCGGCCCTAGCAGGCTGGGTCGGGTTCGTCGTGCTTCTGGCCGCGCTCGACCTTCTGCTCGCGGCGTCGGCGCGCGCGGTGAAAATCGGACGTGACCTGCCGGCCCGGGTTCGCCTCGGCGAAACCGTGCACGCCGAGGTCATCATCACGAACGTCGGCCGTCGCACCATTCGCGGCATGGTCCGGGATGCCTGGCAGCCGTCCGCGGGTGCCGTGACGACCCGGCATCCACTGTCCATTCCCGCGGGAGAGCGTCGAGCCTTCGGGACCGACCTCACCCCGTTCCGTCGCGGGGAACGCCGATCAGCTCACGTCACCATCCGCTCGTTCGGCCCGCTGCATCTCGCTGCGCGGCAGGCGACCATCACCGTGCCAGGGGCACTGCGCGTGCTGCCGCCGTTCAATTCGCGCAAACACCTGCCGTCCCGGATGGCGCGGCTGCGCGAACTCGACGGACGCACGAGCGTCATGATCCGCGGGCAGGGCACGGAGTTCGACAGCCTGCGCGAGTACGTGCGCGGCGACGACGTGCGCTCGATCGACTGGCGCGCGACCGCGCGACGCACCGACCCGGCGCGCGGCGGTCCGAGTCTCGTCGTGCGCACCTGGCGGCCCGAGCGCGATCGACACGTCGTCATCGTGATCGACAGCGGACGCACGTCCGCCGCGCGCATCGACCGCGAACCGCGAATCGACACGGCGTACGAATCGGCCATGCTCCTCGCTGCACTCGCGAGTCGCGCGGGCGACCACGTCGACGTCGTGATCTACGACCAACGGGTCCGCGGCCGAGTGCAGGGCGCGCGCGGAGCGGACCTGATGGCTCGCCTCGTCGACACCATGGCGCCGATCGATCCCGAACTCATCGAGACGGACTGGACGGCCGTGCCCGCCCTCGTTCGCTCAATCACCTCCCAACACTCGCTCGTCGTGCTGGCGACATCCATCGACTCGCCGGCGGCCGCTCGCGGGCTGCTCTCCGTGCTGCCGCAGCTCGTCCGGAAGCACACCGTCGTGGTTTCGTCGGTCACGGATCCCGAGGTGGCGGCCGCAGCGCTCGAGCGCGGGAATCGGACCGAGGTCTACCGGGCCGCATCCGCCGAGCGGGCGCTGCTCGACATGACCCGCGTCTCGACGGCCATCCACCAGCTCGGCGCGGATGTCGTCACCGGAACCCCCGCGGAACTCCCGCCCGCCCTCGCCGATCGGTACATCGCGCTCAAAGCCGCCGGGCGGCTCTAGCCCGGCACCTCAGCAACCAGCTCAGGCGGCGACGATCTCGCGCGCGCCGCCCTCGAACTCCTCGAGGTCGCCCGTTTCCCCGCCGCGGGTCGCGCGACGGCCGATGATCCACTGGTAGGAGAGGAAGGCCAGAAGCGCAACCGTTCCGATCCCGATCTTGATCGGCCACGGCCACGGCTGGCGGGTGACGAAACCCTCGATGGTGCCGGATACGGCGAGCGAAATGATCAAGCCGACGACGATCGTGAACAGGGCGCGACCGTCCTGCGCGAGCGCCTGGATCCTGGTTCTGCGGCCGGGAGCGACCCAGGCCCAGAACAACATCAGACCCGCGGCTCCCGCGGTGAAGATGCTGTACAACTCGAGCTGCCCGTGGGGGGCGATGTACAGCCAGAAGTGGTCGATGCGACCGTACTGGTTCATGATCGCGCCGGCCTGCCCGAGGCTGATCGAGTTCTGGATGAGGATGGTTGCCGGGTAGATTCCGGTGATGCCGGTCAGGATCGCCTGGGCCGCGATCCAGGCGTTGTTGGTCCAGACCTGCCCGGCGAACGCGCCCGTCGAGTGCGCTGAGTAGTAGCCGACGAACTCCTGGCTGGCATACTTCCGCAGTTCGGCGGCCGTTCCGAGGTGAAGCAGCAGCTGCGGATTGGCGTTGAAATACAGCCCGCTGATCACCGCGATGAGCGCGCAGGCAGCCGTGACGGCGAGCGTCAGCCAGCGGATGCGATAGAGCGCCGCCGGCAGCTGGTTGGCGAAGAATCGGGGCAGCTGCTCGAGAACGTTGGTCGAGGTTCCGGTGAAACGCAGCCGTGCGCGACTCAGCGAAAGCGAGAGTCCGTCGCCATGGCCGGTCTGCCCGACGGTCGTGCGGATGGCTGAAAGATCGCTCGCTCCGGCCTGGTAACGCTGGATGAGTTCGTCGGCCTCAGGGCCGGATAATTTGCCCTGTTGCGCGAGCGCGGCAAGCCGCTGCCAGTCCTCGCGGCGGGCGGTCGTCAGGGCGTCGATATCCATCTGCTTAGATGATGCCATGGCATACGCCTCCCAGTCGGATTCGCTCGCGTACGACGACGGAGTAGACCAGGTCATGACGGGCGAAGCCGTCGGGCTCGACCTTCGCCCGACCAGCTACGTGCTGGCCGCGGCCGGAGCGGGTATCGACTGGGTCGTCTATGTTTTCGGTGCCCTCGGCAGCCTCATCCTGGTCAGCGTCATCCTGGCGGCCAGCGGCGTGACGGATAGCGCGGTCGTCGCAACGGCGCAGGTCGCGACCCAGGTAACGGCGCTCGTGGTGATTCCCGTTGCGGTCGAGACGTTGAGCCGGGGCAAGTCGCTCGGTCGGTTGGCCATCGGCGCGAGGATCGTTAGGGATGACGGCGGCGCGATCGGCTTCCGGCACGCGTTCATCCGCGGCCTTGTGTGGATCTTCGAGGTCCTGCCGCTGGGCGGCATCGCCGCTATCGTCGGGATCTTCAACGGCAGGTCAAAGCGACTCGGCGACTTTCTGGCCGGCACCTACAGCCAGTACGAACGGGTCGCGAAACCGCCTGTCCTCGTCTTTGCCGTACCGCTCGAACTGCAGGGCTGGGCACGCACGGCGGATGTTGCGCGCATCCCGAACCGCCTCGCGCAGCGGATGTCGCAGTTCCTCCGGGGCGCACACCGACTCACCCCGAGCACTCGTGACCAGCTCGCCCGGCAGCTCGCGAACGAGGTCTCGGCCTTCGTGTCGCCGATCCCGCAGGTAAATCCCGAGCTGTTCGTTGCCGGGGTCGTCGCCCTTCGACGCGATCGCGAGTTCATGGCGCTCACCCTCGAGAACGAGCGGCTGTCTCACCTCGATGCTGCGCTCGCGGGACGGCCGTACGACTTCCCGACCCGGGACTAGCACCCGCGACTTCTCACGACTTCCTGACGCAGTCTGCCCCCGCGTGATGCGTGTGCCCGCGTACGTACGGGGGCTGACGCATCACCCGGGGGCAGACGCGGAAATCTGGGTCAGTAGCGGTAGTAGCTCAGTAGCTCAGTAGCTCAGTAGCTCAGTAGCTCAGTAGCGTCAGTAGCGGTAGTGGTCGACCTTGTAGGGGCCCTCGACCGGCACACCAATGTAAGCGGCCTGCTTCGGCGTGAGCTCGGTGAGCACGACGCCGAGGGCGTCGAGATGCAGGCGGGCGACCTTCTCGTCGAGGTGCTTCGGTAGCACGTAGACGCCGACCGGATAGGCGGCACGGTTCGTGTAGAGCTCGAGCTGGGCGAGCACCTGGTTGCTGAACGAGTTGCTCATGACGAAGGAGGGATGGCCGGTCGCATTTCCGAGGTTCATCAGGCGCCCCTCAGAGAGCACGAGGACGCTGCGACCCGTCGGCAGCCGCCACTCGTGCACCTGCGGCTTGATCTCGACCTTGGTTACACCGGCAAGCTTCTCGAGCGAAGCCATGTCGATCTCGTTGTCGAAGTGGCCCACGTTGGCGACGATCGCGAGGTGCTTGAGCCCGAGGAGGTGATCGAGGGTCACAACGTTCTCGTTGCCCGTCCCCGTGACGATGATGTCGACCTCGCCGATGACGCTCTCGAGGGTGGTGACCTGGAATCCGTCCATTGCAGCCTGCAGCGCACAGATCGGATCCACCTCGCTGACGATGACGCGCGCGCCCTGCCCGCGGAGGGCCTCAGCCGCACCCTTGCCGACATCCCCGTATCCGCAGACGAAGACGATCTTGCCGCCGATGAGGACGTCGGTCGCGCGGTTCAGGCCGTCCGGAAGCGAGTGGCGGATGCCGTACTTGTTGTCGAACTTCGACTTCGTGACCGAGTCGTTGACGTTGATCGCGGGAAACTGCAGTTCGCCCGCACTCGCCAGCTCGTACAGCCGGTGGACGCCGGTCGTGGTCTCCTCCGTGACTCCGAGGATGCCGGCGGCAATCCCGGTCCAGCGGTCCGGGCTCGCGGCGAGCGAGCGGCGCAGTACGTCGAGGATGACCGCGTACTCGGTGCTCGCATCCGGAGCCGTCGCCGGCACGACACCGGCGAGCTCGAACTCACGGCCGCGATGGACCAGCATTGTCGCGTCTCCACCGTCGTCAAGGATGAGGTTCGGGCCAGTAACACCATCGGCACCGGTACCCTCTGCGCTCCAGTCGAAGATCTGCTCGGTGCACCACCAGTACTCCTCGAGCGTCTCGCCCTTCCAGGCGAAGACGGGAATGCCAGCCGGTGCCTCCGGTGTCCCGGTCGGGCCGACGGCGATCGCGGCCGCTGCGTCATCCTGCGTCGAGAAGATGTTGCAACTGGCCCAGCGCACCTGCGCGCCAAGGGCCACGAGGGTCTCGATGAGAACGGCGGTCTGCACAGTCATGTGCAGCGATCCGGCAATTCGTGCGCCGGTCAGCGGTTTCGATTCCCCGAATTCCGCACGCAGCGCCATGAGGCCGGGCATCTCGTTCTCAGCGAGGCGAATCTGGTGGCGTCCGGCTTCGGCGAGATGCAGGTTGGCGACGCGGAACGGCAGGGACGTGACGGTAGGCATGAGTCCATTCTCATACACTGCTGCTGTTGTCGGTCGCCAGCCATCAAGCCAGCCAGCCGCTACTCGCGGATCAGCGCGAGAACCGCATCCCGAACCGAGGCCATCTTCTCCGGAGTCGACGCCTCGACGTTCAGTCGCAGCAGCGGCTCGGTATTGGACGGCCGCACGTTGAACCACCAGAAGCCGTCGCCGTCGCCCTCGGTCGACGACACCGTAAGACCGTCGAGCTCATCGAACTCGCCGATCGAGGCATAGGCATCCACGATCCGCGCGTAGGCAGCGGGAACATCCGTGACGGTGGAGTTGATTTCGCCGCTCAGCGAATACGGCGTGTAGCGATCGCTCAGGGCCGACATGGGCTCGGGGTGTGCCCCGAACTCTGCGAGGAGGTGCATGGCGGCGAGCATCCCGTTGTCCGCCCCCCAGAAGTCGCGGAAGTAGTAGTGCGCGGAGTGCTCACCACCGAAGATTGCCCCCGTCTCCTTCATCTTGTCTTTGATGAGCGAGTGCCCGACGTTCGTGCGCACCGCGATGGCTCCGGCACCCTCGATGGTCTCCTGCACGATGCGTGAGGTGATCAGGTTGTGGAGCACGACGATGTCGCCGGTCGGCTGCGATTTGCGAACCCGGGTGATCTCACGGAGCGCCACGATCGCCGCCACGGCCGACGGGTTCACGGCATCCCCCTTCTCGTCGACGACGAAGCAGCGGTCGGCGTCGCCGTCGAAGGCGAGCCCGAGGTCTGCGCCATGCTCGACGACGGCCTTCTGCAGGTCGACCAGGTTCTTCGGTTCGAGCGGATTGGCCTCGTGGTTCGGGAACGTGCCGTCGAGTTCGAAATACATCGGGATGATCTCGATCGGCAACTGCGGGA
>JAODMY010000011.1 GCA_025465535.1 Glaciihabitans sp.
AGGCGAGGAGCTCGCGCACGCGCGGGATGACCTGGCTGCCGTACAGCTCGATGCTGTGCATGAGCAGGTCGTGCGGCAGCGGACCGGCGCTGTATTTGAGGTCGAAGCGGGCGTTGCCGAGGGTCCTCGCCGTCTTGGCGATCTTTTGGGCGACCGTCTCGACCGAGCCGACGTAGAGCGAACCACCCGCGATCTCCTGGTCGAACTCCGCGCGGCTCATCGGGCCCCAGCCGCGCTCGGCGCCGATGCGGTCGCGCATGACTTTGTAGTCGGGCCAGAGCTCGTCGGCAGCCTGCTCGTCAGTATCGGCGATGTGGCCGGGAGAATGGACGCCGACCGGGAGATCCGGCATCCCGAGCTGAGTCAGAGCGCGATGGTAGAGGTCGACATAGGGCGCGAAGCGATCAGGCGCTCCCCCGATGATCGCAAGCAGCAGCGGCATCCCGTATCGGGCAGCGCGAACCACGGACTCTGGCGAACCTCCGACGCCGATCCAGGTCTTGAGCGCGCCGGACTCCGTCTTCGGGTACACGCTCTGCTCCACCAGGGGCGGCCGGAGTTCGCCAGTCCATGTGATCGGCTGCTCCTTGAGGACCTCGGCGAACAGGTCGAGTTTCTCTTCGAACAGCTGCTCGTACTGGCTCAGCTCGAATCCGAACAGCGGGAACGACTCCGTGAACGAACCGCGCCCGAGAATGATTTCCGCGCGGCCACTGGATGCGGCATCCAGCGTCGCGAATCGCTGGAACACCCGGATGGGATCGTCTGAACTCAGGACGGTGACCGCCGAGCCGAGGCGGATGCGGGAGGTGCGGCCGGCAATCGCGGCAAGAACCATCTCCGGGGAGGAGATCGAGAAGTCGCTGCGGTGGTGTTCCCCGATACCGAAGAAGTCGACGCCGACGGAATCCGCGAGGACCGCCTCCTCGATGACATCGCGAATCACCTGCGGATAGCTCGTCGGCTCACCATCGTTGCCGCGCGTGACGTCACCAAAGGTGTCGAGTCCAAACTCAAGCTGTTGCGCCATGGGCGATCCCTGCCTTTCGATGCAAACGTATCTTGCTTGCCAACCCTCGGGCGGGGACGAGAATTCCCGACTACCTGGCACCAGACAGGCTCATGGCCCAATCGTAGAAGGCTGCCTTGCCCGGAGTCGTGTCAGCGACCTCGGCGTCGACCACCCGGGAAAGGATCTCGGTGACGCCGCTCACCGCGCGATCGAGGTCGTCGTGCGGCGCGGTGAGGGCGAGGCCGGCGGAATAGATCGTGAGCATGCGCGAAATGGTGCTCGCGTCGATATCTCGTCGCGCCATGCCCGCGACCTGCATGCTCTCGATAAAGTCGGCGCGGATGCCGACCCCGGGCAGGTAGCCAAAGCTGTTGGCGGTGCGCATGATCGAATTCATCGCGTTCCGGTCGACGGTGTAGAGCATCCTGGCGAGCGGCCGCTCGTAGGTTGCGGAGAGCGTGTAGTAGTAGATGCGCGAAAGCAATCCGCCACGAGGATCACGGTCGATGTGCTCAACAACGGATACATAGATTCCCGTGAACTCCCGGTTCAGCATGAGAACCAGCGCTTCCTGGATCGTTCCGAACTGCCTGATCAGGCTGCGCTCCGATACCCCCGCCGCAATGCCGAGGCTCTTCAGCGTGAGGCGCTCGAATCCGCCGCGCGCGACGATCCCGCCGGCGACATCCAGAACGCGCACCGGGTCCGACAATTCCTCGTGCATGACCACATCCTATGGACGGCTTCGGGAGGCCGCTTATTTCATACTAGGAGTCCGCACAGACCGGGCGGTACACCACGGAAGGTTGGCGAGCCGAAGCCGCAGTGGAGCGCCGACCGCGAGAGCGCGGAGTTAGGCGGCGATCCCGAGGGCGTCAAGGGAATCGGCGACGATGGTCAGGCCCTTCAGGCCCGGCATCCCGCCGATGGCCGCATCGATCTTGTGCGCCGCCTTGCGGCCTTCCGGTCCGCTCATGAGGTGATTCATCACGTGTTTGACCTCGGCCCGCTCCATGATGCTCGAGCCAACGGGAGCCCAGAAGTTTCCGAGCGCAATGCGAGCCATGACCTGGGCCTTCTTGCTCTTGGCGAGGCGCTCGCGTGCCTGCGAGGTGTAGAACGCGACGTGCCGCGCCTCCTGCTTGGCAATGCGGCGAAGCAACTCTGCGAGGGTCGGGTTCTTCTCGAGTTCGGCCATCCGGTTGTAGGCCTGGATCGCGGAAAGCTCGTTGGCCGCGCCCCAGGCCATGTGCACCGCGACGAAGTCGGTACCGACCAGCTTGCCGAGAACAGCCTGCTTGATCGGATCCAGCCGATCCTTCCAGCCGAGCTTCAGTCGAGTCGCCTTCAACTCGTCGAAGTCGACCGTGATGCCGTGGATGCCGAGAACTGTCGACAGGGCCTCGCCATGCCAGAATTCCTCGCGGTTCCACATCGTCATGAACGCGCTCATATCTGCCTCTTTGTGAGAGGGGGTCGTGAGCAGGTCACGCGTGTAGCAGACCGTGTGGTACTCGACATCCGCCATGTAGCGAAGGGTACGAAGGGTACCAATCGGAAGCGGGTGATCGCGGAACTGTTCGAGATCAAGGTCGCCCCACGGCACTCTGACGGACGTCTCGGTGAATTTGTCTATGTCGAATGCCATGTGGTGACGGAAGCCAACCTCGGCGGGTTACGCTCCCACTCCCTTCGGTGCCTCTGTGGGATGTTCGCTGCTCGAACTAATCCCATTATGAGTGAGACCGTTCGCGCCGCGCTTCCAGTTGTAGATTCTCCACCTTCTTCGTTGCGCTTCGCGAGAAAGATTGGTGTCTGGGTTCACGGCGCTCGGATTTCCCAGTAGTTCGAGCCAGACCAGGTCGGCGTGACTGTCGCCGTATCCGTACGACTGCGACAGGTTGAGGCCGTGAGTTTTCGCGTACTGGCGCAACCACGCTGCACGAGCTTCGTCGACCAGCGGCGGGCGCTCGAGGAATCCGGTGAGGACGCCATCCTGCTGGTGCATGGTGCTTGCGACGACCTCGTCGAACAGGCCCGCGAGCGGAGACGCGAGGATGCCGATGGATCCGGTCACGAGGACCGTGCGATGCCCGGCAGCCCTGTGTTCGCGAATGCGGTCGACCGCGGCGGGAAGCGTGTGCCGAAGGAGCGTGTCACCATAACCACCGGACACGACCTTCTCGAGGCGCGCAACCGGCATCCCCTTGTATCGGCGCAGGAAGATCCGGATGAACTCGCCCCGATCCCGACGCTCTGCCCGAAGGTAAGTGGGAACGGATGTCGCCAGGCTGAGGAACTCGCCGGGCCAGGCCGCCTTGCGGAAGCCAGCCGATCGCACCCAGAGGTACTGCACGGCGAGGTTGACGTCGACCACGGTGCCCTCGAGGTCGAAGACGGCGACGACATCCGTGCGCTGCGGCAGCGCCTTGGCCTGCCTGTCGTTACCGGTCGGCCGCACGGCGTAGGCGCGGGTCATGGCCATGACCGCGGGGAAGTGGACGTTCTGGAAGTAGTCCTCCCAGTCGATGGCCTTGACGTCGAATCCGATATCGTCCTTCAGCTCCGGCGGCAGTGAGGCCTGCAGCGCTTTGGTGTTGGTGTCATCGAAGATGATCTCGGTTTGCACGTAGGCGCGGTAGAGCTCGGTGAAGTTGCTCAGCAGCTCGAGGTCGGCGCGGCGCTGCTGCACCCTCGCCATCTTGACCCGATTGCTCTCGTTGGACCGGAACCGCTCGAGCCACTTGCCGTGCTGGTCGTTTCGCTTCTGCGCGTTGCGCAGGGCGCTCTCGACCTTTCGCCCGCCCGGGAACTTCCAGGTCGGGGCCACGATGTGGTCGCCCGTTCCCGGCTGCGGCATCGGGTTGTTCTTGAAGAACAGGTTGACGTTGTAGAACATGCGGTGCATCGGCAGCGGATTGCTCGCCCCGGAACTCACATGGAAGTATTCCGGTTCGGTTGCGGGAGCGGGGTTCGCGGCAACGGCAAGGATCACGTTGACGACGTAGTCGACAGGGATGACGTCGAGCGCGCTGTCCGGCAGGCCGGGGAACTCGGGCAACTGCCCGCGACCGTAGGCGAGGATGAGCGGATCCGCGACCTTGAATCCGTCGATCCATCCCGGGTAGGGGTGGTGCAGCGCACTCTCGATGATCGCGGGGCGCACGATCGAGAGCCGATGGCCCTTCGCGGCCCACAGCTGCTCTGCCGCCCGTTCGGCGAACGCCTTGGTGAGCGTGTAGACGTCAGTCCAGCCGAGGCTCTCCGCCCTGGTGCGTCCGTAGTCGACGAGGGTGTTCTGCACCGATTCGACTCGAGCGGCCTCCGCGTACTTCGCGACGGCCTGCGGGCCCTCCTTGCCGTGCTGGGCACGGGAGTTTTCGATGAACCTGCGGAGCGCATCCGGCTGGCGCGAGGCCATCTCGACCCGCACCCGTGCACCCTTGGCCGCCTCGTACTCCGCTCGCCAATCGACATCGTGCGTCAGGCTGGCCTCTGGCGCAAACCCCTTCCGGATGCCGCCGACGTAGCAGGTGGAGACGTGGACGACCTGCGGATCTCCGCCGCTCTCGAGCAGCGCCTCGTAGAGGCCGACCGCTCCCCCGACGTTGGTGTCGAAGGCCTGGTCGATGGGCGGATCGAACGAAACAGTCGAAGCACTGTGGATGACGACATCCAGATCCTTCGGAAGGGCCGGCAGCGGCCCGAGACCGCTCTCGACCACGCGAAGCCGATCCCGCAGGGCCCGCTCGACCTCGTCCTCACCGACCCGTTCACGCCAGATCTTGAAAACGGGCTTCTTCAAAAGGGTGCGAAGTCGGTCGACAGCGGGCGTGCTCCCCTTCTTACGGATCAGGAGCGTGATGGTCGTCTCCGGATGATCCGAAAGCAGTCGCTCGAGGATCGCCTGGCCGAGGAATCCCGTACCACCGGTCAGGAAGACGTGCGATTTACCCAAGCCGACATGCGCGAAGACGGAATCGGTCTTCGCGGCTTTCTTCGGGCTCACGGCAGGAGTTTCTTGGCGACTGCTTCACCGATGGAGCGGTCGAGCCCGGGAAGGGATGCGATCTTCGACGCGATCGCCGCCGCGGAGGCGACACCCTCTTTTTCGCCGAAGACGAAGGTCTCGAAGAAGGAACGATCTTCCGCCGAGCGGTCGACCGCGCCGATGGGCCACGCGGCCTTCTGCAGCGCGTCGCGCGTGAGCTTGACGGCTCGCGGAGAATCGCCCAGGCGGCGACGCGACTCATCCTCGAAGAAGTCGGCGTGCCGCTGCTTCACATCCAGGATCATCGAGATCGTGGATGCGAGGGCGGCACTCTTGCTCGCGGCGGCGAGACGGAGATATGCCGTGCGAGTGATCCACTCGTCGATCAGGCCGGTGGTGGTGTGAACTGCGATGATCGGAACTCCCAGACGAATTGCGGATATTGCGCGGCGGATAGGTCCCCGGCGGTCACTGGCCTCGTCGCGTCCGTGGCGACGCTTGCCCTCGTCGGTGCGCTGCGCCCGGGGCTGGCCGTTGGCTTCGAGAACCGCATCGAGCGCATCCGCGATCCAAAACTTTTCGAAGGCCCAGGTGACGAGGAAGGCCGTCACCCGTGCGTCCTTGTGAGTTGCTGTCACAAGCAGGTTGCGCAGGTGCTCCATCGTCGCGCTCTCGAGCCTCCCGAGGTAGCGCACGGCGTGCAAACTGTCAGCGCTAAGAGGAGTGGTCGCGTATTCCGCGAGGTCAAGCGTCTCTCGATGGTTCCCATGGGCGGTGCGAGCGAATTCGCGCACGTCAAAGCGCATTCGCTGACCGACATCGCCAGTAGTTGTCATTGGATTCAAGCCCTTGCCGCTGGTGAAGCAACCGTGCGAGGCACGAAGTTGCCTGTCAAGACCGTATCGTAAGTGTCATGGTTGTAGCTCTCGTAACCGGGGGAACGTCCGGCATTGGCGCCGCGTTCGCTCGAAACCTCGCTGCCCGGGGTTACGACCTTGTGCTCGTTGCTCGGTCGACCGAAGGGCTCGAAACGATGGCGACCGAGATACGCGCTCTCGGCCGCACCGTCGAGACGATGCAGGTTGACCTTAATGATCGTAAGGCAGTGGATCGGGTTGCCGCACGGCTGGAAGACCCGGAACGCCCCATCGACATGCTCGTCAACAACGCCGGTTTCAGCGTGCATTCCGCGTTGACCGATCCCGACGTCTCGGCGCACGATCGAGGATTCGAGGTGATGTGCCGTGCTGTTCTCGTGCTCTCGGGTGCTGCGGCGCGCGGGATGATGCCCAGAGGCACTGGCGCGATCGTCAACGTGTCGAGCACGGCCGGCTTCATCACGATGGGGAGCTACTCGGCCATCAAGGCCTGGGTCACGTCGTTCAGCGAGGGGCTCTCGATCGAACTCAAGGGCACCGGAGTTACCGTGACCGCTCTCTGCCCCGGCTGGGTACACACCAACTTTCACGATCGCGCCGGGGTCTCGACGAGCAGGATTCCCAACTCGATGTGGGTCGACGCCGAACAACTCGTTCGAGCGTGCCTGCGTGACGTCGACCGGGGCAAGGTAATCTCCATACCTACTATTCGCTACCGTGTCCTGATCTGGTTGGCCCGGCATGCCCCAAGAAGCGCGATTCGTTCCATCTCAGGATCCATCTCATCCAGTCGTAGAAAGCCGGTTGCCCCTTGACCGCTGAAGTACCCGGAGGCGCCGACACTGTCGCGACGCCTTCGCGCCAAATCCATGACCGGTTCAATTCGCGGGGCCAGGCCGCCGCGCGCTACATTGCCCAACACGGACTCCTGAAGCCGGTCATCTCGCGCCTCGTCACGGTGACCGTCATCGGCCAGGACAAGCTGAAGGATGTCCGCGGCGGCTACGTCGTCGTCGCCAACCATTCGAGCCACCTGGATACCCCCCTCATCGTCGGTTCGCTTCCGAGCAGGCTCTCTCGCTACCTGGCCGCGGGGGCTGCGGCCGACTACTTCTTCGATGTCTGGTGGCGACGGGGGCTCACGGCGCTGTTCTTCAACGCGTTCCCCGTGCACCGCAGCGCGGCCAACGCCAAGGTCGTCAGCGCGAAGGGGCTGCTGCGCCGCGGGATTCCGCTGCTGGTGTTCCCCGAGGGCACGCGATCGAAGGATGGCACCTTCGGGCCGTTCAAGCCGGGAGCTGCCGCCCTCGCGACCTCCTGCGGTGTGCCGTGCATCCCGGTTGCGCTCATCGGCGTGAACATCGCGCACCCGCGCGGGACCAATTGGCCCAAGCGCGGGCGGCTGCCAGTCGGCGTGGTTTTCGGCGCTCCGATGCACGCGAAGTCTGGCGAAAATCCGGTCGACTTCACTGACCGCGTGCGGCGGGAGATCCTTCGCCTGCGCGAGGAGTTCACTCCTACTATTCTTGGCCAGCAAGCATCTTCCAAAGGAGCACAGCGGTGAGCGATCCGAAGGCAAAAACAGGCGCCGGCGTCAAGCACATGAAGTGGTGGGGCTGGGGCGAGGAAGGCGTGGCCTTCCACCACGAGGACAAGCCCGGTTTTGCGCCATTCGTCGACTTCGCAATCGGGATCGACCTGTGGAAAGAGCCACAGTCCGTGGCCGCGTTCTCGTCGATTTCCGTGCCGAAGAGCCAGGCATCCGCGGCCTTTGTTAAGCAGTTCAGCGCGATCGTCGGAGCCGAGAACGCGACGACGGATGACGAGTCCCGCGTCGTGCACACGTTTGGCAAGAGCGTTCGCGACCTGATTCGCGTTCGTGCCGGTGACTTCCCCCGCACACCCGACATCGTGCTCTACCCGGCAGATGAGGCCGAGGTGAAGCAGATCGTGGACGCCGCGGTCGCCGCCAACGCGGTCATCATCCCATTCGGTGGTGGCTCCAACATCGTTGGCAGCCTTGAGCCGCTCGCGAACGAGAAACGCACCGTCATTTCCCTCGACCTCGGCCGCCTGAACCAGGTGCTCGAGATCGACGAGGGATCCGGACTCGCCCGCATCCAGGCCGGCGCCCAGGGGCCAGACCTCGAGGAGCAGCTCGTCGCGAAGGGCTGGACGCTCGGCCACTTCCCCGACAGCTTCACGCACTCCACGCTCGGCGGCTGGGTTGCGACCCGATCCTCCGGAATGCAGTCCGACAAGTTCGGCGACATCGCCGACATCGCGCGCGGGATGCGCGTGGTTCGGCCCGACGGCATCCTCGTCCTTCGCCCGATCCCGAGTGCGTCAACCGGTCCGAACGTTCGCGAGATGATCGTGGGCAGCGAGGGTCGCCTCGGCGTGATCACCGAGGTGACCGTTCGCGTGCACCGCAAGCCGGAGAAGCGCGAGATCATCGCCTATCTCTTCCCGAACTGGCAGGCCGGACTCGCGGCGATGCACGAGATCTCGGAGAGCGATGCAACGCCGTCGATCACCAGGGTCTCCGACTGGGGCGAGACCAAAATGTCCTTCGCGACCAGCAAGGAGAGCAAGGGTGTCTCGGCGGCAGTGACCAAGGGCTTCGGCGTCTTCCTCGAGAAGATCAAGGGCTGGGACACCGAGCGGATGTGCCTGTCGTTCATCGGTTACGAGGGAGGCAATGGCCTCGTCTCGCGCAACCAGAAGCTGGTCGGCGCGATCGTCAAGCGCCACGGCGGTGTGAAGGTCGGCAAGGGGCCCGGCGTCCTCTACGACCAGAAGAAGTTCGATACGCCATACCTTCGCGACTTCCTGCTCGACCGGGGCGGCGCCGCCGACGTGTCGGAGACCTCAGCACCGTGGTCGAAGCTGCAGGGCGTCTACGACGGCGCATTCGCCGCGGCTCAGAAGGCCTATGACGAGATCGGCGTGAAGGGCTGGATCATGGCCCATCTCTCGCACTCGTACCACGACGGTGCCTGCCTGTACTTCACGTTCGCGTTCGAGCACAACGACCAGCCGCTCGCCCAGTACGACATCGTCAAGTCCGCCATCCAGCAGTCGTTCATCGACTCAGGCGCCACCATCTCGCACCACCACGGCGTCGGCCTCGAGCATGCTCCGTGGCTCGAGAAGGACATCTCGGCGAGCGGAGTTGCGGTGATGCAGGGACTCTTTGACGCGACCGATCCGCTTGGCACCTTCAACCCTGGCAAGGTCATCGCGGCTCCGGGCGTGGATCAGGGCAACTCGGGAAGCGCGCTTCACGCGCCCGCCGCCACGGCAGCTCCGGCCAAGGCCGCTCGCACCGCCCCCGCCAAGAAAGCCGCTGCGACAAAGGCCGCTGCAGCCAAGACTCCCACCAGGGTGGGCGCCGCCAAGTAGGTGTTCTTTCGATGTTTGCGACAGAGTCAACCTCCCGCAGCACGAAGAGATTACTCTGGACAAGAAGACATCCGAAACATCAGCGGAGGAGCTGCTTGATCTGGTCGCAAAACGAGTACCGCCGAGGCGGCAAACTCGCAGCGAACCGGGGCAAACTGCTCGACGACGCAAGAAACGCTTAGAATCTTGCAGCAGCAGTATCAACGAAGCAAAGGATCGTAAATATCATGCTCGGTGACCTTTTCTCGGGACCACACATCATCATCGTTCTTGCCATCGTCGTCCTGTTGTTCGGCGCAACGAAGCTGCCGGCTCTCGCCAAGGCCGTTGGCCAGTCCGCTCGAATCTTCAAGAACGAGATCAAGACCAAGGACGAGGCCGGCACGGACGCTTCTGCAGCCGATGCTTCGACGCCCAACACCGCGGACACGACCACGACCACGAAGCCGACGATCAAGTCCTAAGCCTTCTTCAGCTCCAAAAGTATTGCTGTCTGCCCCCGTGTGATGCGTGTGCCCCCGTACGTACGGGGGCAGACGCATCACACGGGGGCAGACGCGGTTAGTGGACGTTAGGCCGCGACGATCGGCCTGACGTGAATTCCGTAGTCGTGCGCGAGTTCGGCCTTCAACTCCGCGACGGTGGTCAGCTTCTCCATCCGCGGGGAATACAGGATCGAACTGACGATCGCGGCCGAGACATCCGCCTCCTGCACGGCAGCAGCAATGTGCGCGACCGTACCAGCGCCACCCGAGGCGATCACCGGGACTCGGACGGCATCCGTGATCGCCTTGGTGATGGTCAGGTCGTAACCCTGGTGGGTTCCGTCCTGGTCGATGCTGTTGACCACAATCTCGCCCGCGCCCATCGCCTCGGCCTTGCGGGCCCACTCGACGGCATCCATTCCGGTGAAGACGCGTGCGCCGTTGATGGCGACCTCGTAGCCACTCGGGATCGCGGCGGTCGGCACGACCCGCTTGACCTGCATGCTGACGACGATGCACTGGCGGCCGAACTCGTTTGCCCCCTGCGTGATCAACTCCGGATTCTTGACAGCCATCGAGTCCATGCTGATCTTTTCTGCCCCCGCATCGAGGACGAGGTGCATGTCCTCGAGGGACTTGATCCCGCCGCCGACCGTCAGCGGAATGAACACCCGCGACGCGACGCGCTCGACCGTCTCGAGATCGATGCGGCGGTTCTGCGCACTCGCGAGGATGTCGTAGAAGATCACCTCGTCGATCTGCTGCTGGTACAGCCCCGCGACGACCGTCTCGACGTCACCCACGACGATGTTGTCTTCGAACCGGCGTGCCTTGGTGACGTTGCCTTCGACGACGTCGAGGCAGGCGATGAGGCGCGTGGTGAGCATTAGGCGGCCTTTCCGAAGTTTACGAAGTTAGTCAGTACCGCGAGGCCTGCCGGGCCGCTCTTCTCGACATGGAACTGTGTCGCCATGATGTTGTCCCGGCCGATGACCGCGGCGAACGGGGCACCGTACTCGGTCGTGGCGAGCAGGTCATCGTCCCCGACGGTCGCGAAGTAGGAGTTGACGAAGTAGAAGTACGAGTCGCTCGGCACGCCGGCGAGCAGCGGATGCGTGGATTTCACGTCCACCGAGTTCCAGCCCATCTGCGGCACGCGCAGCTCAGAACTCGGGAACTCCCGAACCTCGCCGGACAGCCAGCCGAGCCCATCCACATCGCCTTCCGCGCTGTGATCGAGCAGCACCTGCAGTCCGACGCAGACGCCGAGGAACGGGGCGCCTCCCTCGACAACACGAGCGCGAAGGTAGTCGGGCCAGCCGGCCTCTTCCAACGACTTCATCGTGACGTCGGCGGCGCCAACACCGGGAAGAACGAATCGATCGATGTCGTCGCAGTCGTCAGGCGAGGCGACGAGCCGTGCCGGTGCTCCGATCGCCGCCAGTGCCCGCAGGACACTTCGAGCGTTGCCGGTCTGATACGAAATAACGCCTATCACCGAGCAAACTTATCATCCGGCATGTGTGGAATTGCTGCTCGGTCCGAGCCGCGAGTAGACCCGCGACCATGACAGTTCGTAGGCAACCGGGCTCACGGTGCCGTCGGCTGAGAGACTGTCGAGTTCCCGCAGCGAATTGACGCAGTCCACGAAGAGATCGAAATCTCCGATGACTCCACCGGGCTCGCCCCTGAGGATGACGGCGATCGAGGCTCGGCGAATGGATCTACGAGTTCGGCTCGTGCGGAGCAGCCAGTAGAAGACGACGACCAGGTAGCACCCGATGATCGCCAGGATCCCAACCCCTCCCGGCCAGATCACCCCTGCCAGCATTTCGGCCACGAAGGCAGCAACCGCGCCCCAGACCCGGACGAGCCGGAAGATCCGGAGCTCCCGCCGCTCCGCCGCGTTCGTGCCCGGCGCGAGCACCTCGAGTCGGTAGCGCAGGAAGCCGGACCGGTGAGCTGCGACAGCGTCGCTGATATTGATCCCTCCCCAGGCTCGAGAACCCGGCTCGAGGTACGCCAACGGATCCCTGCTGCGAGCGCGAAAGCCGCCCACTTCGGAATTATCCGCAGATGACATGAATCCGATCTCCTATTTTCCGCACGGCACGAACGGAAATTCGTCCCGCTCATAATCGACGCGATCATCCGACAGCCGCTCGGGATGCCGCGACCGGCTCTGGACGTCCCGATGCATGGTCACACCGACGCACGGGATCGCGAGCACGTCGCCAGCACGAAGGTCGACCGGCAGCTCGAGGGCGTGGTGCACGGGTGCGTGGGCTGACACGGAGTAGATCACGGCGTCAGTGGCGTGCGCGGTGGATACCCGACCGATCATGCGCGTCTCCCCCATTATCGCTTTGCAACCATCAAGTTCGCCGTCGATCCAGACCTGGAGCCGGCCGCCCTCGAGAGTCACCGCGGTGACCCGCACCATGACGACGGAGGCGAGTTCGGTCTCCGAGGGTCGACCGTGGGTGCCGGGAATGACGGCTGCCGCGGTGTGAACGCACGGGGTGCCGCACCACTGAACGAGCGTGACAAGCGAGAGTCCAGCGACCGTGACGTCGTCGGGCCCGGTGACCGTGTACTCGGGCCAGCTGTCCGAGGACAGCGGATCCGGCAGCGTGCGACGGAGCGATGGAAGGATGTGCGTGAGCGTCATGAGTGCAGGTCTACGCTTCCGCGGGGCGGGCGTCGGACTTCCTAACGGTGTCTCCACGGGCTGCGGGTCGAAACTTACGAAATCCTTGCGCCGCTCGTCACGGAGCCTCGTCCGGCACGAACCGGTAGCCCATTCCCAGTACCGTCACGAAGTACCGCGGTTCCGCGGGAATCGGCTCGAGTTTCTTCCGCAGCTGGGCGAAATAGAGGCGGAGATATCCGGTGTCCTTGGTGTGGTGCGGACCCCAGATCTGGCTGAGAAGCGATTCCCGGGTCACCAGCTTGTCCGGGTTGTGCACCAGGAGTTCGAGGATTCGCCACTCGGTCGGGGTCAGACGCACGGATTCGCTTCGCTCCCCCACGCGGCGCAGGACCTGCTTGGCTGAGAAATCGATGCTGATCGCGCCGAACGAGATCACCGGCTCGTCATCGGAGCTGACCACCCTCCGGGTGAGCGCGCGGATGCGGGCCAGCAGCTCGTCGATGGCGAACGGCTTCGTGACATAGTCGTCGGCCCCCGCGTCGAGGGCATCGACCTTGTCCGCCGCATCGGTGCGTCCGGACACCACGAGAATCGGTACCTGGGTCCAGCCGCGCAATCCCTCGATCACCTCGACGCCGTCGAGTTTGGGCATCCCGAGGTCGAGCACGACGAGATCGGGATGGTGGCTCGCGGCCGCCTCGAGCGCCTGGACGCCATCGCCGGCCGTGATGATGTCGTAGCCGCGCGCGCGCAGGGTGACCTTGAGGGCGCGAAGAATTTGCGGGTCGTCGTCCGCGATCAGGATTCTCATTTGGCGTTTCCTCCGCGATCCACGCTGTCGACGGCCGAGAGCGAGATCACCATCGAGAGCCCGCCTCCCGGCGTCTCTTCGGCCTGCAGGCTGCCGCCCATGCCTTCGGTGAATCCCTTGGACAGTGCGAGGCCGAGCCCGAGCCCGGTGAGGTTGTCGGTGTCCCCGAGGCGTTGGAACGGCACGAAGATGTCATCGCGGCGGTCGGCTTCGACCCCTGGGCCACAGTCGGCGATTCGGATCTCCACCAGCCCGGCGAACTTGCTGGCCGAAATGCGGACGGCCTGCTGATCCGGGGAGAACCGCGTTGCGTTATCCAGCAGGTTCACGATGACCCGCTGGAGCAGGCCCGGATCGGCAACGACGGGCGGGAGGTCGGGGGGAAGATCAAGTTCGACGTCAGCCGGCCCGAGGCCGAGCTCGTCGAGGGCGGGAAGGACCACCTCCGCGACATCCACCGGCACGGTCGACACCGCGAGTGCACCAGCCTGCAGGCGCGTCACGTCCAACAGGTTCGTGACGAGGGCCGATAGCGACTCGAGGCTCTCCTGGGCTGTCGCGAGCAGCTCGTCCCGATCAGTGTCGGACCAGACGATGCCGGGCGACCGGAGGCCCGTCACCGCGGCGGTCGCGGCGGCCAGTGGTCGCCGCAGGTCGTGCCCGACGGCGGCGAGCAGAGCGCTTCGCACACGGTCGACCTCCGCGAGCGGACCAACCTCCTGAGCCGTCTCGGCCAGTTCGCGGTATTCGAGCGCGGCATCGATCTGCGCGGCGATGACACTGAGAAGTCGGCGCTCCGACGCGTGAAGGTCTGCGCCGTGCAGCTCGAGGGTCCCGCGCTCACCGGTGGGAATGGAAGTGACCGGATCACCGGGCTGCGATTCACCCTCCTGCAGGATCGTCTCGCCCTTCGACAGCAGTCGCACGCTGGTGAGCGAGAACGCCTCCTTCGTGCGGGCGACCAGTGCCTGCAGGGCGTCCTGTCCCCGGAAGACACTGCCCGTGATCGACGCAAGCAGCTCCGACTCCGCGAGCGCGCGCGTGGCGGCGCGCGAACGTCGCGCGGCCTGGTCGACGACGTAGCTGACGAGCAGGGCGTTCAGGACGTACAGGACGAGAGCGAGCAGGTGCACGGGGTTCGTGATTGTGATGCTGAACAGCGGTTGGACAAAGAAAATGTCGAGGGTGAGACCCGAAAGCACGGCGGCGAACAGCGCCGGCCAGATGCCTCCGATCAGCGCGACGAGTACGACAAGGAGCTGGAAACCGAGAACGTCCGCCGTGATCGAATCCATGCTTCGCGAGACGAACAGGACCAGCGTGACGAGGGGTCCGGCGAGGAGCGCGACGAGGGCGCCAGCGATCCTGCGCTTCATCGTGAGCGCGCCACCGAGCCGCGGTAGCGCGAAGCGACCACCCGCCGCGGCGTGGTTCACGATGTGCACATCGATGACGCCGGATTCGCGAATCACCGTCGCGGCCGTGCCCGGTCCGGTGAATGCTGCGGAGAGGCGGCTGCGCCTGCTGACGCCGATCACCAGCTGCGTTGCGTTCAGCCCCTTGGCGAATTCCACGAGCGCACGGGGGATGTCGTCGCCGACGACCTGATGGTATCCACCACCCAGTTTCTCGGTGAGAGCGCGCTGTGCCGCGAGAGCGCCGGGATAGTGCTCACTGAGCCCGTCCTGGCTGACGATGTGAACAGCGATGAGTTCCCCGCCGGCCGACCGCGCGGCGATCCTCGCCCCCCGACGGATCAGGGTCTCCCCCTCCAGGCCTCCGGTGAGTGCGACGACGACGCGCTCCCTCGCCTCCCACTTGCTGTCGATCCCCTTCTCGACCCGGTACGCCTTGAGCGCGGTATCGACCTCGTCCGCGAGCCAGAGCAGCGCGATTTCGCGCAGTGCGGTGAGGTTGCCGAGCCGAAAGTAGTTCGACAGCGCCGCGTCGATGCGGCTGGCGGGATAGACGTGCCCCTCGGCCAGGCGGTCTCGGAGCGACTGCGGCGCGAGGTCGATCACCTCGATCTGGTCGGCGGTACGCAGCACGGCATCCGGAACGGTCTCCCGTTGGAGGGCTCCGGTGATCTGTTCTACGACATCCCGAAGCGACTCGATGTGTTGCACGTTCACCGTGGACATCACGTCGATGCCGGCCTCGAGGAGCGCCTCGACGTCCTGCCAACGCTTTTCGTTGACCGAACCGGGCGCGTTGGTGTGTGCGAGTTCGTCGACGAGTGCGACGTCCGGGTGCCGCGCGAGGACGGCATCCAGGTCCATCTCGGAGAGCTCGACGCCCCGGTGGCTCACGAGCTTGCGGGGCATGACCTGCTGCCCGTCGAGGAGGGCGGCCGTCAGCGGCCTGCCGTGGGTTTCCACGACCGCGACCACGACATCCCGCCCCTCGCGACGAAGGCGAGCGCCCTCCTCGAGCATCGTGTAGGTCTTGCCAACCCCGGGGGCGGCCCCGAGGAGCACGCGGAGCCGCCCCTTCCTCATTGGATTAACCCTTCAACTTCGACAGTGCGATGTTGAGCTCGAGCACGTTCACGGTCGGGTCACCGATGTAGCCGAGCTCCCGTCCGGCAACGAACGAGTTCACCAGCTTCGTGACCTGGGCGACCGTCAGGTCGCGTGCCGCGGCGACCCGGTCAATCTGCAGGCGGGCATACGCCGGGCTGATGTCCGGGTCGAGTCCCGAGGCGGATGCCGTGAGCGCGTCCGGCGGAATGGATGCCGGATTGACGTTGTCGCTCTTGGCGATCGCGGCCTTGCGCTGCTTGATCGCCGTGATCAGGGCCGGGCTTTCCGTGCCCTGGTTGCTCGCGCTCGAAGCACCGGCGTCGTAACCGGTGCCTGCGGCAGACGGTCGCGACTGGAACCACTGCGGGAGGGCATTGCCCTTTGAGTCAGTGAAGCTCTGGCCGAGGAGGGCGGAGCCCACCGTCCTGCCATCGACCGTGAGCTTCGATCCGTTTGCCTGGGACGGGGCGATCAGCCCGATCCCGGTGATCACGATCGGATAGGCGATGCCGAGGACCACCGTGAAGACGATCATGGCGCGTAGTGCGACCCAGTATTGCCTGGTTGTGCCGCGGAGAGAACTCATTGTCTTAGTTCCGTTTCTTATTCTTGTGCGCGGTCTAGAAACCGGGGATGAGGGCGATCACGAGGTCAATGAGCTTGATCCCGATGAATGGGGCGATGAGACCGCCCACGCCGTAGATCCACAGGTTTCGACCCAGGATCTTGGACACGGTCGTCGGTCGGTATTTCACGCCTCGCAGCGACAGCGGGATCAGCGCGATGATGATCAGCGCGTTGAACACCACGGCCGACAGGATTGCCGACTGGGGGGTGTGCAGCTGCATGAAGTTCAGCGCCTTGAGCCCCGGATAGCTCGCGACGAACATGGCCGGAATGATGGCGAAGTACTTGGCGACGTCGTTCGCGATCGAGAACGTCGTCAGCGCTCCTCGGGTGATCAGCAACTGCTTGCCGATGCCGACGATGTCGATCAGCTTCGTGGGGTCGGAGTCGAGGTCGACCATGTTGCCGGCCTCCTTGGCTGCGGAGGTTCCCGTGTTCATTGCCACGCCGACATCCGCCTGCGCGAGCGCGGGAGCATCGTTCGTTCCGTCCCCGGTCATCGCGACAAGGTTGCCGCCCTCTTGCTCCTTCTTGATCAGCTCCATCTTGTCCTCAGGAGTCGCCTCGGCCAGGAAGTCATCGACACCAGCCTCCTCGGCGATCGCCTTCGCGGTCAGCGGATTGTCTCCGGTGATCATGACGGTCCGGATGCCCATCCTGCGGAGATCGGCGAAGCGAGCAGCGAGGCCCGTCTTCACGACATCCTTCAGGTAGACGACACCAAGGACTCTGGCCTTGCCAGCCGCGCTTCGCTCAGCGACGACCAGCGGCGTACCACCGGCCTGGGCGATGCGCGTCGTGATTGCATCGACCTCCGCGCGCTGCTTCTTATCAAGCGGATTTGTTTCTTCGACCCACGAGATGACCATGGAGCCTGCGCCCTTGCGGACCTGGCTTCCATCCTCGTAATCGACGCCGCTCATCCGGGTCTGCGCCGTGAACGGCACCGCGGTTCCCGGACGCTCCGGGATCGTGAACCCCAGGGCGACGGCGAGGTC
>JAODMY010000022.1 GCA_025465535.1 Glaciihabitans sp.
TGTTCGCGATTGCGATCGCCGTTCTCGCGATCCTGGTCGCGGTGTCCCCGGAGACGGCGCTGATTCCCAGTCCCGTACCTCGCTATCGTCCCCAGAGGATCGCCGTACCGCGCGCCACGCGAGGCACGTTCTTCGCGGCAACGGGAGCCGGAATTGCGGCCTTCGCCGTGTTCGGAGTCTTCAACTCACTGGTTCCCAGCTTCCTCGCCACCATGCATGAGACCTCATACGCCTTCGCGGGACTGGTTGCATTTGCCGCATTCGCCGCTGGCGCTGCCGCGCAGATTGCGCTCTCCAGCTGGGACACGCGTGCCATGCTTCGCAGGAGCATTCCGATCCTGATCGTCGGGCTCGGACTCTTCAGCATCGGAATGTGGCTGCCCAACATCGTCGTGTTCGTGATCGGCGGCATCGTCACGGGAGCCGGAGCTGGCCTGCTGTTCCGATCCGCCATGGTGACTGCTGGCGGAGCCGCCTTACCGGAGGCCCGCGCGGAGGTTCTCGCCGGGTTCTTCCTCGGGGCCTACATCGGACTTTCGGTACCGGTGATCGGGTTGGGGGTTGCGACCCTGTACTGGCCGGCGCGGGATGTCATGCTCGTGTTCATCGCCCTGGTGCTCGCGGCGCACATCGTCACCGTGCTCATTCTCACCCGCCGCTCGGTCGTGAAGGCCACGGACTCGGTGGCGCCTGGGCAGGCGTAATACCTCCGCGGTCGCGGACAAGGTTCGGGACAGGAGTGAACGCTGTGGAGTACGCTTCGCCAGCGCCCGCACCTCCCAAGTCGGGCGGATCGTCAGGCGGAGGTGACATTCGTTGTCGCCGCGCGACGGGCAAAGTGACAGCAACTGTCAGCCCCATGGGGCGCGGCCCAGATACTCGATACCGAAGCATCGAGTATCACGGTCCGTGTCGCGCCGCCTCCTGGCAGCCGGACGCGTGGCCGCACGTTCAGAAGGCGACGGCCTGGCCATCCTTTCGGTGGTCAGAACCGGCGATGTAGCCGTCCTCCGTTCGCCAGATCAGCTGGGCCCCGCCGAACAGCGAGTAGTCGCGTGGAGCGTGTTGGGTGATCCGGTGACCGCGCCGGCCGAGTTCCTCGAGCACTTCTGGTGCGAACCCGGGCTCGACATCGAGGTCTCGCCCTCCCGAGATGAACCAGCGGGGGGCGTCGGCCACGGACTGCGGGTTCTGTGCGTAGTCGATCGCGCGAACGATCACTTGCAGGTGAGCCTGGGCTTGCAGAGCCCCGCCCATGACTCCGAAGCTCAGCTGGGGTGCGCCATCGCGAGTAAGGAACCCAGGGATGATGGTGTGGAAGGGTCGCTTGCCCCCACCGACCTCGTTGGGATGGCCGGCCTTCAGAACGAAACCTGCCCCGCGGTTCTGCAGACTGATTCCCGTGCCGGGGACGACGATGCCGGACCCGAAGCCGAAGTAGTTGGACTGGATGAGCGACACCATCATGCCGCGCTCGTCGGCGGTCGTGAGGTAGACGGTGCCGCCGCGTTTGGGCAACCCGTACGACGGGGCTGCCGCGATCCGGGAATCGATCAGTGCAGCGCGCTCGGCCAGGTATCCGTCGTCGAGGAGCTCGGTGGCTCCCACATCCATGTAGTCGGGGTCGGCACAGTAGCGGTAGACATCAGCGAGCGCGAGTTTCATCGCCTCGATCTGGAGATGGATGCTGTCAGCGGAGTCGACCGGAGCATCGGCCAACGGGTGATGCCGCAGAATGCCCAGCCCGATGAGCGCGGCGATGCCCTGTCCACTCGGCGGAATCTCATGGAGCTCCATGCCGCGATACTCGACGGACATCGTTCCGACCCAATCGGCCGCGTGTTCGGCGAGATCCTGTTCGGTCATGAGCCCGCCGTGCCTGTGCGCATCGGCCGCCATAGCCCTCGCAAGTTCTCCGCGGTAGAAGGCCTCACCCTCGGTCGCAGCAATGAGCTCGAGCGTGCGCGCCTGGTCGGGAAAACTGAAGCGTTCCCCAGGGCGAGGGGCGCGGCCTTGGGGGAGGAAACCCTGGGCGAACCCGTCGAAGCTGCTGTATGTATCGACGCTGCTGTTCCAGTTCCGTGCGACGGTCGGGCTGACTTGAAAGCCGTCTCGTGCGTACGAGACGGCAGGGGAGACGAGATGCTCAAGCGGAAGGGTGGCGAAGCGTCGCGCAAGCGCCACCCATCCCGATACCGCGCCGGGCACGGTAACCGAATCCCAGCCCCGCAGGGGAATCGTCTCGAGCCCCGCGAATCGGCTGGGGGTGAGAGCGGCCGGGCTGCGGCCGCTCGCGTTGAGACCGTGGAGGCGGGAACCGTCCCAGACGATGGCGAAGAGGTCGCTGCCGATGCCGTTGCAGTTCGGTTCGACAACTGTGAGCGCGGTCGCGGCAGCAATTGCCGCATCGACCGCATTGCCGCCTTCGAGCAGCATTCGGAGCCCGGCCTGCGCGGCGAGTGGTTGCGATGTAGCGACGGCGTTCCGGCCCATAACCGTGCTTCGATTGCTCGGGTATTGAATGTCGAAGTCCATGCGGGTCTCCTCGCGATCATTTTTTATATGACTAGGTGTCAGCTTGCCAGCGAGGCGCTCTCCTGCGCGATGGCCGACTCCTGCGACAGCGGAAAGTGGCAGGCGACGGCGTGCGGTCCGTCGCGCAGGTCAAGGACGGGTTCCTCGCGCGCGCACAATTCGGTGGCCAGCGGGCACCGCGTCCGGAACCGGCAGCCGCTCGGCGGATCGATCGCGGACGCGATTTCGCCCGACAGCCCTTCGGTGCTCCGGCTCTTTTCCCGGGCCGGGTCGGGAGTCGGGATCGAGGCGATCAGTCCCGCCGTGTACGGATGCCGCGGGGCCGAATAGACCTCGGTGCTCGGGCCAATCTCGACGAGCTTTCCGAGATACATGACGCCGATCCTGTCGGCCAGGTATTTGAGGAGCGACAGATCGTGGGAGATGACGACGTAGGTGAGCGAGTACGAAACCTGCAGGGAGCGCATGAGGTTGAGGATCTGCGCCTGTATCGACACATCCAAAGCGGACACCGGCTCGTCGGCGACAATTATCTTTGGTCGGAGCACGAGGGCACGGGCCATTGCGATGCGCTGGCGCTGACCGCCCGAGAATTCGTGGGCGCGACGCTCGGCGGCTGACCGGGGGAGCCCGACAGCGTCGAGCAATTCGAGAACTTTTTCGCGTCGCTCGCGACCGTTTCCGATGTGCTGGGCGGCGAGGGGTTCCGCGATCAGGTCGGCCACGGTCATCCGTGGGTCGAGAGCTGCCGACGAGTCCTGGAACATAATTTGCAGGTCACCACGGCGCTTGTGCCATTCGGCCCGACTCAACGTGCTGATGTCGTCGCCGCCGAGCGTCACTGTGCCGCTCGTCGGGGTTTCCAAACCGACGAGAAGGCGGCCAACGGTTGTCTTACCGGAACCGGATTCACCGACAATGCCGAGTGTCTCGCCCTCTTTCACGTCGAGGGTGACGCCCGAGACCGCGTGCAGGATGCGACGAGGTTTGAACGCTACAGGGTTCTTGATGCGAAATTGCTTCGCGATCGCGTGAAGGCTGACGAGAGTGTTTCCGGTGCCGCCGCGCGGGGTTGTTTCATCGTCCGCAACGACGAAGTCGCGGTCATCCGGTGTGAGGTCCGCGGCGTCCCTCGGGTGGAAACACGAGTGGGTATGGCCGGGTGCTACCTCGAGCGCTGCGGGATCCTGGGTCCTGCACTCCTCTGTCGCGAACCGACAGCGCGCGGCGAACCGGCACATTGGCGTCAGATTGATCAGCTGGGGCGGGAGGCCGGGAATGGATGCGAGCGCGTGGCGGGCATCAAGATCCATGGTCGGCATCGACTCGAACAGTGCCTGCGTGTACCGGTGCCGAGGGTTTGCGAACAGAGTGCGCGTCGGAGATTCTTCGACGACGCGACCGCCGTACATCACGGCGACGCGGTCGGCGTGCCCGGCGATGACACCGAGATCGTGCGTGACCAGGATCACGCCCATCCCGAGTCTGGTCTTGAGGTCGTCGAGAAGATCGAGGATTTGCGCCTGGATCGAAACGTCGAGGGCCGTTGTCGGTTCGTCGGCGATCAGGAGGCGAGGATCGCAGACCAGGGCGATGGCGATCATCGCTCGCTGACGCATGCCACCCGAGAGCTGATGCGGAAAGTCGCGCAGTCGCTCCTTCGGTCGCGGCATCCGCACGAGGGACAGCACCTCTTCCGCGCGGGCGTTTGCAACTTTCGCTGACGCACCACGGTGGTGAATCAGGTACGCCTCGCGCAGTTGGCTTCCGACGGTGCGCGTCGGGTTGAGCGAGGTCATCGGATCCTGGAACACCATCCCGATGTCGTTCCCGCGCAGTCGACGCAGGTCGGAAGCACTCATTGTCGTGAGTTCACGCCCGTCGAACTCGATGGACCCACCCACAATGGCGCCTCCGGGCGGCAGCAATTGCAGCACCGACATGGCCGTCATGGTCTTGCCGGAACCAGACTCACCGACAATGCCAAGTGTCTCGCCCGCTCGCACCGAGAATGTCACGCCGTCGACGGGTCGAACCGTGCCGTTCGGCGTATCGATTTCAACCTCGAGGTCGCGCACGCTCAGCACCGTGGTGCTGCTGCGCACAGAGTCGGTCGGAGCTTCGACAGTGGTTGTGATGGTCATGCTTTCTCCTCCTGTGCGGACGGCTGCTCGGTGCGGAGCCCTCGAAAGGCCCGGAATTTGGTGCGTGTTGGCCGTCCGACAGGATCGATCAACCTCATGAACCAGTCGCCCGCGAAGTTCGCGATGAGGATTGTCACGGTGATCGCAAGGCCGGGAAACGTCGACAGCCACCAGGCGGTCGAGAGGCTGGTTGCGCCCGCCGCAAGGTCGCTTCCCCAGTCGGGGTTGGGCAGTTGGACGCCGAGACCGAGGAAGCTCAGCGTTGTCGCGGTGAGGACCGCCCAGCCGACTGCGCTGCTCGCCATGACCACGACCTCGGTCACGAGGTTCGGCAACAGGTGTCGAAAAGCTGTCCGCAGTCCACTTGACCCGAAGACCTTGGCAGCCTGCACGTATTCGATCGAGCGCAGTTTGCGAACGGATGCCTCGACCACTCGCGCGAAGCCGGGAGTGTAGGCAACCCCGAGGGCAAGGATGATGCTGTTCGTACCAGCGCCGATAGTCGCGATGAGGATGAGGGCGATGAGGAGCACAGGCAAGGCAAGCAGGACGTCGACGACGCGCATCACAACCACGCTGATCGTTCGCGGTGCCACTCCGCCGACGATTCCGATGGCGACGCCGGCGACCGTCGCCAGCAGCACCCCGCCCAGGCTTGCAATGAGAACCGGCCGCGTCCCGTAAATCACTCGGCTGAACACATCCCGGCCCAGCTGGTCGGTGCCGAACAGATGGCTGGCGCTGGGCGCGGCAAGCGAGTCCGTGCCGTTGAAGAGCGGGTTCGTGTGAGTAAACAGTCCTGGGTCGATGAGAATGGCTGCGGACACCACGAGGATCAGGACCATCGCCGTCGACATCACCGTGCTCGTGCGACGTGCTGACCGCCGACGTCGAGTAGCGGTCAGGATTCGGTTGACTGACGCGGTCGTCATGAGTGGCTCCTTGGTGAGTGGATTGCCTGAGGATTCATGCTGCCGCCGTAGCGAGGCGGGTACGGGGGTCCACGACCCCGACGACGACGTCGACGAGGAGATTGATCACGATGTAGCTGATCCCGATCAACACGATCGCGCCCTGCACGACCGGGATGTTCTTGCTGGTAATCGACGCGGCAAGAAAGCTGCCGACGCCGGGGCGACCGAAAATCACCTCGGTTACTGCAGCGCCGGTGAGGATGTTGCCGAATTGGAGGCCGATCATCGTGATCGCAGGGATGGACGAGTTGCGAAAAACGTGGCCGAGCAGCACCCGTGTTTCCGAGCATCCGCGCGCCCTGGCAGATTTCACGTAGTCGCTTCGGTACTCCTCGATGACCCGCCCACGGATGAGCCTGGTCAGGATCGCGGCATAGCCCCATCCGAGCGAAATTGCCGGCAGGATAAGCGCGCTCACACTGCCGTCATCGATCGCTGGCACGAGATTGAACTGAAGCGCTACGACCAGGATCAACAGCAGCGCGAGGAAGAAGTACGGAACCGCGACCCCGATGAAAGAGACGACGCGGGCAATGTTGTCGAGAACCGAATTGGGCCGGATGCCGGCGACCAGCCCGAGGGGGACGCCAACGATGATCGCCACCAGCATCGCCGTGCCAGTCAACGCAAGTGTGCTCGGGATTCGCGAAAGCAACTCGTGTGCCACCGTGTTGTGGGTGACGTAGGAGATTCCGAGATCACCATGCAGCAGCTGAACGAGGAAGTTCCAGTACTGCTCCCAGAGCGGAAGAGTGAGGCCGAGTTGCTTGTTGAGAGCGGCGATCTGGGCCGTGCTCGCGTTGGACCCGAACAGCATGGCCTGAGCCGGATTGCCGGGCACCATGTGGATGAGCAGGAACGCAATAATCGTGACCCCGAGCACGACAGGAATCGACGCGAGGAGTCTGCGCAGGATGAATGCCATGTCGACAGGTGTACCTGTCGTTTGTCACAGACGTGTTTCGGAACTGCGTGAAAAGCGGCGATCTCGGCGTGCTTTCCTGACGGTCGCCAGCGCCGATTTTGGCGGATATTTTCACGTAGCGCCGAGGCGGATGCGCACCGCACCGATTCAGACCGCGACCGTCTGCGCGTTCTCGCTCAGATCGTGCTCCAGGAAATCGTCCCAGATGTTGATCGGTACCACCCCGATCGCTCGGCCCTGGGTGTCGACTAACCGACCAACCCGTTTAACGGTCCGAAGTACGACGAGCCGGTCGACAATCCTCACGTTCGGGAGTCGTTTGGCGATCGCCAGCTCCAGTCGATGGACCTCCTCCACCGTGTGCAGCCAAGCGCACAACACGACGCTGGGTGCCGACGAGACCGTGGCGCAGAGTCGGACCTGGCGAAGTTGCATGATTGCGCGTGCAGCCTCCGGCAGGCCTTCGACCGACACGTCGGCCCAGAGGTAAACCTGCACGGGTGAGCCGGACAGCTCCGCAGCAACATCGGTGCGTGGTTTCAGAATTCCACTGCGAAGAAGCTTGCCGACATGACGGCGCACGCTCGTCGGACTGATCCCGGTCGCTGCTGCGAGCTCGGCGAACGAGGCACGCCCGTTCACAGTGAGCAGCCCGGCAATTCGCCGCATATCCGCGGTCATGTCGACGACCTCGTCCGCCCCCGCCTCGGTTTCCTCGTAGCGAGAGCGCTCAAGAATCCGAAGTTGATCGTCGCTGAAGTCGACCAGCCGCCAGGACGAGCCTTCGGTGTACAACCGCGTTGCGACGCGGGCTCGTGTTCGCAGAACGTCTTTCGTGTAGCTGAGGTGATCGAGCAGATAGTGCGAAAGCGTGGCGAGGTCGGCGGCCGCAATGGTGAGCAGGATGTCGGCGCTGCCGGTGGTGATTTCAACGGTCAGCACGAGCTCGTGTTTGGCCAACTCGGCGGCCACCGCCATGCGTTTCGCCGGAGCACAATCCACTTCGACATAGGCAACGCACTGCTCTGCGCGACGGACCATTCCGGGCGCCGCTGTGATCCATGCTGTCCCCTCGGCGCTGATGCGGTCCCACCGACGTGCAGCAGTAATCCCGCTTACTCCAAGCGCTTCTCCAATGTCTGCCCACGGTGCTCTCGGGGCTATCTGGAGGGCGCCGATGAGTTTGTTTTCCTCATCGGTCAACATGGCGGAATCCTTCGTAAATCAGACATTTTTGAATGAAATGTGAAACGAAATCTACTGGTAACAATCGCAATCATACTCTGAACCAACTTCAGAAGCCGGGAGGCCTACATGACGATCAGTTCCACGCTCCGCACCGACATCGATGAAATCGCGCCGGAAATTGTCGAGCTTCGGCATCGACTGCACCGCCGTCCCGAAATCGGGCTGCAACTTCCTGAGACGCAAGCGACGTTGCTTGATGCGCTCGATGGCCTCGGCCTTGAGCTGTCCGTCGGCAAGAGTCTGACGTCGATTACCGGGGTCCTCCGAGGCGGCCGGAGCACGGGACGGGCCGTTTTGTTGCGCGCCGACATGGACGCGCTGCCGGTCCAGGAGCGCACGGGAGTGCCATTCACCAGCCAGATCGATGGCGCGATGCACGCCTGCGGACATGACCTGCACATGGCGATGCTTGTTGCCGGCGCGCGGCTTCTTTCGCAGCAGCGGGAGGCGCTCGGAGGCGATGTGGTCTTTATGTTCCAGCCAGGCGAAGAGGGGTGGGATGGAGCGCAGTCAATGATCGACGAGGGTGTCTTGACGGCGGCCGGGCCGATGGTCAGTGCCGCCTTCGGGATGCACGTTCGATCGAGCAAGACCGCGAACGGGGTCTTCACCACTCGCGGCGGCATCATGATGTCGTCGAGCAGTCGACTGCGAGTGACGGTGCAGGGTAGCGGCAGTCACGGCTCGACCCCCCATCTCGGTCGCGATCCGATCTCGGGCCTGGCCGCCATGATCACGTCGCTGCAAACCATGGTCACCAGACGCTTCGACATCTTCGATCCCGTGGTGGTGACCATCGGAAAGATTGAGGGCGGCACGCGGAGCAACATCATCCCCGAGACGGCCGGATTCGAGGCCACCGTGCGCACGTTCTCGCACCGCAACGGTGATCGCATCGGCGGATACCTCACGGAAGTCTGCGAGGGCATCGCCAAATCCCTCGGCCTCGACGTCGATGTCGAGTACACCCGCGAATATCCGGTGACCGTCAACGATGCGGCCAGCGCAGCATTTGTGGGAGAGGTGATAGGCGACCTCTTTGGGGCGGACCAATTCGAGCCGATGGAGCACCCGGAGTCTGGTTCCGAGGACTTCTCCCGCGTCCTGCAGGCGGTTCCCGGCAGTTACATGATGCTCGGGGCATCCGTTTATGACGACTTCGCCGCCGCTCCGACCAACCACAGCCCGCTCGCCCAATTCGACGATGCGGTCATGTCACGAGGCGCGCTGGTTCATGCGGAACTCGCAATCAGATCCCTCGCGAACCTGCCGGCTCCTACCGAAAATGCGACAGCCCAGATCTCCTGACGGAACGTCGTCATCGACGGACCGTCATGCCCCCGTAACACCCTCGAAAAAACGAAGTTCGACCATTAAACCGACGTTGCTATGCCTGAGCAGAAAGAGGTCCGATCGTGAATGAAGAAATGATGTCTGAAAGCAGAACTGTGAGCCGCGACGCGCATCCTGTCAGTAAGACATTCCGCTCGTCGACGTTTAGCCGACGTGGGGTACTGCAAGCTGGCGGAGCTGGCGTATTGGCCATCGGACTGAGCTCGCTGCTTGCGGCCTGTGGAGTGTCCGGCGCCAGTGGCGCGGCCAAAGGCACGACCACCTTGACAGTTGGTATCTACCAGGAGCCTGATTCTCTCGACCCGGCAGCGACCGGGCTTGCGATGACCTCGATGATGATCAACCACATTTTCGATCCCCTGATCTGGTGGCTGCCCAACGCCGCCGGACAGAACGAGTTTCACCCCGGGCTCGCCGAGAGCTACGAGATCTCGCCCGACGCGACCAAGTACACCTTCAAACTTCGCCAGGACGTCGACTTCCACGACGGTACGCACTTTGACGCGAACGCGGTCAAGGCGAGCCTTGACCACATCGTCGACCCCGCCACCAAGTCGCGTTCGGCGATCGGCTCGCTCGGCCCGTACAAAGAGACCGTTGTCATCGACCAGTACACGGCCCAGGTCGTTTTCACCGCAGCCAATGCGGCGTTCGAGCACGAGATGACGAGCGTCCTCTTCGGGATGCAGTCGCCAACGGCGTTGAAGAAATACGGAGCCGCCGGCGTGGCTGCACATCCAACCGGCACCGGTCCATTCAAATTCGTCGAGTACGTGACGCAGGATCACGTTGGCCTCGCGCGGAACCCGAAATACCAGTGGGGCCCCGTTGCCTTCGGTGCAGCTGGGCCGGCAAAGCTCAGCACGTTGACCTTCAAGATTCTGCTCGACACGAGCGCCCGGTACAACGCGCTTCGGGGCGGGCAGATCCAGATGGCAATGAACCTCGATCCCGACACCATCGCGACGGTCGAAAAGATGAGCCAATTCAAGCATTACAACGTTCCGTCGACGGGCCAGCCGTATGGCTATCCGATCAACATCGACAAAGGGCCGACCGACGATATCCGTGTTCGCCAGGCAATCATGTACGCGGTCGACCAGAAGAAACTCAACGACACCGTGCAGCGAGGAGTCTTTACGCCGGCCTACAACGTGCTCACGCCGACCACGCCGGGCTATTTGAAAGCCAACGACACCATGTACGAGTACAACCCTGCCAAAGCGAAGAGTCTCCTGGACGCCGCAGGCTGGAAGACCGGCAGCGACGGAACGCGTAGCAAGAATGGCAAGCCGCTCTCGCTCGATATCCTGATCCAGTCGGCAAACGGATTCGACCTGCCAACCCAGTTCGTGGCAAACGCGCTGAAGGAAGTCGGGTTCACCTCGACGACCGCCTCGCAGCCGTTCACCACTGCGGCGGCGTCGTACAACCAGGGTGTCCAGAATCTCTCGGCAATCTTCTACTACGACCTTGATCCGTATCTGCTGAACAATCTCGTGACAACCCAACAGATCAAATCGGGCTTCAACTGGGCGCATTACAGCAACCCATCGATCGATACCGGGATCGCAACGGCGAACGCGATCGCAAACACCACCACGCGGACCGCCGCGTACGAGAAAATCACCACGACGCTGATGGAAGCGGCGATCTTCCTGCCGCTGTGGAACGTGAGCGGGGTCTATTCGGGTGACGCAAGCCTCAAGAACATCCACTTCGGTCCCACCGGTTACTCCTACTACCACACGGCGAGCTTCGCCTGATGGGCATCAGCGAGACACCCGACGACCTCATCGTCCGTAACGGAATTGCATTGGTCGGCGAGCAGTTGGAAGCCGTCCCGTTCGCGGCGCTGATCGTGCGGGATGGCGTGATTGTCGAGATCACCACCGACGACGTTGCCGCCGACGGCACTCCCGAGGTCGACGCGAAGGGCGGATTCATCCTGCCCGGTTTGATCGATTGCCACGTGCACTTCGATCTTGCGGCGCATCCGGCCCCGTATGCGCACTGGGATCGGGCACCGTTCATTCGTTCGATTACCTGTTTCCACAATGGTCTGCTCGCGCTTCGCGCCGGAATCACCTCGGTGCGTGACCTCGGGTCGACCGACGGCATGGTGCTCGACTACGCCCGTCAGGTGAATTCGGGTGCGCTGCTCGGGCCCCGGGTCATCGCGGCCGGGCGGCCGATCACGATGACGGGCGGTCACTGCTCGGCCTACGGTCGCGTTGCAGACGGTGCCGACGACGTCAGGCTTGCGGTGCGCGAGCAGTTGAAGGACGGTGCCGGTGCGGTGAAGATGATGGCAACGGGCGGCATCTCGACCCCGGGGAACCCTGGTTTGCCGCAACTAACTGTGGCGGAGATGACGGCCGGGATCGAAGAGGCGCACAAGGCCGGAGTGCTGGTCGCAGCGCACGCGCATGCTTCCGAGGGCATCGCGAACGCGATCGCGGCGGGTGTCGACACCATCGAGCATGCCGCGTTTGCCGACGACGAAACCCATCAGCTCATGATCGCCGCTGGCATCACTCTCGTGCCCACCGTGATCGCGCTCAGCCCGATTACGCAGGGAATCGGCATCCCCGCTGCGACAGTTGAGAAGAGCCTCAAAGCGCGCGACACCTACCAGGCGAACACCGCGAGAGCGATTGCGGCTGGAGTGACAATCGCGGCCGGTACGGATGCCGGAACGGCGCTCAACCCGATCGGCCTGCTTCTCGATGAGTTGCTCATGTACCGGGCGAGCGGGATGACCGAGACCGAAGCGCTGCGTTCGGCGACGGCAACCGCGGGGCGCCTGGTGCGTCGGGTAGGGGAGGACGCATTGGTCGGGGTCATCGTGCCCGGCGCGCGAGCCGACCTTCTCATCGTCACCGGAGATCCGAGGACCGATCTCGAAATCGTACGTCGGCCCGCGGGGGTCGTGATCGGCGGCAAGCCGGTAGACCTCGCCTGGGTCGAGCAAACCCTGAACGAGCTTTCGCTCGTCCTTGCCGAACCACTGGACTGACGCCCCGAATGACGGAGGAAACTAGATGATCATCGACATGCACATGCATATCGAGGAAGTGCCATCGCTCGGCTGGAAAATGTCGGCCGACGATTGCATCCGTGCCATGGATGCCGCCGGCGTTGATCGGGCAGCGGTGATGACGCTAACCGACCTGCCCGGTTTGAACCCCACGGGTCTCGAACTCATTGCCGACGCGTGCGCGAGTCATCCGGACAGACTCTACGGGTTCATCCGACTGAATCCTGCTTACCTTCACCTATCGAAGGATCTGCTGCGACAGGCGACAACTGACCTCGGGTTTAAGGGACTGAAGCTGCATCCCGTATCGACGCTGCAGCATCCTGGCGCGCCGCCGACGATTGAGCTGGTGCGTCTTGCGGGAGAGCTCGGAGTGCCGACCCTGTTTCACTGCGGTGACGAACCGATGACGACTCCGCTGTCGATCGCTCAGACAGCTGCTGCCTGCCCCGACTCGATCATCATTCTTGGACACATGGGCGGATACTTCCATGTGGACGAGGCACTCGAAGTTGCCGAGAAGCACGCCAACATCGTTCTCGAGACATCGGCGATGCCGTACCCGGAAAAGATCAGGACCGCAGTGGAGCGTATCGGTGCGGAGCGGGTCATCTTTGGAAGCGATGGCCCGGTCAGCTCACCGTCGCTCGAGCGGCAAAAAGTCGTCATCGCCGATCTGGGGGAGACCTCCGCAGCTCTTGTAATGGGTGGCAATGCCGAAGTCCTGCTTGGACTCGCGGCATGATCGTCGACGGTCTGGTCTATCTGGGGACCTCGCACTTTGGATATGAACTGGATGCGTCGTCGGCGCTCGCCAGGATGGATGGCGTCGGTACCGATATCTCGCTTGCGGTTCCCGTGCACCCGTCTGGCGGAAATTTCAGCTCGGTGAATGATGCGGTGATCGACGCTGCTCAGCATTCTGCCGGACGCCTGATTCCGCTTGCTCGCGTCGACCCATGGAATGGAGAGGGGGCGGTGGTCGAATTGAGGCGTGCTGTTCTTGCGGGCGCACGCGGGCTATTTCTGCATCCGTCAGAAGAGCACTTTCGTGCCAACGACATCCGGGTTCGGCCCATCGTCGAGTGCGCCGCCGAACTGGGCGTTCCGGTGACGGTGGCTGCCGGATTCCATCTCTTCGCGGAAGGACTGCAGTTGGGCTACGCGGCCGAATGGACTCCGGATAACGCGTTCGTGCTGACGAACGGCGGGCAGTTCAATATCTCCGGGCTCGGCCAGTTCGATGCGGAGCTCGCACTGCTGAATCCGAACGTGCACGTGCAGACGAGCGGCATCTATCGGGAGGACTTTCTTGAGCGGGTCGTCGCGACATTCGGTCCGGAACGCCTGATCTTTGCCACTGCTGCGCCCATGTTCGAGATGAGCTATGAGCGCAAACGCGTCGATCTCGCGCACTTCAGCGAGGCCGAACGTCAGCTGATCCTGGGCGGTAACAGTGCCCGCATATTTGGAATCGAGAAAGAGGGATGGCAGTCGTGAGTGGCACCGAAATTTTGGCAGAGCGCACCGCACTGGTAACTGGTGCGGCTAGCGGCATCGGCGCGGCGATCGCGCTCGCTTTCGCCGAGGCTGGCGCACGATTGTGCCTGGTCGACCGGGCTCCTGGGCCCGCACTTGACGAGGTTCGCGAACAGTGCGCGGTATTCGGCAACGACGTTGTCGCGCTCCACGCGGACGTGTCCGACGAGGCGGACGTTGAGCGGATGTTCACGGAGGCCCGCGAGGCGCTCGGTTTCATTGATGTGCTGGTCAACAATGCCGGAATCCTTACCGAATCCCACATCGTCGATATGTCGACTGCCCTGTTCGATGAGATGATTTCCATCAACCTGCGGAGCGTATTTTTGTGCACTCGCGTCGCGCTGCCACCGATGTTGGAGGCAGGGTTCGGGCGCATCATCAACATCGCATCCCAGGTGGGGCAACGCGGAGGAGCCGGGCTCGCGCACTACGCGGCGGCTAAGGCGGGCGTGATCGGTTTCACTCGATCTCTCGCCCGCGAAGTCGGCGGAACCGGTATCACCGCGAACTGCATCGCTCCCGGCCCGATCAATACGCCGTTGGGTGGCACGCTTTCCGAAGAGTGGACTAAATCGCTCTTCGCCGGATTGCCGCTGAAGCGTTCCGGTGAGCCCAACGAGGTCGCCCCGACCGCGGTGCTCCTGGCGAGCATTCCTGGCGGCAACATCTACACCGGGCAGACCCTCGGGCCCAACAGCGGGGATGTGATGCTGTGACGGGACGTGCCCTGCTGGTGACGGGTGCGGCGAGTGGAATTGGGCGCGCGACCGCGATCCGTGCCGCATCGGCGGGTTACGGGGTGGCGGTGGGTACGTTCGAAGGAGACCCGTACAACGCAGAAGCGGTCGTTGCCGAAATCATCGATGCCGGTGGGGAGGCATTCGCTGTCGCCGCGAATGTGCGGGACGGCAACGAGCTTGAGACGGCCGTCGAAGCGACAGTCAAGCGCTTCGGAAGGCTGGACGGTGCCGTCGCCAATGCCGGGGTGGTCAAGCTTGCCCCGATGGATGTGCTTGAGGACGATGACTGGAACCGCATCATCGACATCGACCTGACCGGCGTGATGCGCACGGTGCGCGCAGTGGCGCCGTCGCTTCCGGTCGGTGGAGCGTTCGTTGTCGTGTCGAGCATTGCGGGTGCGGCCGTCGGTTGGAAGGGGCACACGCCTTATTCGGCTGCAAAGGCCGGCCTAATCGGCTTCATCAGGAGCGCGGCACTGGAACTTGCGCCGCGAGGCATCCGAATAAACGCTGTGCTGCCCGGAGTGATCGAGTCACCGCAGTCTTTGGATCCGGTGAACTCGGGTGGCCCGGAAGGACTCGAGCGTTCGGCACCCACGATCCCGTTGGGGCGGGTCGGGCAGCCATCCGATGTCGCCGACGTGATCGCCTTCCTGCTGTCCGACTCCGCGCGCTACGTTACCGGTCAGAAATTGGCAATCGATGGCGGGCTGACTGCAGCCTGGCCGACCTAAGGGCTGTGATGGGCACTGTGGAACCTGACACCCTCAACACAATGGATACTCGTACGGTGAATAACAGCAGTGACCAGGCGATGAGCGTGGCGATCATCAGCACTGGCGGAACGTTTGGGATGCAGGCGTCCAGCCGCGGATTGAGGCCGGCGCCGGTTGCGGATCGCATCGATGCGCTTCTTCGCTCATCGTCG
>JAODMY010000027.1 GCA_025465535.1 Glaciihabitans sp.
TGACACCGCGGCACGGGGTCGGCGACGGGATCGCGATCGCGGTCAGCGGCATTCTCGTGTTCGTGGTGGCCTGGCCGCAACGCGACGCACCGGCAGGCAGCAACGAAACAGCCAGCGCCTGGACCCCGCGGATGCGTCGTGCCGCAACGCTCTGGGCCTGCGTCGGCATCGCCATCTGCCTGTGGGAACTGACCATGTTCTTCCTGGGCGCCTACGTCGACCGGTACGCGTTCCCGGCGCTGTCCGACCTGCTCGATCCGCTGCTCAATAACCCGATCGGACGCATCCTGTTCGCCGCGGCTTGGCTGATGGGCGGCGTCGCCCTCATGCGGCGCGGGCGGGGTCGCACGCAGGTGCACGAGCTGAGTCGGCGGATCCGGTGAACCTGTCATCCCTCGGCTTCGCGCTCGAGTTGGCCGCGATCGTGACCCTGGTGATCCTCGGCGAGCGCGACAAGGACGGGTTCGCGACCCTCGCCGAGATCCTCGACCGGGTGATGGCGACCCGGGCGGCGCGCATCTGCATCCTCACGTTTTGGTGGTGGCTCGGCTGGCACTTCCTGTTCTCGCAGACCGTCGCCCCGTGAGCCGGCCCTCCGTAGCCCTCCGCTTTTTATAGCCCTCCGCCGGCATCCGTGCTGGAATGAAGCATCGAGAATGCCGGAGGCCAGCAATGCGCAAGCCCGTCGCGTTTGCCACGATCGCCGTCGCCCTCGTGCTCACGCTCGGCGCGTGCACCTCTCCCGGCGCGGGCGTCCCTGGAACGGGAACCGGGACCCCGCCCTCGGGCGCCCCGGCCGGCGCGACTGGCGCGGCCGGCGCGACCGGCTCGCCGGTGCAGCCCGTCGGCACGCCGAGGGTGATCGCGACCGGGTTCGACGTTCCGTGGTCGATGCTGCGGTTGCGCAGCGGGTCGACCCTCGTGAGTGAGCGGCAGACCGCGCTCATTAAAGAGGTGCGTTCGAACGGTGCTGTGCGAGTGGTCGGCAAGGTTCGCGGCGTTGTGCCGAACGGCGAGGGCGGCCTCCTCGGACTCGCGACGAAACCCGGCTACGACGGCTGGCTCTACGTCGACCTGACGACCGCCCACGACAACCGGGTGGTGCGCATCCGGCTCCTCGGCACGGCCGGCAACTACTCGCTCGGCGACGAAGAGACCCTGATCACCGGCCTGCCGACCGCCGGCAACCACGACGGCGGGCGCCTGAAGTTCGGCCCGGATGGCGACTTGTACATCACCGCGGGAGATGCCACCGACCGCGAACGCGCGCAGGATCTCGACTACCTGGGCGGCAAGATCCTGCGCATCGAACCGGATGGCAGCATCCCGCCGGACAACCCGTTCCCGAACAGCCCCGTCTGGTCGTACGGGCACCGCAATCCGCAGGGCATCGCGTGGGATGACTCGGGTCGCATGTGGGCGTCCGAGTTCGGGCAGGACACCTGGGACGAGCTCAACATCATCACCGCAGGCAAGAACTACGGCTGGCCCATCGTCGAGGGCAAGGGCACCAATCCGCGATTCGTGAACCCGGTGCTGCAGTGGTCGACCGCGGATGCGAGCCCGAGCGGATTGCTCTACACCCACGGCACGCTCTTCCTTGCGGCGCTCCGCGGCGAGCGCCTGTGGGCGATCTATCCGACCGCCTCCCCCGTCGCCGCCGTGCCGTGGTTCACGGGCAAGTTCGGGCGGCTCCGGGATGTCATCGACGGCCCGGCGGGCACGATCTGGATCCTGACCAACAACACCGCCCGCGGGGATCCGAGGCGCGGCGACGACCAGATCCTCCAGGTCCGCCTCGGCGCCGTGCAGAACTCGGGCTGAAGGAGCGACGGCAGCTACGCGGCGACCGACGCCAGGAACTCGTCCCACTGTGGCTCGGCACGCTCGACACCACGAATTAGCCAGCTGGATCCGTGCGGAGGCCGGGGACGGATGCGCAGCGTCCAGCCCATCTCGCGCGGCGTCCGATCGCCCTTCGCGTTGTTGCAGCTGAGGCAGCAGGCCACGAGGTTCTCCCACGAGTCGGCTCCCCCACGCGAGCGCGGCTGCACGTGGTCGATCGTGCCGGCCGTACCGCCGCAGTATCCACAACGGTGGGCATCCCGGCGCAGCACTCCACGACGCGAGACCGGAACGGCCCTGCCGCTCGGGATGCGCACGTAGCGACGCAGGATGATGACGGACGGCCGATCCCACGACCGATCCGAACCCCAGACCGGGTGCTCATCATCGCTCGCGATGATGGTCGCCTTCTCGTTCATCACGAGCACGATCGCTCGCTTGAACGACACCACGGCGAGCGGCTCGTACCCGGCATTCAGGACCAGTGTGCGCATTGTCATCCTCTCGAAAGAGCCTGCACGGCTTGCAGGCATTCGAATGCACCCCGGGGTTACGAACGAGGAGTTAGCAGGCAAACAAAAAGGCACCGCCGCAAACGACGATGCCTTACCTGTTCCGCGCGCGATGGTGCACGCACGGCTGACTGCTGTGGCGTATGTGGAAGATGGCGCGCACGTCCACGGTTTGGACGGTGCGTATCCTCAACATGCGCTCTCCTGGTGTTCGGTACTCCCAAGGATTACAGGGTAACGCAGAATCCGTTTTCGCCTCGGATTGGAACAGATTCGATACACGTGCGACTTGGTCGCACGCGACTAGATGCCGAAACGCACGATGTAGTAGTCGGTCGTGTAGATGGCACGCTCGCTGACGACGCGGCCGGGCATCGGCGCATCGATCATGCGTCCGCCGCCGAGGTAGATGCCGATGTGCGATCCACCGGACATGACGACGACATCGCCTGGCTTGGCGGCTGCGGTCGAGATCCGGGTGCCAATCCTGGCCTGTGCGAGCGAGGAGTGCGGCAGCGAGATACCGAACTGCGCGTACACGTACGCGACCAGCCCCGAGCAGTCGAAACCGGCCGGGCTCTCGCCGCCGAAGACGTACGGAACGCCCTGGTATTTCGCGGCGACCGCGGCGACGCTGGCGAGGTTGAAGTGCGGATACGGCGGGTTCGCCAGCAGCGAGCCGATCGATGCGCCGGAGGATGCCGGGCGAACCGCCTGCCTGCGAACCGTCACCGCACGGGCCGCCGCTACACGAGCCGCCGCCGCCTGCTGGCTAACCGCCTGCTGGTGCTGCAACGTCGCGACGCTGGTCGCGTGGAATGCATCCCGCTGCACATCGACCACGAGGGTCACGGCGCCAGCCGAATACGACTGGGCATCCGCCTGCGCCGCAACGTGGCCAGGGGCTGCGGCCGCGGTTGGGCCCGGAGTCGTAGCCGGCTCCCCCGCGTAGGCGGGAATCGCCATTGTCGCGAAGAGGCCGGGAATGACGATTGCGCTGACCGCGACGCTGAGGAGCGTGGATCTGCGCCTCGATTTGGCCGGCCTGGCCAGCGCGGGTGGGAAAGCGCCTTCGGTTGAAGCTTTGTGAAAATCGGTTGAATGTGTCGGGTACTGCATGCTCAAGAGGAAATCTCCCGCGCCTCGGCAACGCTCGGTGCCTGAATTCCGCACCGGATGCCCCATCCGTTTCGTGTGTATGTTCACGTCCGGCGACAAGAGACGGGGGTTATGAGACGTCTTACGCCGGGCCTGCGACCGGGCTGGGTGGCCGGCAGGACTCAACGAGGCTACGTGATTAAACGATGGTTGTCATATCAACCGATCGGTCTACCGGCTTAGCTGAGAATTAGCTCAACCCGCTGCGTAGATGTGGACCGCGACCTCGATGGGAAGTTCCAAACCGTCGACAAATCCGTCTACCTGCACCAAAATGTACGAGCCGAGCGTCGAAATCGTGGCCGTCGCGCCGGGCACGACACCGGCATTTTGCAACTGTTGCAGCAGCTCCGGCTCGAACTGCACCGGCTCGGCAAGTCGACGGATCGTGACGGATACCTCGCCCCCGCCGGCTGGCGCGAGCTCGACGATGTTGACCACGCCATCCATGAATCGCGCCGCCGGAGCGTCGCCGAGTTCCGCGAGGCCAGGGATCGGATTGCCGTATGGCGACTCGGTCGGATGTCCGAGCATCTCGAGCACGCGCCTCTCGACCTGCTCGCTCATGACGTGTTCCCAGCGGCAGGCCTCGTCGTGCACGTAGGCCCAATCGAGGCCGATCACGTCGGCGAGGAGCCGCTCGGCCAGACGGTGCTTGCGCAGAACGTGAGTCGCCTTGCTGCGACCGTCATCGGTGAGCGCGAGGTGACGATCCCCCTCGACGATCACGAGACCATCGCGTTCCATCCGCGCGATGGTCTGCGAAACCGTGGGACCCGAGTGGCCGAGTCGCTCAGAAATTCGGGCTCTGAGAGGAACTATGTGTTCCTCTTCGAGGTCGAGGATGGTGCGCAGGTACATCTCAGTCGTATCGACGAGATCGGTCATCGATGCCTCCCAGCACTGCTCACACCTGAAGTTTCCAGCCTACCGTTTTGGCCGCCATAGAATTATGCGCATGCCTGCCCTGACAATTCCGCTTACGCTGCTGCCCGCCGACGGACGATTCGGCTGTGGCCCGTCCAAGGTGCGGGCCGAGCAGCTCGACCACCTGACCAGCGCCGCCAAGATCATCGGAACATCCCACCGCCAGGCCCCGGTCAAAGATCTCGTCGGTCGCGTGCGAACCGGACTCGGCCAGTTGTTCCGCCTCCCCGACGGGTACGAGGTGGTCATCGGCAACGGTGGGTCGACCGCGTTCTGGGATGCGGCGGCATTCGGCCTGATCGAGAAGCGCGCCGAGAACCTGAGCTTCGGCGAGTTCGGTGCCAAGTTCGCGCAGTCGGCTGGTGCCCCGTGGTTGAAGGCGCCCAAGGTCATCACCGCGGACGGTGGATCGCGCAGCGAGATCGAGATCATCGATGGCATCGACCTCTACGCCTGGCCGCACAATGAGACCTCGACGGGCGTCATGGCGCCGGTCAAGCGCGTCGACGCGGACGCCCTCACGGTCGTCGACGCGACCAGTGCCGCCGGCGGCATCGACTTCGACGCGGCCGAGACCGACGTGTACTACTTCGCGCCGCAGAAGAACTTCGCCTCGGATGGCGGACTCTGGTTCGCGCTCCTCTCACCAGCCGCGATCGAGCGCGTCGAGCGGATCGCCGAGACCGACCGCTACATCCCCGAGTTCCTCAGCATCAAGAACGCGATCGACAACTCGCGCCTCAACCAGACGCTGAACACGCCAGCGCTCTCGACGCTGCTCCTGATGGAGAACCAGATCGACTGGATCAACGGCAACGGCGGACTCGGCTGGGCAGACTCGCGCACGACCGAGTCGTCATCCGTCCTGTACGACTGGGCGGATGCCTCGAAATACGCGACCCCGTACGTCACGAACCCGGACCACCGTTCGCAAGTCGTGGTGACGATCGACTTCGACGACTCGATCGACGCTGCCGCCATCGCGGCAACGCTGCGGGCCAATGGCATCGTCGACACCGAGCCGTATCGCAAGCTCGGCCGCAACCAGCTGCGCCTCGCGACGTTCGTCGCGATCGAGCCGGATGATGTCCGCGCCCTGGTCGCGTCGATCGAGTACGTCGTCGACCACCTGTAGATAGGCTGACGACGTGAGACTGTGGCTCAAGGACAGCGAGCGTCGACCCGATCCGACGCCCGTCAAGACGGATGATCGCAAGGCCATCATCGTCGGGATGATCGCCTGGCTAGTCGGCCTGGTTGTTCTGCTGTTCTTTACTGGCCCGCTTGCGGCGGCGGGCCACCCGTGGTGGGTTTTCACTCCCGCTGTCGGACTCGGGCTCGGGATCCTCGCGCTCGGCTACCTGCACTGGAAGAAGCTCTAGCTCCTCGACATCGACCGGCTGGCCGTCATCGAGCTGGGCATCGTCGAGCTGGCCGTCATCGAGTTCGGCATCGTCTAGTTCGGCATCGTCTAGTTCGTCGATGTCGACGCCGTCGAGGTCGCCCCCGTGCAGCAGTGCACTCCCGAGATCGTCGTCATCATCGTCATCGTCTTCGATGTCGTCGTCGAGTTCGTCATCGCTGAGATCTTCGTCGTCGTCTGCAGCGCCGGCCTCGGCCATCGCCGCCTGCGCTGCGCGGTAATCATCCATGCGGTCGGACCACGGCACCCAGTCCGGAGCCAGCAGCGCACCCTCGGCCGGAGTGAGCTCGCTCTCGACCACGGTCGGCTCGGCGCCCGGGAGGTGAGCGATCGTGATCGTCCAGTTCCAACCGGGATAGCCGGGCATGGTCGCCGCGAAGGCGTACGTGACTGCGTTGTCGCCGTTGTCGGTCTCGCCGACGAAGGCACCGACCGTCAGGACGGGCGTCTCCTCGAGCAGCGCCTTCAGCGCGAACTTCTGGTCGTCGGTCAAAATTGTGCTGTTCATGATCGCCCTAGGCATCGAGATCGTCTGCGACCTTGCGCAGAACGGCGGCAATCTTTGAACCGTGGGACTTATCCGGGTAGCGACCGCGACGAAGGCTCGTGCCGATCCCGTCGAGCAGCTTCACCAGGTCCTCAACGATGATGGCCATGTCATCGGCCGACTTTCGGTTGAGCTTGGCCATGCTCGGCGGAGCGGAAATCACCCGGACGGACAGCGCCTGCGCGCCCTTCTTACCGTCGGCGATACCGAACTCGAGCTTGGAACCCGGCTTGACTGTGACGCCCGCGGGCAGCGCGGAGGCATGCAAAAAGACCTCCTGGCCATCATCAGAACTGATGAAGCCGAAGCCTTTTTCGTCGTCGTAGAATTTGACCTTGCCGGTAGGCATCGAAAGTACCTCTTTCACGCCGAGCAGTTCTCGGTCAGTCAAGGATACGGGTGCGACAGCCCCTATCCTTGGCATGTGGCAAAGAAAAGAACCCCAGAGCCTGTCGCGACGCCAGTTTCGCGCCAGGAGCGCGTCATCGGCTACATGTTCGCGTCAATCCTGGTTCTCTCAATCGTCGCAATCATCGCGCTGTTCATCGGCAATGCGAGTGCAAAGGGCGGCTTCTGGCCCGTGGTCCAGATCCTGCCCCTGATCGGACTGCCACTGGCGATCCTGCTCCTCATCACGCTGCTGGTGTTGACCGCGATTCGTCGAGGCCGAGACGCACGGGATGCCGACAAGTAGCACGTCCACTCTCTCGCTGGCTGGCCGCCTTCGAGATCTGGACGACGCCGAGCTCGTGGCGTTGCTGACTCTTCGCGAGGTTCGCGACGTGCGACTTCACGACTTCTTCGACCTCGCCGACTCGATGCTGGATGCCGCATCCATCCAAAAAGCGCTGAGTCACCTCGACCGCACGACGCTTGCGGCCATTGCCGCCGTCGGGGCGCTCCCGGAATTTTCCACGACCGCGGAAGTGACGGCAAAGCTGGCCGACCTGGCTCCCGGAGCCGAGGCCGCGCTCGAAGCCGCCCGCTCGCTCGCTCTCCTGGATCGAACGGATGAGGGCTGGCTGTCATACACGCCCGTCGTCGACCAGCTGCGCACCTGGACCTCGCTCGAGAAGCTGGTCGCCGAGCCCGCCCCGGCGGCCGTCGCGGCCGCGAGTTCCGCAGACACACGCTTCACCGATCACATCGCCGGCGAGCGCGCCTTCAACTCGACGAATGCGATTGCCGCGCTGCTCTCCGAAATCCAGCGCGAGCCCGCCCGCGAGCTCGCTCGCGGCGGAATCGCCCTGCCCGAGAACAAGCGACTCGGCGCCGCCATGTCCGTCGAACTCGATGGCGTCGCTCCGCTGGTCGAAATTGCGGAGCGAGCGGGTCTCGCCGCCCTCGACGGCGGTGTGTGGCTCCCCACCCAGGCAGCGACGGAGTGGATGCTGCGGCCGAGCGGCGAGCGCTGGGCGCACCTGGCCGGCACCTGGTTTGCGCGACTGCCCGGCGACATCCGGGATCTGCTGTCATCGCGCGCGGGAGCGACCTGGGGTGAGCGTCTTGCCGACTACGTCCGCTGGCTGTATCCGGCCGGTGGAACCCGGATGCGCGAGCGGGCGCTCGACTACTCCCGCGACGCGGAACTGCTCGGCATCACAGCGAACCACGCGCCATCGACCCCGGGCGCAGCCCTCCTCTCGTCCGGCGAAGACACGGCGGCCGAGACCATGACGGCGCTGTTCCCCCCGGAGACCGACAGGGTCTACTTGCAGCACGATCTCACGATAGTGAGCCCCGGCCCGCTGGTCCCGCGCCTCGATGCCCGGCTGCGCACCATCGCCGACGTCGAAAGCCGCGCCCTCGCGACCACCTACCGCGTGAGTGAAGCCACCATCAATCGGGCGCTCGCCAGCGGGGAGACTGCGGACAGCATCCGCTCGTTCCTCTCGCAGATTTCGCTCACCGGAATTCCGCAGCCGCTCGAATACCTGATCGTGGGAGCGGCCGCCCGCTTTGGAAGCCTTCGCGTCGGTCGGATCATCGAGCCGACCGGTGCCGCGGACGAGCAGGGGGCGCAGAGCTACGTGACCGCGGAGGATGCGTCCCTCCTGTCGGCCGTGATGGTCGACCACGGACTCGGGTCGATCGGCCTCACGCGGGTGTCGCCGCTTCGTGCGGTCAGCCGCTTCGACCAGTCCGTCGTGTTCTGGTCGCTGAGTGAGGCGAGGTACCCGGTCGCGGCCGAGGATCACCGCGGCCGGATCGTGCTGCTCGAGCGCCGACGAGTCGCACGAACCGTCATTGTGGATGCCGAATCGAGTGCCGAGGCGATCGTGCGCAAGCTGCGGCTGGCCGGCGAATCGACCTCCGCCGAAACCGGCCAGGCCTGGATGGAACGGCAGATCGACACGGCCATCCGCGCGAAACTGGCCCTGACGGTCACCGTCGCGATGCCGGACGGATCCTCGATCGACCTGCAGCTCGAACCCGCATCCCTCGCCGGCGGACGGCTGCGAGCGCGCGACCGGCGCTCCGACCTCGAACGCACGCTGCCGCTTCGCAGCATCACCTCGGTGGGCCCGCCCCAGCTGTAGCCCCATCCGCACCTGTCCACGATCCTCGTGTTCATAACTCAGCCTGGTTTTGCCCGAAGCCCAAATCGCCCGTGACTTTTCGCGGATTCGTGGCCGCGCGTCGGAATCCAGGCTGAGTTATGAACGAGTGAGGCCTGCGAGGTGCTGGCCGATGGTCGCGCCCACCCGCGTCCACACCCTCCGGGGTACGCTTTCCTGATGACTTTGCCCGACGGCCCGCTCATCGTGCAGAGCGACCGCACCGTTCTCCTCGAGGTGGCACATCCCGCCGCCGAGGATGCCCGCCACGATCTCGCCGTGTTCGCCGAGCTCGAGAGGGCTCCGGAGCACATCCACACCTACCGCATCACGCGGCTCGGCCTCTGGAACGCCCGCGCCGCCGGCCACAGCGCCGACGACATGCTCGCGACCCTCGAGCGCTACAGCCGGTTTCCGATCCCGCAGAGCGTCTCGGTCGACATCACCGAGACCGTCTCCCGCTACGGCCGACTCGTAATCGAGCGCGCGGAGGACAAGGTCCTCACGCTGACGGCGACGGATGCCGCCGTCCTCAGCGAGATCACCCGCGCCCGCAAGGTGGCCGGGCTGCTCTTCGAGAAGCGCGGACCGCAAACCTACGTCATCGAACCCTGGGCGCGCGGCCAGCTCAAACAGGAGCTCCTGAAGCTCGGCTGGCCCGCAGAAGACCTCGCCGGCTACACCCCGGGAACACCGCACAAGATCGACCTCATCGAGGATGGCTGGGCGCTGCGCGAATACCAGGTCAAGGCCGTCAAGAACTTCTTCGACCACGGAGACGGCGTGGTCGTGCTCCCCTGCGGCGCTGGTAAGACGCTCGTCGGCGCCGGCGCGATGGCGACCGCGGGCACCAACACGCTCATCCTCGTGACCAATACCGTGAGCGCGAGGCAGTGGCGCACCGAGCTCCTCAAGCGCACGACGCTGACCGAGGATGACATCGGCGAGTACTCCGGCCTGGTCAAGCAGGTCAAGCCGGTCACCATCGCGACCTACCAGATCCTGACCGCGCGGCGGAAGGGCGAATACACCCACCTCGCGCTGCTCGACGCCCTCGACTGGGGTCTCGTGATCTACGACGAGGTGCACCTGCTCCCCGCTCCGGTGTTCAAACTGACGGCAGACCTGCAGGCGCGCCGACGACTCGGGCTGACCGCAACCCTGGTCCGCGAGGATGGTCGCGAGGGCGACGTCTTCAGCCTGATCGGGCCCAAGCGATTCGACGCTCCGTGGAAGGAAATCGAGGCGCAGGGGTTCATCTCGCCGGCATCCTGCTACGAAGTCCGCATCGATCTTCCCGAGCAGGAACGGCTCGAATATGCCGCCAGTGCGGATGACGAGCGCTACCGTCTCGCAGCGACCGCTCCGGCGAAACTCGGTGTCGTCAGGGCTCTCGTCAAGAAGCACGAGGGCGAGCGCATCCTGGTCATCGGCCAGTACCTCGACCAGATCGACGAACTCGCGGAAGCGCTGAATGCTCCCAAGTTGACGGGTGCGACCCCCGTCGACGAACGCGAACGGCTCTACCAGGATTTCCGCGACGGAATCACGAAGGTCCTCGTCGTCTCGAAGGTCGCGAATTTCAGCGTCGATCTGCCGGAGGCGACCGTGGCCATCCAGGTGTCGGGATCCTTCGGGTCGCGCCAGGAGGAGGCCCAGCGCCTCGGCCGCCTGCTACGCCCGAAGGAGAGCGGACTTCCGGCGAACTTCTACACGCTCGTCGCCCGCGACACCGTCGACCAGGACTTCGCGCAGAACCGCCAGCGGTTCCTGGCGGAGCAGGGCTACAGCTACACGATCCTCGACCAGGACAACCTCGAGGCTGCCGCCGCCTAAGACCTAACGCCGTCTGCCCCCGGGTGATGCGTGTGCCCCCGTCCGTACGGGGGCAGACGCATCACCCGGGGGCAGACAGGGGTTGAGGCCGGGCTACTCGGGCTCTCGGGTGTACCGCAGCAGCAGGGTGTCGTCGGAGCGCAGGACGCCGGCCAGCGACATCGCACGCGGGGCGGCCAGTGGCTCGTGTGCGATGCGGCCGGCGGTACCCGCGGCAATCATCGGACTGACGGTGAGGCAGAGTTCATCGACGACATCGGCCGCCAGCAGGGTCCCGAACAGGGTCGGCCCACCCTCGCAGTGGATGCGCCCGAGCCCGCGCTCCCGCAGCGCTGCGACCATCGCGCCGGCGTCGACCTCGCCGTCGTTGAGTTCACCGTCGCCGCAGACCAGAATGTCGGCGACATAACCGAGCCGCTCGCGCAGGATCGGATCGGCGGATGCCGTGGTCACGATGATCGGCTTCACCGGCGCGCGCTGGAAAATCGGCGACTCCGGGTCGAGGTCGAGCCTTCCCGAGACGATCACGAGAGCCGGCTGCGGCTTGAGCCCAAGGGCGACCCGAGCATCCACGGAGGCGTCATCCAGAATCATCGGTCCGTAGCCCTCGATGCGCACCGTGCCGGCCCCGACCAGCACGGCGTCACAGAGCCTGCGCAGGATGTCGAACACGCGATGGTCGGCATCGTCGCCGAGTCCGCCTGACTTGCCGTCGACCGTCGCCGCGCCGTCGACGCTCGAGACGAAGTTGACGCGCAGCCAAAACGGTCCCGTGCCGGCCCGATAGTGGTCGACAATCGCCGCATCGTCGAGCCCGGAGGTCGATCCGGAGGCCTGTCCGGAGCCAGGCCCGGAATCGAGCGCGGGAAGCAGCGAATCGATGGTCACCATGATCACTCCAGATTGTGCTTTGCGTAGGCCGGCTGGCGCAGGCCCAGGATTGCCTCGGTCATCCGAACCGCGGCGACGGATGCCGGCACGTCGTGAACACGCAGGATGCGCGCTCCCTTCATGATGCACACGACCGCGGCCGCGAGCGACCCCTCGAGACGATCGTTCTTGGGCCGATCGAGGGTCTCCCCGATGAAGTCCTTGTTCGACAGCGCCACAAGCATTGGCAGCCCGATCGAGGTCACCTCTTCGAGCCGCCGAGTGAGTTCGAGCGTGTGGAACGTGTTCTTGTTGAGGTCGTGGCCCGGATCGACGATCAGCCGCTCGAGCGGGACCCCGGCCGCGACGGCCCGCGCAATCCGGTCGCGCAGAAACTCAGCGACCTCCCCGACCACGTCTGCGTACTCCGGCCGCGGCGGTTCGCTGCGCGGCGGCGCGAGGCTGTGCGTCAGCACGAGAGTCGCCGTGCTGGCCGCGACGACGGATGCCATGTCCGGATCCCACAGGCCGCTCGTGTCGTTGATCACCGAGGCTCCGGCCTCGATCGATTGCCGCGCGACCTCGGCGCTCGTCGTATCGACGGAGATCACGACCTCGGACTGCGCCGCGATCGCGGACACCAGGGGAAGGATGCGGTCTAGCTCCTCGTCGAGCGAGACGGCGGGGCCACGACCGAACGGGACGCCGCCGACATCCACCCAGTCCGCGCCATCCTCGACCGCACGCAGCGCCGCGGCGACCGCCCGGTCGAGAGCGAAGGTCGAGCCCTGGTCGAAGAACGAATCCGGGGTGCGGTTGACGATCGCCATGACGGCGACCTCGCGGTCGAAGTCAAAGCTACGAGCGCCGATCCGACGTATCACCTAGAGGCTCTTCAGCGGTACGTCGGGGTCCGCGAGGGCCGCAACATCCACGATGTTGCCGCGCCGGATGATGCCCTGCACATCCTCGTTGACGTCCCAGACGTTCACGTTCATGCCCGCAACGACCCTGCCGCCGAGCATCCAGAACGCGATGAATTCGCGCTTGGCAGGGTCGCCGCGGTAGGCGAGCGTCGCGTCCCCGATCAGCGGAAGGTAGCCGGAAAACTCCATCCCGATCTCGAACTGGTCACTGTAGGCGTAGGGAATTTCGTCGTACGAGACGTCCTGCCCGAGCATGGTGCGCGCCGCGGCCGGCCCCTGGTTCAGCGCGTTGGCCCAGTGCTCGCTGCGGATCCTCGCCCCGATGGTCGGATGGAACGCGTTCGCGACATCGCCGGCCGCGAAAATGTCCGGGTCGCTGGTGCGGAGGGAGGCATCCACGAGGATGCCGTTGTCCACCTCGAGCCCGGATGCGACCGCAAGCTCGACCGTGGGCGCGGCCCCAATCGCGACAACGACGAGATCGGCGGCGAGGACCGATCGCTCTCCGACCCTGACGCCACCCACGACACCGTCGTCGGTCGGCACGATCTCCTCGACCGTCGTGCTTCGATCGAAAATGACGCCGTGCTCGGCCTGGACATCGGCGAAGAACTGCCCGAGTTCGCCGCCGATCGCCTTGGTCAGCGGGATCTCGGAATTCAGGATGACGCGCACGTCGTTGCCGAGCTCGCGAGCGGTCGCGGCGACCTCCATCCCGATCCAGCCCGACCCGATGATGGCAACGGCCTTGCCGCCGTCCCGAAGTTCAGCGCGAAGCGCCGTCGCATCGGTCAGGCTGCGGAGGTAGTGGACGCCAGGGATCGTGGCGCCGGGAACCTGGAGTTGTCTCGGCGTCGATCCGGTGGCGATGAGCAGTTTGGTGTAGCTAATCGGCTCAGCATCAACCTGCTCCCCGCGCACGGTCACGGTGTGCTCGTTCCGGTTGATCGAGGTGACCTCGGTGCCCAGCTCAAGCTCGATCGAGTTCTCCTCGTACCAGCTCTCCGGATGCACGAATGCCTTGTCGGCCTCCTCCTTGCCCGCCAGAAAATCCTTGGAAAGCGGCGGTCGGATGTATGGATGCCGCGCCTCGCGACCGAACATTACGATCCGTCCGTCGAAGCCCTGTTTTCGGAGCTCCTCCGCGGCAGAAACGCCGGCGAGGGCCGCGCCGACGATCACGAAAGTATTGGAATTGGTCACGCCGCGGAACCTTCCGATCGAGGTCGTTCATGCATTCTTACGACTCTATGCACCCGAGTAGGCCATAGGTGTCAGAAACCTCACAGACAACACGCAGATACTAGGCGCATGAGTGATGGCCCCAAGATTCTTATCGTCGATGACGAACCCAACATCCGCGACCTTCTCACCACCAGCCTCCGGTTCGCCGGCTTCGCGGTGCGCGCGGTCGGAAACGGCGCGGGAGCAATTTCCGCCGTTCTCGAGGAAGAGCCCGATCTCATCATCCTCGACGTCATGCTTCCCGACATGAACGGCTTCGGAGTGACCAAGCGCCTTCGGGCATCCGGGTACACCGCGCCCATCCTCTTCCTCACCGCGAAGGATGACACCGAAGACAAGATCACGGGCCTCACCGTGGGCGGCGACGACTACGTCACCAAGCCCTTCAGCCTCGACGAGATCGTCGCCCGGCTCAAAGCCATCCTGCGCCGCACCATGCACGATGACGAGGAAGCCGTCATCCGCGCCGGCGAGCTCAGCATGGACCAGGACACCCACGAGGTCACGGTCGGCAGCGACCAGATCGAGCTCAGCCCCACCGAGTTCAAACTGCTGCGTTACCTCATGCTCAACCCCAACCGCGTGCTGTCGAAGGCCCAGATCCTCGACCACGTTTGGGAGTACGACTTCAACGGCGACGCCGGCATCGTCGAGAGTTATATCTCCTACCTCCGCCGCAAGCTCGACCAGTATTCTGAGGAGCCCATCATCCAGACCAAGCGTGGCTTCGGTTACATGCTCCGAGCGGCGAAGGTTTAGCCTTACCCACAAATGCACAACAGGGTCACAGAGTGGTGGAGCGGGATTTCACTGCGAAGCAAGGTCACGGGCGTGACCGTGATGTTGCTGACCCTCGGGCTGCTCGTCGCGGGCGTTGGCACCATGAGCTTCCTGCGCGGCTATCTGCTCGGTAACGTCAACGAGACCCTGATGGCGAACTCTGCCGATCCGAGTGCCGCCCTTGCGCTCGCCTGCGACGACGTCAAGCTCGACAAATCCGACTTCTATGCCGTGATCAAGTCCAACGGCGGCATCATGTGCGAGAACAATCCGGCAGACAGCAAGGTGCCGGAGATCAGCGCGAAAACGCTTCCGTCGGTCATCACCCGCGGCCACACGTTCACGCTCGAAGACAAGGCTCGCACCACTCAGTGGACCGTGACCGGCATCCCGCTCAGCCGCTCCGTTCTCGGCGATCAGCCGGTCGCCGTCCTCGTCGGACAGAATCTCTACCTGACCAACGACACCGTCGGTCGATTCGCGCTGATCTTCCTGTTCTTCGCGCTGACCGTCGTCGTGCTCGGCGGTGCGCTGACCCGGCTTCTCGTGACTTCGACATTCACGCCGCTTCGGGAGGTTGAGGACACCGCGGCGCGATTTGCCGCTGGCGACTTCAGCCAACGACTCGAGCGGGTTCCGCACAACACCGAGGTCGGTCGGCTCAACGAATCCCTGAACGCCATGCTGAGCCGCATCGACGCGTCCTTCGCCGATCGGATGCGCACCCTCCAGCAGATGCGCCGTTTCGTCGGAGACGCGTCGCACGAGCTCCGCACTCCCCTCGTCTCGGTTCGCGGCTACGCCGAGCTGTACCGGATGGGCGCGCTCGGCTCCCCCGAGGAGGTCGCGCAGGCCATGGGCAGGATCGAGAAAGAGGCGATCCGGATGGGCGAGCTGGTCGAGGACCTGCTCGAGCTTGCCCGCATCGACGAGGCCAAGCCACTCAATCTCGTCGCCGTCGACCTCGTCCCCCTCGCCCACGACGCCGCGCTGGATGCCATGGCGTCCGCACCGGATCGACGCGTGACGGTGGTGGTGACCGAGCCCATCCGCGCGGCGGTCGTGCCGGTGGATCCGGCTCCCCAAGTCACCCCGTCAACACCGCATCCGGTCTCAACGGCCACGCGGCCGTTCGCGTTCGCCGGGGCGACGCTCGCCCTGCTGCGCAATCGAAATCGTCGTCCACGACCCGTGGCAGAGCTCGCGGTCGAGACCGTGATCGAAGATGCGAGGGGCGATGCCGACGCCATTGTGCGCGCGGAGGAGAACAAGATCCGCCAGGTCATCACCAACCTGATGGGCAACGCGCTGCGGTTCACCCCAGACAACACCCCGATCGAGATCGGCATCACGGTTGACCAGCCCGGGGACTCCGCCTACATCTCGGTCATCGACCACGGCCACGGTATCCCGCCGCAGATTCGCGAAAAGATCTTCCAGCGCTTCTGGCGCGCGGACGCTTCCCGCAACCGCGACACGGGCGGTAGTGGCCTGGGACTCGCGATCGTCGCGGGCATCGTGGCCTCCCACCAGGGCAGCGTGGATGTCGTGGAGACTCCCGGCGGCGGCGCAACCTTCCGGGTGCGACTTCCGCTCCTGCACCGAACGCCTGAGGTGGGACCGGCTAACCCGTCAGCTCCCAAGGTCGGTGGCTGACCCCTTCGCGGGCTTACCGTCTACTGCATGACGCGATATCAGGTAGACAGTGAAGCGGTACTCAGCGCGACCGGGTCGGTTCGGGCATCCATGGAACGGATCTCGGGAGAGGCCAGCGCGCTGCTCGGCCAGCTCGTGAACCTCCAGGGTTCCTGGAGCGGCCCGGCCGCGACGGCCTTCCAATCGGTGGTCACCGAGTGGCGGTCGACCCAGCAGCGACTCGACCAGAACCTCGGCTCAATCGGCCAGGCGCTGAACGTCGCGGGCCAGCAGTACGCCGAGATCGAGACGACCAACGCGCGGCTGTTCCAGGCGTAGGTGGGCGCGGATGCTCGCGGAGATTGCCAGCGGGCTGGTGGCGCAACGCAAAAGTGGCGGCCCCCGGAAGGGAGCCGCCACTCTGGTAAAGCCAGTGCTGGTGTATCTGGTGTAGCTGGTGCTGGTCCGGACTAGAAGTCCATTCCGCCGCTCGGGTCGCCGCCCATGGGAGCCGGGTTCTTCTCCGGCTTGTCGGCGACAACAGCCTCGGTCGTGAGGAACAGGCCGGCGATGGATGAGGCGTTCAGCAGGGCCGAACGGGTCACCTTCACCGGGTCGTTGATTCCCGCGGCCAGCATGTCGACGTACTCGCCGGTCGCGGCGTTGAGGCCGTGACCAGTCGGCAGGTTGCGCACCTTGTCGGCGACAACACCGGGCTCGAGGCCCGCGTTGAGCGCGATCTGCTTGAGCGGCGCGTCAACGGCAACGCGCACGATGTTCGCGCCCGTCGCCTCGTCGCCAGTCAGGCTCGTAAGGGCCTTGCTGTCGAATGCGACCTTGCCGGCCTGGATGAGCGCGACGCCACCACCGGCGACGATGCCCTCTTCGACGGCTGCCTTCGCGTTACGCACGGCATCCTCGATGCGGTGCTTGCGCTCCTTGAGCTCGACCTCGGTCGCGGCGCCCGCCTTGATGACTGCAACGCCACCGGCCAGCTTGGCCAGGCGCTCCTGCAGCTTCTCGCGGTCGTAGTCGCTGTCCGTGTTCTCGATCTCGGCACGGATCTGCTTGACGCGTCCTGCGATCGCCTCAAGGTCACCCGAGCCCTCGATGATCGTGGTCTCGTCCTTGGTGATGACGACCTTGCGTGCGCGGCCGAGAAGGTCGAGCGTCGCGTTCTCGAGCTTGAGTCCGACCTCTTCGCTGATGACCTGTCCACCGGTGAGGATGGCGATGTCCTGCAGCTGGGCCTTGCGACGATCCCCGAAGCCCGGAGCCTTGACGGCAACCGACTTGAAGATGCCGCGGATCTTGTTGACGACGAGGGTCGCGAGAGCCTCACCATCCACATCCTCAGCAATGATGAGCAGCTGCTTGCCGTCCTGGATGACCTTGTCAACGATCGGCAGCAGGTCCTTGATGTTCGAGATCTTGCTGTTGGCGATCAGGATGTAGGGGTCTTCGAAGACCGTCTCCTGGCGCTCGGCGTCGGTGACGAAGTAGGGGTTGATGAAACCCTTGTCGAAGCGCATGCCCTCGGTGAGCTCAAGCTCGGTGCCGAAGGTGTTCGACTCCTCGACGGTGACAACACCCTCCTTGCCGACCTTGTCGATCGCCTCGGCGATGAGCGCGCCGATCTCGGGGTCGCCGGCGGAGATGGATGCCGTGGCCGCGATCTCTTCCTTGGTCTCGATCTCCTTGGCGGAGGCGATGAGCGCCTCGATGACCGCTGCGGTGGCCTTCTCGATGCCGCGCTTCAGGCTGATCGGGTCTGCGCCGGCTGCGACGTTGCGCAGTCCCTCGCGGACCAGGGCCTGGGCGAGAACGACCGAGGTGGTCGTTCCGTCGCCTGCGACGTCATCCGTCTTCTTCGCAACCTCTTTGACCAGCTCTGCGCCGATCTTCTCGTAGGGGTCGTCAAGCTCGATTTCCTTCGCGATCGACACACCGTCGTTCGTGATGGTGGGAGCGCCCCACTTCTTCTCAAGCACGACGTTGCGGCCGCGTGGGCCAAGCGTCACCTTGACGGCGTCGGCGAGAATGTTCAGGCCACGCTCGAGGCCACGACGGGCCTCTTCGTTGAAAGCAATGATCTTTGCCATATGTCTGTTGTGTCCCTCTCGGACTAATCCCATGCATTAGCACTCAGTGGCGTCGAGTGCCAGACATTATTCTGGCACTCTGCAGGGGCGAGTGCAAGACGAGTGCACGGGCATCCGGAACCACAAGAGGCAGCAAAACCGACGTTCCCACATCCGCGGAAGTATCGGATCGCCGCCCCCTGGGGAAACGGTGAACGATTTAGGCCAGGCGCACCGATTCGGCCTGCGGGCCCTTGGCCCCGCTGCCGACCTCGAACGTCACCTTTTGGCCCTCCTCGAGAACCTTGTATCCGCCCATGTCAATCGCGGAGTAGTGAACGAAAACGTCCTGACCTCCACCCTCGACAGTGATGAACCCGTAGCCCTTTTCAGCGTTGAACCACTTGACGGTTCCATTCGCCATGATTACTCCCTGTGCTCACAAATTGGCAGCGATCATTGCTGCCAATCCACAGATATTAGTCGAGCAAATACCTGCTTTGAAGAGTCGTTATGTCAACTTAACCGTGCGCTCGCGAGGATTAAACACAGCCGAAACAGTCGGGGCCGGGCGCGGTCTGCGCCTGACGCGATCTAGCCCTTGAAGTCGGCGCCGAGAACGACCGTGATCGGAGCGCCCGGGTAGGCATCCGTGAGCATCACCGTCTTGAACCCGAGGGCCTCCGCTACACCGAGCGCGACATCCTGATTCGTGGCGGACGAGTAGTACACAACCGACTTCTTGATGTTGGACTCCGAGGCCAGTGTCGCCGAGGTGACGTTCCAGTGCGCGGCCGTCAACTTGTTCCCGGCCTGCGTCTGCAGCCCTGCGGTCGGCGTGCCGTTGAGCACCGTAATCGTGATGTTCCGGGCCTTGATGGTGCTCGGGTCGGTGATCGGAGTGATGACCGGGGTGGGCGACGTGCTTGGAGTGGCAGATGCGGACGGCCCCGCGGTGTTGCCGATGAAGTTGACCGATCCATCGACGACCTGCAGGACGAAGAGGCCCGCCGCTACAAGCACACCCGTGGCAAGCAGCGCCCACGCGAACGCGATCCAGCCACGCCCCTTGAGCTTGGGGCCGCGGTGCGCTCCAACACGGTCGAGGTCATCGGGCAGGTCGTCGAACTGGTCTGATGGGAAAGTCGCCATAGCTAGTCGGTGGATTCCTCGCTGCGTGGGCGGGAATTCTCGCCGCCGGGGCCTGATCGTGTGAATGCTCGAGCCGCTCGCGCCTGCGTACGTGCTTCTCGTGCACGCTGCAGGCGTTTGACAAGCATTGGATCATGGCGCAGGGCGCCGGGCAAATCGATCAACGCATTCAGAACCTGATAGTAGCGGGCGGCAGTGAGAGAAAACTCCGAACGAATGGCTGCCTCTTTGGCTCCAGCGTGCTGCCACCAGCGGCGCTCAAACTCGAGGATGTCGCGATCGCGTTCGCTCAGGGGCGAGTCGACAGACTCCTTCCGCCCCGGCTGCGCAGACATCGTTCACCTCTCGTTGGCCGCAATTCTAGGGGCGCATCTCTCGGCCGACGCTCAGCAACACTGACGCTTATGGGATCTTCAGGAAGCCGGCGCGAGCCAGTCGAGGCGCTGTCCATGCGGGCCGACCCAGGCCAGCGGATGCCCGTCGAGCGCGAGCAGGAACTCGTCCTTCTCCTGCGGCACTGCTTCGCCGACTCCCGCGAGCGCCGACGGGACGATGCCGGGGCCCTCGTTCGAGATCCAGCGCGCGTCCATTCCGGTCACCAGCTCGATGAAGTCGGCGCGATTTTCCGGGGTGAGGTAGACGATCGCGGCGGAGTTCTGGATGACGAGTGTCGCGTCCGTCGGCGCCTCGGCCGCGAGCGCGGCCAGGCCGGCGGTCGCGTCGCCCCGCACGATGCGCGGACGCTCGGCACGCACGATCTCCATGGCCGAACGGATGCGCGCGAGGCGATCGACCTGCTCCGGCCAGACGAGCGTCTCGAGCCAGTTGGCGGCATCCGGATCGGTCAGGTCGATGGGATTGAGGTCGAGCCCGGCGCGCCAGACGATCTCCGGCATCGCGGCCGGCAGCGGCGGGTTGCCCGTCGTCGCGCACTCGAGGAGGAGGGCGCTCCGGCCGTCGACCGGATCGAGCCTGGTGTGCTCGCCGGCCCCGGAAACCCAGTCATAGCTGTACCGATCCGGGAAGAGGCAAAGCCCCCCGGATGCGCCGACCTCGAGCAGCGCAATCGGCCCGTCGATGAGCGCGAGCGCGGGGAGGAGGACGGCGCAGCGCCGAGGCTCGTTGGTCTGCGTGCTGCGGACGAGCGCCTCGGCGCGCACCGAATCCCAGTTCGCGACCAGCCATTCACGCCATGGGCCATAGGGACCGAGGGGCGCTCCGAGCAGTCGCGCGCAGGCCAGGATGAGGTTGGGCTGCTGCTTGGGTCGGGGCAGCTGCGCGATCAGGGCGACGACATCCGGATCATCCGCGACGCCGAACGACAGTCCCTCATAGATGGGCGAGTAACCGCCGACCCCGTGCGTCGCGAAGCTGCGGTACCAGCTCGCGGTGGAGGAGAAATCTTCCGCGGGCTTCACGATGTCGCCGCTCGATACATCGAGCGGTGCGGGATTCCCGCCTCCTGGTAGACCTCGCCGAACGGCTCGAAGCCGTACCGCGCATAGAGAGGGGCGATGTATTCCTGTGCGTGCAGCATGAGAGGTTCGCCACCGTGCCGCTCGATCACGGCTGTCATGAGCTGTTGCGCGAGTCCGTTGCCGCGGCGATCCGCGCGAACGACGACCCGTCCGACAACGCGCCGGGCGTCGCGGTGTTCGGGGACCTCATCGAGAAGCGTACGAAGATAGGCGGCGATGCCCGCCTCATCTGCGATCCAGTAGTGCTCGGCCGTCGGCTCGCTGTCGCGGTAGTCGAGCTCGGTTTCATCGATCCGCTGCTCGAGAAAGAACACGTCGGTCCGAAGTTTCAGGATGCCGTAGAGCTGGTCGGTTGTGAGTTCACTCCACTTCACGGCCATCGCGGAACATTCGGGCATGCGTCCGAGTTTAATAGGGAGCAATGATCCCCTGTGAAGGAGGGTTCTGATGACCTACACCGTAGTGAAGACCGAAGACGAGTGGCGCAAGGAGCTCGGGCCGAAGTACGCCGTCCTGCGTGAGGCCGCCACCGAGCGTCCGTGGTCCGGCGCGCTTCTCGATGAGAAGCGTGAGGGCACCTATACCTGTGCCGCCTGTGGCAATGAACTGTTCAAGAGCGGTGCGAAGTTCGAATCGGGAAGTGGATGGCCGAGCTTCTTCGAGTCCGTCAATCCGGACGCCGTCGAGTTGAAGACCGACAGGGCGATGGGAATGGTCCGCACCGAGGTGCTTTGCGCCAACTGCGGCTCTCACCTCGGGCACCTGTTCGATGACGCGTACCAGACGCCGACCGGAGACCGATACTGCATGAATTCGCTCTCGCTCGATTTCCACGAGGCATGACGCTCGCCGCAGGTTCGCCTGATCCTTCGCGCCCTGCTGATTACCTGCCGATTGGACCGCTTCCCGCGGCGATTCGGCGTCGCCGCTCCTACCCTCGGGTGACCACCGACGCTCCGTCCACCGCCGAACTGTTGCCACTGCTGGATGCGGCGGCAACGGTCGCCGACCACGCCGCGCTGCGCCCCTGGCGCGTGATCGAGTTGCGCGCAGACGCGCGGGAGCGACTTGGCACGGCATTCGTCGAGGAGAGTGGCCTCAGCGACGAGGGTGCCGCACGACTCGCTGCCAAGCCGCTGCGGGCACCCCTGCTTCTCGCGATCGTCGCCGTCCACAAACCCAGCTTCAAGGTGCACGACTGGGAACAGGATGCGGCTGCCGCCGGCGTCGCACACCTCCTCACCCTTCTGCTCGACGACGCGGGCTGGGGCGTGATGTGGCGTTCGGGCGGGCACACGCGATCCGAGGCGGTCCGCCGCGTGCACCGGCTCGCCGAGAACGAGGTGCTGCTCGGCTGGCTCTATGTCGGCGGCAAGCCCGAGACGACGAAGGCGGATGCCCGGCAGACCTTCGATGTCACGAGCGCAATTTCGACGCTGTAGCCGCGGAACTCGCTCTTATTTCGACGCGGGAGCCGGGACCATGCGGCGGCGAATGGTCGCGACGGCAACTCCGACGAGCGTCAGCAGTGTTCCGAAGACGGTCGTCCACGCCAGCGTCTGTCCGCTGGTGGGGACGATCACGCTCAGCAGGAGTGACATCAGCAGCTGACCGGATACCGCGGCGAGGCTCTGCAGCAGGACGCCGATGATGGGCGTGACGATGGCGAAGATCGCGATGAACCCGACGCCGACCAAGCCGCCGAGGTAGAGCACGGGATTGGTCGGGAAGCCGTGCGGCCATCCGGCGAGCGCAACGTTGACGACCGCGAGGATGAGGAGCAGCGCCGTTCCGGTGAGGAAGTTGAAAAACGTCGCGGCGATGGCGGAGCCCGCGAGTGTTTTCACCTGGCCGTTGACCGCCTGCTGCCAGCCGAGGAAGAGCCCGAACACGAGCGGCATCAGGGCGATCCAGAACGGCACGGAGCTGGTGATCTGGGGGGCGACCGAAATCACGACCGCGATGAGGGCGATGATGGAGCCGACGATTCGAGCGGGGGTCACCCGCTTGGGCGCCACCGTGCCGATCCCCCGTGCATCGATGATGAGCCCGCTGACGGTCTGGCCGGCGACCGCCGCGACCGTGAACAGGGCGACGCCGATGATGCCGACCGTGAGCCCCTGGGACAGAACGAAGAGGCCTCCGGCGACTCCCCCGAAAATGAACCACCACGGCAGTTCGCGAGCGCGGATGGCGATGCGCACCTTCGTCACCCCCTGCCGCGCCTTCCGTGATACGAGCAGCGCGACCGTGATGATCACGAGGCCTACGCCAAATGAGACGAGCGCGGCGAAGAATCCGTCACCGAGGTCGCCGCCGAGCTGGCCGTTGACTCGCGACTGAAGCGCAACCAGCGCTCCGCCCACAACGGCGGCGAGCATGCAGAGCGCGACGGTGAGCCTCGACGAAGCGGATGGGTGATTGGGCTGTGGGGTCATCATCAGTAAGAACGTTACTGGGATATTCAGCGCCATCGAATGCCCTCTAACTGTCGGTGCTGGGACCGCACCATCAACAGTTAGAGGGCATTCGATCGCGAGTCGCTGGTTGCCGTCGGACCACAACCGGATCGGTAGACTATTTGCTCGGCACGCCCCCTTAGCTCAGTGGTAGAGCACCGCTCTTGTAAAGCGAAGGTCGTCGGTTCAAATCCGACAGGGGGCTCTTCACAAATGCGCGGCCGGGTGGTGGGCCTTGGGGCGCATCTGTAACATTGCTGGCCTGCGATGAGCTCCGGTCGGTCGCGAGCCTCTTCTGGTGACATTCGTGGGACGTCGCACGACGCTGTGCGGCACGAGACACCATGGAGGACACCATGACGACCACGACGGATGACTCGAACACCGCGCCGCACGGCCGACCGCCCGTGGTCGACCTGGCCAGCTGGCAGGCCGCCCGTGACGAACTTCTGGTCCGGGAGAAGGCCCACACCCACGAGGGCGATGCGATCGCCGCGGCCCGCCGTCGGCTGCCGATGGTGGAGGTCGACGGGACGGTCGAGGTTGTCGGACCCGACGGACCGGTTCCGTTCCTTGACCTGTTCCAGGGCCGCAACGAACTCGTCGTCTACAAGCACATGTGGTACGACGGCGCTCCACACCAGGGGCAGTGCGAGGGCTGCACCACGACGGCCTGGCACCTGGACGACTCCGTCTATCTCAACGCCCGCGGCGTCTCGTTCGCCATCCTGACCACTGGTCAGTGGGACGAGGTCGCCCGCTACATCGGGTTCATGGGTTACACCCAGCCCTGGTATTCGGTGCGCGACGTCGAGGGACCGATCGGCGACCACATGGGATCCATCACCTGCTTCCTGCGCGACGGCGAGCGCGTGTACCTCACCTACTCCACGACAGGCCGCGGTAACGAGCGGGTCAACCCATCCATGGGACTGCTCGACATGACGCCCTACGGCCGCGACGAGGGATGGGAGGAAAAACCCGAGGGCTGGCCCCAGGGGAGGAACTTCCAACCCACGGGTGGCCAACCGAACGGCGCGTGCTGGTACTGGCGCTCGGACGCCGACGGGAACGCCACCTGGGGCCCGACCAGTCGCCCCGCACCGCAGTGGACCCGCCCCGGCGCGACCCCCGTGGATACCCTCGGCCGGCGCGGCCAACAGCACTGACGCCGACGCCTCCGACCCTTACGGTCGGGGGAGGAGCCCGTGGCTGAGGGCGTTGAAGAGACGTTCGAGGCGTGCGCGGTGGTCATCAACCACAGCGCTCGGCGCCTGCCCTGCGATGAGGCGACGGGCCGTCTCCACCATTACGGAGCTGTACCCGGCGAGGAACAGGGCGGCGAGCAACGGCCCGCAAGGGGATCAGGCCTCGGCCGGCTCAAGCACTTCCTCGGCGCGCTCCGGGCTGCCCTCGGCGAGGCCGCGATTGATCGCTGGGCGAGACGCGAGCCACATCACGACTCCGACGAGGAACACGATGCCTTCGCTGACCGTCAGCGACCAGATGATGCCAGCCAACCCGAACCAGATGTTGCCGAGGATCACGATCGGGATGAATACGACGCCCTGCCCAACCGACATCACGATCGCCGGCACCGATCGCCCCGTCGCCTGGAACAGCGACGTGATCAGGCCGGCGAATCCGTTGAAGATCGCCGATACCAGCTGCGCCGTGAGAACGATGACACCGATGGCGAGGACGGAGTGGTCGGACGAAAACGCGGAGAAGACCTGTTCGCGGAATACGAACACCGCGGTGGAGAAGACCAGCATGATGCCCCCCACCGTGATGGCTGACGCTCGCAGTGCCGACGTGAGACGGCTCCGATCTCCCTTACCGTACGAGTAAGCGAGGAGCGGCAGCACGCCGATCGTGACGCCCATCACCAGGAACTCCGGCACCTGGGCGATGCGGACCGCGACGCCCATGGCCGCCAGCGCACTGTCGCCATAGATGACCGCGAGGTTGTTGAGCACCAGAGAGGTGACGATGAGGAAGGCCGACTGGAGCAGCTCGCCGACGCCCACACCGAACACCGGCTTCAGCACGTTGGGCGAGAGCGTGAACCACCGCGGCGCGAGACTGGCGTGCTCGCTGTGCCGCTGCAGCCAGATGACGAAGTAGAGGACGACGCCGAAGTTCGCGAGGCCCATCGACAGTGCGGCACCGGCGACACCCCAGTGCAGCACCAAGATGAACAGGATGTCGAACACGACGTTCGCGATCGTGGATCCGATGAGCCCGATCATCACCTGGCGTGCCGCACCCTCCGCCCGCAGGAGTTGCTCGAGACAGAACGCCGCGGCAAGCACGGGGACGAACGCGAGAATGACGGCGATGTACGCACTCGTCGCGGGCACGGCGGAGGCGTTCGCTCCGAGCAGTGAGACGAGCGGGTGCAGCAGGAGCAGTCCGACGCCGCCGAGTACGGCGCCAGCGATCACGGCACCCCAGAAGGCGAAGGATGCGACGTGCTTGATCTCGTCGGCCTTCGCCGGCTCGTGCTCCGACGCGCCGAGCATCCGCGAGATGAGAGCGCCGCCACCAGCGCCGAACACCCCGCCGACTCCCATGACCAGACCGAGCAGCGGAGTGCCGAATGTGATCGCCGCAAGGAACGCGGTGTTGTGTTGCGAGCCGATGAAGCCGGCGTTGATGACGTTGTAGATGGCGCCGACGATCATCGCGGCGGCCATCGGCACGCAGAGGTGCACGAGGACGCGGACGATCGGGGCGGCGGAGAGATACCAGCGGTTGGTGCCGACGGTGGTATCGACATTTGTTGTTGTACTCATGACTGCTCCTTTCCGGGCAGGGTGAGACAGCGCTCCGACGGTGCCGTCGTGCCGTCGTGCCGAGAAGTTTGATGGACTAGTTACGGCCGCGTAGGTTGCGGCAGCGCTGATGTGACTTTGGTGAGCAGGGCGAGAAGAGCGTGGCGCTCGTCCGCATCAAGTGGGGCGAGGATGGTGTCTTCAGCGGCAAGCATTGCGTCGTCAAAACCAGCGATGAGCTCGCTGCCCGCCGACGTTGCATACACGCGCTTGCTGCGTTCGTTGCCTTCCTCGGTGCGGCGCTCGATGAGGCCGCGGCGCTCGAGCCCCTGCAGGAGGCTCGAAACACTTGCCGCACTCGTGCGGGTCATTTGCGCGATGTCGCGCTGGATTGCGCCGGGGTTCTGCTCGAGAAAGCCAAGGGCGAACGCCTGCTCGTGACTGAGGTCGCGTTCGCGCACCCAGTCAAGGCCTGCCTGCATATGGGCCCACCCGATCCAGCGCACCAACCCGAGGCTGGTGGTGAAATGGATCTCCGCTTCGTTCATAGTTAGAACTCTAACCATTAGAGTTCTAACTGTCAATGATCAAACTGATTATTCTCGTTGGATGTGCCTGCCAGGCATGGGCTCTTCGAGCCCCGCGCTTCACAGCACCGTGAAGTGGCCGATCACTGGGGGCCCACCGCGTTGCGCCGCGATCGTCGTGCGGCCTCGGAAGCGTTCACCCGATTGGGGATAGTCGAGGATCGCGTCTTCGGAATACATGGCGTGTTCAGCCTCGGAATTCCCGCTTTCGGATGCCCGCCAGTGTTCCTCCAGTACCGCCCTGGTCAAATTCATCCCGTTGCCTCTTCCGCGCGTGAGCTCCGTTGCGGGCTCGATGTCGGCTATCAGAGGCATCGGCGAGACGCAGACGACACCACGAGAGCTTGACGTGACACCACTGTGGTGTCATCATGGTGACATGGAACTTGGACAGTATGTCGGCGACTTACAGCGACAGTTGGTAGATGCCGCGGCGAACGGTGCGGAGGAGACCCGCACCGTAGCCGAGCGACTCGCCGTCGGACTGGATGCGGCGACGCGGCTCGTCCTGCTGGACGTACTGTCCGCCGCGGTCGGCGAGATCACCCGCGACCTCGCACCCGGCTCGGTCGACCTGCGGCTGCGCGGACGCGAGGTCGAGTTCGTCGTCACCCAGCCGAACACGGAACCTGACACCGACGACGCGCCCGCCGCAACCGCCGACCTCGACGACGCGAGCACCTCGCGCACGACGCTCCGCCTGCCGGACGCCCTCAAGGCTCGGGTGGACGACGCGGCAGCGGCCGACGGGCTGTCCGTCAACACCTGGCTGGTCCGCGCGATTGCGGCCGCTCTCCAACCCAAGCAACGACGATCGGCGCAGCGAACGCTGCGCACCGGCGACAACTTCGCAGGCTGGGCGCGCTAGGCGTAGTTCCCAGCAAGGGCGCCTCGCCCACCACATCCACCAGCAACGCCGACCGGCGGGGCCGGACAACCGTGCCCATAAGACGCAAGCCCACAGAGAGGGAGCATCGGCATGCCCACATTTCACACCCCCACCCCCATCGACCTCGCGATCAAGCTGCCGGTCGGCGCGATCGAGATCATCGCCGGCGACCTGGATGACACGATCGTGACGGTGTCGCCCACGAATCCGACGAAGGCCGTCGACGTCCGAGGCGCGCAGGAGACCAAGGTCGACTTCGACGGCCAGCGGCTCACCATCACCGGCCCTCGACCGCGCTTCAGCTTCATCGGTCCGTCCGAGTCTGTCGATGTAAAGGTCGAACTGCCGACCGGGTCGCGACTCACCGCCGAGATCTCCGCGGGCGCCGTTCGCAGCACCGGGCGCCTTGGCGCCACCCGCGTCAAGAGCTCGATGGTCGATCTCGATCACACCGGCGATCTCTGGGTGCGCGCCATGAACGGCAACGTGACTGTCGCGAACGCGGATGGCGGGATCGAGATCACCGCTGATCACGGCCAGATCCGGATCGGCACGGTCACTGGTGACGCGATCCTCAAGGCATCTCATGGCACCGTCACGGTCCGGGAGTCCGGCGGCGACCTCGACGCGAGACTCTCCTACGGCGACCTCGAGATCACCAGGGCGCTCGCCTCCGTTGCGGCGAAGACCGCCTACGGCAGCATCCAGCTGCGTGAGGTGTCGGGCGGCTCCATCCAGGTCGAGAGCGGGTACGGCCAGATCTCCATCGGCGTGCGGCCGGGAGTCCCCGCGTGGCTCGACCTGTCATCGAAGGACGGGCGTGTGCGCAATGAAATGGACGGCGACCGCGCTCCTGACGAATCTGAACAGTCCGTCGCCGTGCGCGCGCGTACGCAGTACGGCGACATCACCGTCCAACGCGCGGTGGAGCTATGAGGAACACCCCAGCGATCGAAGCCCACGGACTGAGGAAGTCCTACGGCGGAAACATCGTGCTCGATGACGTCGACCTCAGCGTGAACGCGGGCACCGTCACCGCACTGCTCGGCCCGAACGGCGCCGGCAAGACGACGACCGTGCACATCCTGTCCACGCTCGTGCGGCCCGACGGTGGCACTGCTTTCGTGAACGGATGCGACGTCGTGCGCGACCCCGACGGCGTGCGCGCGATGATCGGCCTGACCGGCCAGTTTTCCTCAGTCGACAAACTGCTCACCGGTGAGGAGAACCTCCTCCTGATGGCTCGGCTGCGCCACCTCGGCGAGAAGCGCTCGAGAACGCGAGTGGCCGAACTGCTTGGGCAGTTCGACCTCGTCGACGCCGCACGCAAGCCGCTCTCCACCTACTCCGGAGGGATGCAGCGCCGTCTCGACCTCGCAATGACCCTGGTCGCGACGCCGAGCGTGATCTTCCTCGACGAGCCAACCACGGGCCTGGATCCGCGAAGCCGCCACACCATGTGGGACATCGTGCGCGACCTCGTCGCGGAGGGCACGACCGTACTGCTCACCACCCAGCAGCTCGAGGAGGCGGACGAGCTTGCGGACCGCATCGCGGTGCTCGACGGCGGCCACATCGTCGCCGAGGGCACGCCGGCCGAACTCAAGCGCCTCGTACCCGGGGGCCACATCCGGCTCCGGTTCGCGGATGCCGCGGCGCTCGACACCGCTTCCGGCCTGCTTGACGACTCCGACCGCGACGACGCCGGGCTCGCGCTCACCGTGCCGAGCGATGGCGGGGTCCGCGCGCTGCGCACCGTGCTTGACCGCCTCAATGCGGCCAGCGTCGAGGTCGACGACCTCAGCATCCACACTCCCGACCTCGATGACGTGTTCTTCGCCCTGACCGGCAAGAAGGACCAGTCCGGCCGAGCTGAATCGAACAGCACCGACACGAAGGGAACACAGTCATGACCGCCATCACGGCCCAGCGCAACACAGCCCAGGACGTTCGGCGACAGTCGCACGTCGTCGCCGACTCGGTCACGATGTTGCGCCGCAACCTTTTGCATATCCTGCGCTACCCCGGCCTTTCCCTGTTCACCATCCTGGGTCCGGTCGTGATCCTCCTGCTCGTCGTGTTCGTGTTCGGCGGCACGCTCGGCGCGGGCCTGCCCGGCGTTGACCCGGCCGGCGGGCGGGAGGCGTACCTCGCCTACGTCATGCCCGGCATCCTGTTGATCACCATCGCGGGCACCGCGAGCGGCGCCGCGATCACCGTCGCCATGGACATGACCGAGGGCATCACGGCACGGTTCCGCACCATGGCGATCTCGCGCGCCGCGGTCCTTGCCGGGCACGTGCTCGGCAACACCATCCAGGCGATCATCGCCGTCGCCCTCGTGCTCGGTGTCGGCCTTGCCGTGGGATTCCGTCCGACGGCCGGACCGATCGAGTGGCTCACCGCCGCAGGCCTGATCGTGCTCATCTCGTTCGCGGTCAGCTGGATCGGAATCGGGATGGGGATGCAGTCGAAGACGGTCGAGACGGCGAGCAACCTTCCGCTCATCCTGACCCTCCTTCCGATGCTCGGCAGCGGCTTTGTGCCGACCGACTCGATGCCAGGGTGGTTGCAGTGGTTCGCGCAATACCAGCCGTTCACGCCGTTCATCGAGTCCACTCGCGCGCTGCTGCTCGGTACCCCGCTCGGCTGGAACCCGCTGCTCGCGATCGGTTGGTGCATCGTAATCACGGTCGCCGGGTACGTCTGGTCGATGGTGAACTACGAGCGGAAGTCGGTGCGCTGAGCCGAGGATCGCACCGCCACGATCACGGGACCTGAATGAACTCTCAGCCCTTCTTGCAGGTCGCATCCGGACCGGTCATTTAGATTGTGGGCTGCACGTTATCCACGCGTCGCTCGTCGGCTTTGCCTGTCAGCTCGATGCACCCCAGCGGACAGGACCCCACCGAGATGCAACCAACGCGAGCCGAGAACCTGAGGCGACCTTCGGGTCGGCGCTTCGTCACAGTCTTCGGGGTGAGCATCCTGATCATCGTTGGCGTGATCGCCTTCGGTTTCATCGCCCGAGGGTCCGGCTACACGACTGCGGAGACCCACCTCGTCAGGGCTATCGCCAACTCGCGTATAGCGAGCCTCGTGGACGTTTCCCTGGCGTTCAACTGGCTGTTTAGCCCGCCCATCGCCGCGGTCATCGGAGTCCTGAGCGCCGTCGGCGTCTACCTTGCTTCGCGGAAATGGCTGACGGTCCTGCACTTCGTCCTGCTGGTCATGGGCACCTGGCTCGGAAGCGAGGTGGTCAAGCTCATCGTTCATCGCACGCGACCTGTCGCGTCGCTCGCCGACACGCTCGTGCCCAACCCCGACCCGGATAGCTACCCGAGCGGACACGTGTGCTTCGCGTTCGCGCTGGGCTTCGCATTTTTCGTGATTTTCGCCCGCTCCCGTGCGCGCGCGGTGATCGCTGTGGGTGCCGTCCTCCTTGTCCTCGTCACCGCAGCGACGCGCGTCTACCTTGGCGTCCACTTTCCGACGGATGCGGTCGCCTCACTCGTCTACTCGGCCGCCGCTTTTACCGCGATCGAAGCGCTCTGGCGGCGCTACTCCGTGGCCATCTTTCGAACCGAGCGTCCCGCAGAACCGGCACGTCGTCAGTCGCATTCGCGCGCCTGAAGCAGCCGTCGGCGTCGGGAGGCGACCTACCCAGTGGTCCCGTTTGGGGGCGAGACAGCGCTCCCGTGCAGTCGTACGTTGAGTGGATGATGCGACGATCGATCGTTCTGCCGGCAATCCTTGCCGGACTCGTTGTCGTTGGTTCCGTCGTGATCGTCATCAATCTCGTGAACGGCAACTACGGTCGCGTCGGGGCGCAGGCGACCGCGGACGTGACGAGCTTCAAGCAACTCGGGGCCGATGTTGCGGCGATCCGCAAGCTGAAAAGTGTGGCGCACGTCGAGTACTCCTTCAATCCCGTTCATCTGCCGCAGCCGACGGCAAGCATGTCCGTGGTCATGAAATCCAGCGCGGTCCCGGACGACCTGCTCGCTGTCGCGGATTTTGTCGCCGGCTCCGCTACCACTAACCACGTCGGCCCCGGCCTACTGACGCTCCATCTCAAGAGCGGGAATCTGAGCGTCACCGAGACGACCTTCCAATCCGGCGACCCGACACTTGGCGAGCAGCTCGCGGTGTGGAGCGCGATGCAATCGAGCGATAGCCCCCAGCTGACGGCGTCGATTGCAATGACAAATGGCACCGGAATTCCTGCGAGCACTCTTACCGTGCAGACCCGGTCCGGGACCGCTTCGGATATCGCCAGTGTCGTCCAGAGCTATCCCGCATCGTTCGCGAAGTTGGCCGGCAAACCTGCCGGCCCCCTGTGGAATTTCCCGGGGATGAGCGGCAGCGGCAGTCTTCCACCGATTGCCGTGCTTCGATTGTTCGCAACTACCGCAACCGAATTCCCCATCAGCGACCATCGCGGGAACCACGCTTCCGACGGTGCGTATCTTGACTCGTTCGGTGACACTTCGGTGGTCACGAACCTGTTTTTCGGGTATTTCGGAAAATCGGGACAAATGCTCGATCCGACTCTTCACCTCACAGCCGCATCCACCCTCGCCCACGAAGTAGCGCGTGCCGACATGGCCAACCTCAACTTCGACTATTTCGGAATGAGTAAAGGCAAACTGGTGGATTATCGGTTCTTCGCCCACACGTGCGACGGAAAGATCAATGCGGCGGAGGAAAATCAGGACACCCTCGCCATGTTCGGGCTCACTCCGCGAGACCTCAACGGAGGCTCGGCCGGGGCTTGCTCGCCTCGGTAGCATCGCCGGAAAATAAGGTCATGGCCGCGCTTCTCGCTTTCCAGGGTGACATCACCCGCTACCCGAGCGAGGTCATCGTCAACGCCGCCAACTCGAGCCTGCTCGGTGGCGGTGGCGTCGATGGTGCGATCCATCGCGCGGCGGGACCCGAGCTGCTCGAGGCCTGTCGCAAACTCAACGGTGCGCGCACGGGCGAGGCCAAGATGACGGATGCGTTCCACATCGGCAGTGCGCAGAAGATCATTCACACGGTTGGCCCGGTCTACACGGGGCGAGACCCGGAGCGCTCCGCCGAGCTGCTCGCCTCCTGCTATCGCAACAGCCTCGACCTCGCCTCTGGCTATCGTTCGGTCGCGTTCCCCGCGATCTCGACCGGCGCCTACCACTACCCGATCGAGGATGCGACGCGGGTGGCCGTGCGCACGATCCGTGGCTGGCTGGCACAGCATCCGGAGACCGCGCTCGAGACCATCACGCTGATCGCGTTCAGCGACGCCGACTTCGCCGTGATCCGCGAGGCGATCGCGTTATGAGCTTCGATGTCAGCGGGGACGCCTATGGGAGATTCATGGGCCGATTTTCCGAACCGCTGGCGGCCCGGTTCGTGGAGCTGATCGACGCGCACGAAGGACAGAGCGCCCTGGATGTCGGATGCGGTCCGGGTGCGCTCACCCGAGAACTCGTCGATCGGCTTGGCGTGCCCTCCGTCGCGGCAATCGATCCCTCGGAATCGTTCGTCGAGACCGTGCGCGAGCGCTTTCCTGGCATCGACGTGCGTCGGGGCGTCGCGGAAGAGTTGCCGTACCCGGACCACCGCTTCGACCTCGTTCTCGCGCAACTCGTCGTTCATTTCATGTCCGACCGGATCGCTGCCGTGGCGGAGATGGCACGAGTGGCTCGAGCAAACGGCACGGTCGCGGCGTGTGTCTGGGATCACGGGGGCGACCGCGGGCCTCTGACGACGTTTTGGCAAGCCGTTCGCGACCTCGATCCCGACGCATCGGATGAGTCGAGCCTCCCCGGCACCCACGAGGGCGATCTCATCCGGCTTTTCGAACAGGCCGGCTTCGCGGAGGTCGAACCGGCGACGCTGACCATCCGAGTCGATTTCTCGAGCTTCGACGATTGGTGGGAGCCGTTCACCCTCGGCGTCGGTCCGGCGGGTGAATACGTCGCCCACCTCGACACGACGCGGCGCGACGACCTCAAAGCCCGCTGTGCCGAGTTGCTGCCGACCGGGCCATTCGCCCTGGACGCTTCCGCCTGGACAGCCATCGGCCGGGTCCAGGAAAGCTGATCTCTCGACCGACTATCCGCCGCCGTGCTTGCGGTCTTTCCCCGGGTCTTTTCCTGGCCCGGGCCCTTTGGTAGGCGGCCCCGGAGGTCCGGTGGGTCCGGTGGGTCCTGGAAGAACTGTTGGCGTCGGTGCGACGACCGGGGCCGTCGTTGCAACGGGTGTCCGAGTGGTCGGAGCAGGCGTGTGCGGAACGGCGGTGGGCCCCAGGTTTCCCACGGCAAACCCCACCCACACGATGAGGCCGATGGCAACCAAGGCTCCCACAACGATCAGCGCCAGACGTCGTGGCCTGCCGGACTGCGCCGGCTCCGGCTCCGGCTCCGGCTCCGGGGATACGGGCAGAACCCGGGTCGCCGCAGTAGCGGCGGCCGTTGGCAGGACCCGAGTCGGGGCAGGCATGGGCACGGTGACCGCAGTCGCGACGCCAGAATCGTCTGCCGGGATCTGCCAGCCGTCGAGCTGATCCCCGATGCGAGCGGCCGTCTCAGCAACAACGAGCGCTTCGGGCCGACCCGCGGGCTCGCGATCGAGCATTGCTGCGAGGAGAACTCTCCAGTCCGACGGCAGGGCGGCCGGAATCTCCGGGTCGCGGGACAACCGAGCGCTCAGCGATTCTGCGACGTTGCCGGGATACTCCAGCTCGCCCGTGAGACCTTCGAGCAGAACGAGGCCGAGCGAGTACACGTCTGAGGCCGTCGTCACGTCGTGGCCGAGCGCCTGCTCCGGGCTGAGATAGCCAGCCGTCCCGACGATCGTGCCAACCTCCGTGGACCTGGTTGAGCCGAGCGCGCGGGCGATCCCGAAGTCCGCGAGCTTCGCGCGAATCGGCACCGGAGGCTCGCCGACGTGTTCGAGCAGGATGTTGGCCGGCTTCACGTCGCGGTGCGCCACCCCGGCGCTATGAACGACCGCGAGAGCCTGGCCGATGTCCGAGGCGATCATCGCGACCAGGGATCCGGTCACCTCGTGATCGTCGAATGCGGCTCGAAGCGTCGTGCCGTCGACGAGTTCCATGACCAGGAAACTCGGGCTCGGATCCCCCGGCTTGGTGAGAAATGCGTCGTGCACGGTGACGAGGTTTGGATGATTCAACCCCGACAGAAGTCGCACCTCGGTCGCGAGACGCGCACTCTCGTCCGCGGTTTCTTCCCTGAAAACCTTGATCGCCACCTCGCGGCCAAGGACCGAATCCTGGGCGCGAAAGACACTCGCCATCCCGCCACGACCGATCAACGACTGGATGAGGAATCGTCCGGCGAGGGTGTCGCCGACCTGTGGTTCGTCGCTCACCGTTGCCCCCTCGGTCGCAGTTTCGTGCCCAAGCAGATTACCCGGATCAGGTTCATTTAGGAGACCGGATCAGACGCGCTTTCGAAGGCTGGATGCGCGGAACGACAACCACGCCGTCAGACCGAAGATGATGAATGCGAGTGGCACGTGGACCCCGATCCACCCGTCGATGTGGCCCTCGGTGATCAGGTGGCCAATGATCGTCTGGAACACGGTGAGCACGAAGAGCACGACGGTCAGCCACATCAGAACCGGGCTGGCCTTGCGAATCGCGACGACCGCGAAGATGCCGGTGGCGAGCGCGAGTACCACCGCGACGTTCGCGATCATGCTGTGCGCGTCGATCCAACTGTGCTTGTGCGACTGCGACACGAACTGCCCAGCGGTGATCGCCTGGACGAAGATGGCGAGTGACGTGAGCCCCGTCAAAATCGCGAAGGTTCGTACCTTGCCGGGCGTGACCAGGGGCTGAGTAGCGGTGGTTGACATGTGTTTCTCCGATCGTGGACCACCTCAAGTCTCACATGTGCGGGAGAAAGGATGCGCGGTTCATTGCGCTCACCGCGCCCGGCGTCATCCGCAGCGCAGCGGCCGCATCAACCGTGATCACGTCAATCGGCCAGCGGCGGCAGGCGAGATCGAGCGTTTCCGCTCCCCCCGCGATGATCGCCGTCGCGAGGACGTCGGCCGTAACAATGTCGTTGGCCAGGACGGTTGCCTGCACGAATTCGCTGCGCCCGTGCGCCCGCCAGATGTGATCGCCACGCTCCGAGACGCCGGATGTGGCGCATGCGCGGCGATCGCCCTCGAGCGCGACGGAGGTGAGGAATTCGGTGCGATCCTGGGGATCCACAATTCCGACTCTCCACGGATCCACTCCGCCGGATGTCGGGGAGATTACGATGTCGCCGCCGACATTGATGGCCCAGTTCCGGGCACCGGCCGACTCCAAGCCGTTCGCCGCCGCGTCCATCGCCATCGCCTTCACGACGCCGGAAAGATCCAGCACGCCATCCGGCCGATGCGGGGTAAACGCCCCTCCGGTAGATGATCGCCACTCGAGCGCGAGCTCGTAGGTCGAGCGAAGGTGCGCGGATGCATCGAGGAGGCTGACTTCGCCGGACGCCAGCCGAGACAGCTCAGTCTCGGGTCTGTAGAGGCTGTAACGGTCGTCCCACTCGCGGAATTCGCGCTCGATCCCGTTCAGGATGGCGCGGTCGGGCAGCCCGTCGCGGAAGCTCGCCGATACGACGGTGCCCATCGTCTCGAAGACGTGCGACGCCACGCCTACAGGCCCGCTTTGTCCAGTGCCGACTGGAGCGACGACAGGTATCCCTGGCTCGTGTAGGTCGCGCCGCCGACCGAGCTCACGTTCGCCGACTGCGCCGCCAAGACCTCGGAGCGGAGGATCGGAGCCGCATAGTTACTGATCTGGACAGACCGACCGCCATCGGTCGTGAGCTGCAACGGGGTGACATCGGTCAGCTTCCCTGCCTTCACCGTGATCTTGACTTGCACGGGACCGAACTGGGTGTTGACGGTGTCGCCGGTGAAGGTCCCGCTCTTCCCCGACGACGTCGGGCTGCTGCCCGTGGATGTTGGCGAAGGCGAGGGCGTTGTTGCTGTCGGAGGCGTTATCGACTGGTCCGACCCGGAGGACGAGTTGTCCGTCTGGACGGGTGCGGCCGGTGAGGCCTCGGCCGAAGCGTTGTGCGCCGCGGCGGCGCCGGCCTGCCATCCGATAGCGAGGACAGCTACCGAGCCAAAAATGCCGCCGAGTACGGCGCGAGTTCTCACCAGTCAAACCTTTCCGTGTGGATTTGATGCGAGGGAACGCCCTTCGACTTCGCGTCGGCGACGACCACATCCGTCCAGGCCTGCGGTCCGCAGATGTAGAGATCTGAGCTTGCCAGATCGGGAAAAACGGACTTCAGCGTCACCCTCCGGCTGACGTCACTCGCCGACAACCAGTTGCCGGCTCCCCTCGGCCGATGCCCGATCGAGGTGTAGAGACGAGCGCCCCGATCGGCGGCAAGCTGCTGCATCTCGTCCCAGAGGTAGGTCTCGGTGTCGGTGGAACCGCGAAGCAGAATGGTGGTTTCACCCGGCGCAAGGCGGGAGTCCTCCAAGAGCGCGCGCACCGGGGTCACCCCGATCCCGGCCGCGATGATCGCCAGCTTCGGAGAGGTGCGCGCGGCATCGGTGAACAGACCGTACGGTCCCTCGATCCACACCCTGGCCCCCGGCCGGATCCGACCGAGTCGAGTGGAACCGTCGCCGAGAGCGCGCACAGTGATTCGGGCGGCCGTGTCGGTGGGCACCGCGGACAGCGAGATGGGGTGCGAATGCCACCAGGTCTTTCCTGTCCAGAACCGCCAGACGAAAAATTGGCCGCCGCTCGAACCGAGTTCCCGCAGGTTCTTGCCCGTCAGGTGAATGGATGCGACCCCCGGAGCCACCGCCTCGATACGCGAAACCCTGATCTGGTGTTGGAAGCTCTTCACGATCGGCTCGACGAATCGGAAGGTGAGAATTGCGCCGAGCGCCACCACGTACAACGCGATCCAGTAGATCCGCTGGAGAGTGCCGGTGGCCAGCATTCCGCCGACACTCAACTGGTGCGGCAGCGCGGTGAGGACTGCCGCGTAGCTGAGGAGGTGAACCACGTGCCAGAACTCGTACCGGAAGCGCCTGCGCACGGCGACGAGCGAGGTGATCACGACCGCGAGCATTAGCCCGGTTCCGATGAAGGCCAGCGGCATGTCCGGAATCTCGAAGATGGAGACGGTTTCGGCGATCGGATTAAGACCCGCGGTGATTCCATATCCGATCGTCAGCAAGACGACATGGGCAAGGATCAGGTACAGGGCGGGCTTGCCGAGTGCACGATGGGTCGCCATGGCCCGGTCGTGGCCGAACACGCGATCGATGGCCGGGATGCGCGCGGCAAGGATCAGCATGATGAGGATCAGGTTGGTGCCGATCAGACCCGCGACGATCCCGAAACTGGTTACAGCAGCGCCGATCGTGCCGAAGTCTCCGGCGCCACCATAACCGAGGTAGAGAGCAACCGCGGCGGCATTGGAGGTGACTGCGGCCGCTGCGAGGAGGTCAGCCGCACGCAGCCGGCGACGGAATCGTTCGCGCCGCGTCGTTGGCGCGGTGGGTGCCAGTGCCCAGGCGTGCTGGTTCGAATTGACGGTCATCACACACCTCCTGTGCGGTCATTGTGGTTTGGACACGGTCCACGCTCCTCCTGCCGCCTATGTAGCCGCCGCAAAACCAGACAAGGCTCGTGTGTTTCCTTACATGTTCGGGATGCGAACGGTTGCGATCGCGCCACGCTCAGCATTGGCCAGTTCGGCCGTGCCTCCGGCTGTCTCGGCGATGGCACGCACGAGGGCCAGACCCAGCCCGCTTCCCCCTGCCGCCGCCGACCGGGATTCGTCGGGGCGACTGAATCGGTCGAACGCGACGGCGAGGAATCCCGGCGGAAGGCCGGGCCCGTCGTCTCTCACTTCGACCTGCAGGCCGCCTGCGATCGGCTGGACCGACAGGGCCACCGATCCTTCAACATCGACCGCGGCGACGGCGTTGGAGAGCAGATTGTCGATCACTCGCGCAAACGCGTCCGGCTCGACGGCAAACTGTGCCGCCTCATCGAAGTCCCCGACATCGAAAGCGACGTCGACCTTTTTCGCGAGGGCGAGCATCCGGGCGCGATCGACAGATCCCATCGCTTCATCGATCAGCTCGGCTGCCACAGTTGGGCCCGATCCGACCGTGTCACCCTCGAGCCTCGACAGTTCGAGCAGGCCATCGGCGAGCGCGGTCAACCGGATGACCGAGGTCTCCGCTTCGAGGATCTCGCGGGCGAGGGCGTCGGCATCACCGAATCCGTCGTGCGCAAGCTCGAGCTGGGTGCGAAGAGCCGCGAGCGGCGTCCTCAACTCGTGTGCCGCATCCGACACCATCCGTTTCTCGCGCACGGTCGATGCATTGACTCGATCGAGGAAGGCATTCAGCGTCGACGCCAAAGCCGCGATTTCGTCACCGGCAGGCCCAACCGGAAGGCGTTCGTCGTCGCCGGCACCGCTGAGAGTCTCGGCGCGTCGGCGCATTGCCGAGACGGGACGCAGCGAAAACGTGGCGAGGAGCCAGGAGGCCGCAGCGAACGCGAGCAGCACCAGCGCGCCGCCGACGAGCAGGGTGCCATCGAGTCCGTGGAGCGCCAGGTTCGATGAGGCACTGCTTCGAGCGGCCCACAGCCCCCAGGTACCCGACCTCGTCCTCACCGTCTGCGCGACAACGACGTAAGGAGTGCCATCCTCGGACGCGCTGAAGACCTCGTGGCCCGGCGCCCGGCGCTCGACCGCCCGCCGAACGTCATGGGGCAGCGTGTCGACGGCGATGCTCCCGTCGGGCGCTCGAACCAACACGAGGACACCCGCTCCCGGTGGATCGACGGATTCGCCGGGATTCATGATGAGGTCTCTTTCGAATGACGCGAGGTCTGTCGTCGCGAGACTGACGTTGGACGAGTGCAGGATGCTCTCGACGTTGACCCGAATCGCGAACACCGAAATAGCGACGACGACGAGCGCGACGACGGCACTGCCGATCGTGATTCGAGACCGTACAGAGAGCGCGCTCCTCACGAGGGCGTCTCCGTTTTCAGCGAATAGCCCGACCCGCGGACGGTGATGATCTCGACACCACTGTTGAGGGGTTGCAGCTTGCGCCGCAGATACCGCACGTACTGGTCAACGATGGTCGGATCGATGTGGCGCGTGGTGCCCCAGACCTCCTGGAGAATCTCCGATCGCGTCGTGACCGCGCCGTTGCGACTTGCCAGCATCCTCAGCAACGAAAATTCCTTGGTGCTGAGCGGCACGATCCTTCCGCCCAAACTTGCCCGAATCGCCTGGACATCGAGTTCGAGGCTGCCGACCGACATCACCGGTTTGGGCATCGCGTTGTCGCGACGAACGAGGGCACGGATCCTGGCGCTCAGTTCGGCGAAGGCGAAGGGTTTGGTGAGGTAGTCGTCGGCTCCCGAATCCAGGCCGTGAACCCGATCATCGATCGAATCCCGAGCGGTCAACAGCAGGACCGGGAGTAGGTTGCCCTGATTGCGCAGGTGGCGGCAGATCTCGTAGCCGCTCATCTCCGGGAGCATTACGTCGATTGCCGCGGCCGAAAAACTGTCATTGGAGACCGCGATGAGCGCGTCAATTCCGTTTTCGACCCGAACGACCTCGTACCCCTCATCCCCGAGTCCCCGCTCCAGGAGCGCCCCCATCGTCGGGTCGTCCTCGACAATCAGGATTTTGGTCATGGCTAAGCAAACCATTCGTTACCACGACCGCGATGCGCTGACGGATGTGAAAACTCACATAAGGATGGCGCCCCGGCCCACATCTTCGAGACCTAGCCTCGGATTGAGTGCGCCCGGCCGGATGCTCGTCGCATCCTGATGAAAGGACCAGCAGTTGCAACCGCAGGGAAACACCGATCTTCCGTCTCGTGAGTTGTTCGGAACGATTCGAGGTTGGTTGGCGCTCGACCTGCCCGCCGGTCGCGCCCAGCCCGGAGCTGTGCGATGGGTGGTGGCGACGATCCTCGCGATCGGCCTTTCCCTCGCGGCCTGCCGGTTGCTCGTGATCGCGGGAGTCGCTCTCTTCCCCTCGACCGCGGGCTACGGCCACTTCCAGTTTGGCGACTACGCGAAACTCACCATCATCGGCGTGCTCGGCGCCTCGATCGCCTGGCCGGTCGTGACGTTTCTGACCACTCGGGGTTCGCGACTCTACCTGTGGCTGGCGATTGCAGTCACGGTCGTCGGCCTCGCCCCGGACGTCTGGATCCTCCACCAGGGGCAGCCCCCCGCCGGCGTCGCCGTGCTCGTCGCGATGCATTTTGCCCTCGCCGTCATCACCTATCCGGTGCTCGTGTTCATTGCACCCCAGTCGCGACGCGCCAAGTAACTAGGGCTTCAGCGCCCGCATCGTGCCAGAGTGGGACTCCGGGATGGATGCGTGCCTCCCGCGGGCAAAGGAGCCGACCATGAACACAGACCGCCGTCACATTGTCGTTGGTGTTGTTGCCGGGCAGCCCCCGGCGGTGCTCGAACAGGCGGCATACTTCGCGCGCCAGTTCGATGCCGATCTCATCTGCGGCACCGTCGATGCCAACCGCTACGTCGTGGAGGAGAAGGAGGATGGGACGATCGTCTCGCTGTCCATCAATCCTGATCTCGTCGACCTTCGAGAAGAAACACTGGATCCTCGGGTCGAGGAAGAAATCACTCGTGGCCTCGCGGGATCGAAGGTGGACTGGAGCGCTTGGGCTCTAGCCGGCGATCCGGCCGAGGCACTTGCCCACCTTGCGGACAGGTACGACGCCATTCTCATTCTCGTCGGCACGCGGAAATCCGGCGTCCGAAGAAGTGTCTATGAGTTCTTCAATGGATCAGTTGGGGCACGCCTGGCACACCGGCAACATCGCCCTGTGGTGATCATTCCCCTGAGCCCGGTGTCTCACAATTCGGAACTGCCATGGGCGAGCGACTCCTGATGCCGAGCGACTCCTGACCCGCCTGATCTCCGGCGACTAGACGAGCGCGTACAGGTTTCGCAGTGCGGCATCGGCATTGGGGAACGTGCCGATGAATCGCGAATCCTGATCCCGAAGCACGAGGCCCTGCGTCGTTCGCATCAGTCGACCCGCGAACTCGTTTGTGATGGCGTGCCTGATCTCCCAGCGGCCCTGGCCGGCGTCGACCAGGTAAAACAACTCGGCGTAGTTCACCGTCTCCTCATTTCCTTGCAAGCAGCCTTTACGTACCGTTCAAGCTTGTGCCGGGCACAAGGCGCCGCAATTGTTACGAGGTAAACGTCAGATTAACCTTCCCCGCCACACGGTCGCGGCGCGCCGAGGCAACGTGGGGAAGCGACCTGGTCAGACGACTTTGGCAAGCGTCTCCGCCGGGCCGGCAGCACTGGCCCCGAGGTAGAGGCGAGCAACTTCGGGATCGGTCAACAGCGCCTCACCCGTTCCCGTCAACGCGACGACACCGGCCTCCAGGACCGCCGCCTGGTGTGCAACGGCGAGACCTGAACGGGCATTCTGTTCGACAAGCAGAACCGTCCGACCGTCGTTCGCGAGAGTCGAGATGCTCGCGAACACTGAGGTCCGCGAACGCGGGTCGAGGCCGATCGACGGCTCGTCAAGGAGGATGAGCGCCGGATCGAGCATGAGCGATCGAGCCAGCTCCACCTGTTTCTGCTCGCCACCGGAAAGCGACCCCGCAGCGGAAGACCTGCGCTTGGCGACGATCGGGAACAAGGCCGCGACCTCATCCAGCCGTCGGCGAACCAGGGCCTGGTCCTTGAGGATGAAAGCGCCCATCATGACGTTCTCCCACACCGTCATCGCGGGGAAGAGACTTCGATCCTGGGGGACGTGAACGATGCCCCTCGCGAGGCGATCGCGCGAACTCATCCTGCTGATGTCTTCTCCGGCAAATGTCACGGTGCCGGATTGCGGCTGAAGCAATCCGCTGACGGTCTTGAGGACTGTCGACTTGCCCGCGCCGTTCGGCCCGATGAGACAGATGATTTCGCCGCGCGTCGCCGTGAGGTTGACACCCTTCAGTATCAGCCCGGCGCCATAGCCGGCAGTGACACCGGATAATTCGAGCAGCAGTTCTCCTGGGGAGATTTCAACCACCAAGGTATGCCTCCAAAACGAGCGGGTCGGACTGGACTTCGAGCGGGGTACCGAACGCGATCTTCGAACCCTGGTCGAGGACGATCACCGGGTCACACAGGCGCATGACCAGTTGCATGTCGTGCTCGACGATGAGGAACGTCACGCCCGCGGCGTTTCGCTCCCGAATGTGCCGTTCCATGGTGTCGATCATCACCGGGTTGACCCCGGCGGTCGGCTCGTCGAGGAGCACCAGTTTGGGGTTGCTCATCAACACAGCGGCGAACTCGAGGAGCTTGCGCTGGCCATAGGAGAGATCCGCCGCGGGTAGTTCGAGCAGCGACTCGAGCCTGAACTCCGCGAGGATCTGCCTTGCCCGGTCCTGGTCGGCCCGTGACACCCGTCGTCCGAAGAGCTGTCGCCACGAATAGCCAGCCGCGATGACGAGGTTCTCCTCGACGCTCAACTCGGGGAAGATCCTCGCTTGCTGAAATGTTCTCGAAAGACCGCGGCGATACAGGTCGGCGGGGCGGGGTCGTTCGATCAGATCCCCCCGAAACCGGATGTGCCCGGAGTCGGCTTTGAGGTAACCGGTGATCATGTTGAACGCTGTCGTCTTACCCGAACCGTTCGGACCGATGAGGGCCGTAATCGAGCCCTCCTGCACCTCGAACGAGCACTCGTTGACCGCGGTCACACCACCGAATCGTTTGGTGAGGTGATCGACCTCCAGAAGTATCGCGCTCATGCTTTGACCTCCTCGGGTGTGACTGCGTCGGCTGTGTGTGCCTCGGCATCTCGGGCCGCGCCGAGAGCGGCCGCCCTGCGACGACGGAGTCGATCCGAAATCGACGGGAGAATTCCGCGCGGGAGGAACAGCATGATCACGAGGAAGACTGCCGCATAGGCGAGGAGGTACAGCTGGCTCGCCCCGAACGACTGCGCGAAGAATTGCTGGGCTGGGACGAGGATGAAGGATCCGAGCACCGGGCCCCACAGTGTCCCGCGCCCGCCGAGAAATGCCATCAGGACCATCCCGATGGTGATGAGCGGGTCGACCGCGAACTGCGGATAGATGAAGCCGATGTAATACGCCCACACCCCTCCGACCATGGCGACCATGCCGGCGCTCACCGCGAAGGCGATGAGTTTCACCGCCGTGACTCGAACGCCGACGCCGTGAGCCTTGTCTTCGTCCGCGCGAACTGTGGAGAGGGAAAGCCCGATTTTCGAGCGGCTGAAGTAGAACGAGATCCCCATTGCGATTGCCAGCAGCACGATCATCGCGTAGTAGAAGGGCCAGTCATAGGTGGCTGGATCGAACGGCGGAGCGGCCACGCTCGCACCCTGAGCACCGCCCGTAATTTTGGTGAGGTTGAACGCCAGGGTCTGCGTGATGAACAAGAACGTGATCGTCACGATCGCGAAGACGTCAGCCCGCGTTCTCATCGAGACCCACCCGATTGGCAGGCTCAGGAGCCCGACCGCGATACCGATCACGGGAAGCACCAGGAACGGGGAATACCCATCCCCGACGCTCCCGGAGAAGGTCAGTGCGAACGCGTACGCGCCGATCCCGAAGAAGGCGACATGTCCAAGGGACGGATAGCCGGCGAGCCCGCCGAGCAGGTTCCAGGAACTCGAGAGGGCGGCGTACATGACCGTGAAAATGAGGAGGTTGAGCAGCCAGACCGGCCCGCCAAGAATCGGAACGATGATGAGAAGCGCGAAGAACACACCAGCGCGAATCAGACCCGCCCGAGTAATCATGCGCTTCACAGTGAACCTCGCGTCTTCGCACCGAACAGGCCCCGTGGACGAATCAGAAGCACCAGGAGCAACACGATGAAGAATGTAAAGTCCGACCAGATCGGGGAAGCCAGCGCCGAGACCACGGATGATCCGACGCCCATGACGAGGGCGGCGACGACCGATCCACCGATGCTTCCAAGGCCGCCGAGAACCACGATTGTCAGCAATCGGCTGATCAGGTCATAGTGGCTGCCCGGGTTGAAAGAGTTCAACATCCCGAAGACGGAGCCGGCGGCGGCAGCAGTCGCGGCCCCCAGCCCAAAGCCGAGCGCGGAGACACGCTGCGAATTGACTCCGAGCAACTGTGCCGACATCGGATTCTGCACGGTTGCCCGAACCGACCGACCGAACTTCGTGCGCTGAAGAATCAGGTACAGGACTCCGAGCATCACAAGGGAGAGAACGAACGCCACAAGTCGCACGAGGCTGATCTGGTATCCGAGTACGGTCCAGCTGAAGTTCGCGTACGTCGGCTGGACGTTCGTCAGTGTCGCCCCGTAGACGAACGACAGCGCGCCCTCGAGTCCCAACGCCACGGCGAAGGTCACGAGGAGAGAGAGTTGCCCGATGTCATCGCCGTGCAGCGGGCGCAAGAGCACCCACTGCACGCCGACGCCGACCGCGAACAGGATCGGCGTGGTGATCAGGATCGAGAGGAAGGGATCGATACCGAGCGACGTGAACAGCGAGTAGGTGAGATACGCGCCCAGGACGACGAGGGCACCCTGCGCGAGGTTCACCACCTTCATGACGCCGAAGATCAGCGTCTGTCCGCTCGCCATCAGCGCATAGACGCCGCCGGTGAGGATCCCGAGAATAATTGCCTGAATGAGAGCGTGCATTGTTAAGCGACCCCGACCTATCCGGCCCAGTTGGGCTTAGGTGCCAACGGAGACGCCTGGGCGGTCTTTGCCGGATAGACAGTGGTCAGCTTGTTGTTGATCCACTGAACTAGCAGGTAGGCACCCTTCGGCGCCCCGTACTGATTCCAGCTGAGGTTGCCGACGAGCGTCGGCCACGTGCCGGAGTGCAGGGTCTTGATGATCGTCGCGTTGTCGACCTTGCCGGTCTTCTTGGCGACCTGCTGGACGAGCATCCCAGCCGAATACGCTTCCGCCGATGTCGGGTCGATCTGCTGGGCGGTTCCGCCGTACTTCGCTGTGTAGGCGGCGATGAACGCCGAGCTGCCGGCGACGGTCGAATCCGCGTACCAGTCAGCGCTCGAGAACACGCCGGCCGTGTTGGCCAGGCCGACGGCCGCGGGGAAGTCCCCCGGCGAGTTGGCACCGTTTGCCTCGTAGAGCCACTTCGGGCTGAACTTCAGCTGGATCATGGCCTTGACCTGGGCGAAGGCGTCGGCCTCCTGCGTGCCGCCGATGACGACATCCGGATTCTTCGCTGCGATCGCGGAGATGATCGGAGTCATGTCGGCCGTCTCAGCGGGGTAGGTCTGGTCGTAGACCGTCTTGATCCCCGCGGCCTCGAAGCGCTTTTGGATGTTCGCAGCGATCGGCGCGGAGAACGGATCATCCAGCTTGGCGTAGGCCGCGGTCTTGGGACGCTCAGACGCCGGGAGGGAAAGGATGTAGTCGGCGAACACATCGCCGCCCGCCGTAGTTGGAGCGGGCTGTACGAAGAACAGGTTCTTCAGCTTCTGCGCGAAGACCGTTGGCCCGCCGCCGGCCGACTCGATGAACGCGTATCCGTAGCGATTCGCGACGCGGGAGGACGGCACAGTCAAGAGGCTTGAGAACGGCCCGAAGACGAGATTCACCTTGTCCTGGGTGATCAGCGTCGTGTAGTTGGTGACCACCTGGTCGGGACTCGACGCGTCGTCCACAATCGTGAGCTGGACCTTGCGGCCGAGTATGCCGCCCGACTTGTTGACGTCGCTGGCCCACAGGTCGTACCCGCGCTGCGCTGCCTTTCCGGAGTCAGAGAAGTCGCCCGTAAGGGAGAGCGAGATACCAATTTTCAGCGGACCGGCCGAGGTAGTTTTGCCGCTCGTTCCGGCGGTGCACCCGGCCAGGGCCACGGTTGCGGCGAGCACAGCGCCGATTGTGATCAAGCGGCGGGGATGCCGCGCTGCTGACTTGCGAATTCGTAGATGCATCATTGCTCCTAACGGACGGACAATCGCTTAGACCTGGCGAGAGCGCTTGCTACATTGCAAACTCCGGTAGAAACCGCAATCGTTTGCATTACATTCCCACCAGATTGCTAGCGTGTCAAGAGATTCCGGGTCGCTGACCATGAGAAATCCCGATTTCTGTGAGCCCTTTCAGAATTGAACTGAGCAAAACCGAGGTTTCCCCGCGGATAACCGTCTCGGCGTGAAACTCGTTGATCACGCAACCGATTGCGCTTACTTAGTCAGTTCTCGATGCCACGGCGGGCGGATCCTGATTACAAGGACGTCGGGAAATCGACAGCCGACCCGCCACTGACGGGCCCCGTCGACGAGCGCACGATGAGCGACACCGGCAGGGTGATCCGCACCTGCTCCTGCACTCCGGCCTCAATACTGCGCAGCAGAAGCCGAGCGGATTCTGTTCCCATGTCGAAGGTTGGCACCCGCACTGTCGTCAGCGGCGGAGCGAAATCCTCGGCGAAGATCATGTCGTTGAAACCAATGACCGAGACATCTTCCGGGCAACGGAGCCCGTGCGACTTCATCGAACGCAGGGCTCCGAGGGCCAGAAGGTCATTACCGCCGATGACGGCCGTGGGGCGCATCCCATTCTCGGCGAGGACGTCATCCATCGATCGCTGCCCGGCCTCGATGCTCAGCGACGCGGCCTCGATGACGCGGCCTCGCACTCCACGGATGCTGTCGCAGCTCGTGGTGAAGGCCTCCGAACGAACGACGCTTGTCGAGAGGTTGAACGGACCCGCGATGTGCAGGATCTCGCGATGTCCGAGCTCAACCAGATGATTGACGGCCGCCGCAATCCCGCTCGCGTCGTTACCGGTCACGAGCGGATACGGGATCGACTCCGCCTCGCGGTTGAGCATCACAGCCAGGACATTCGCCTCAAATGCGCGCGCGACGACGGTCTGGTCGCCGTGGCGTCCAGTCGCGAAGATGAACCCGTCAACCCGCCGCTCAAGCAACGATTCGAAAGCGGCAACCTCAATGGCGTCGTGGCCGTCGGTGTTGGCGAGCAGCGCCGTGTATCCCCTCGGCTGCAGGAAGTTCTCGATACCGCGGATGACCGGAGGGAAGAAGGGATTCGTGAGGTCGGGGATGATGACGCCGATCGTCATCGACAGGCTCGTGCGGAGCCCGCGTGCCATCACGTTCGGGACGTAGCCGAGCTGACGGGCAGCGCGCTTGATGCGCTTCGCAGTCTCAGAGCTGACCTGATGCTCCGTCAGGGTGTTGAGCGCGCGGGAGACCGTCGCCTTGTGCACATTGGCGAGTTTGGCAACATCGTCAATCGTGGTCCGCCTGTTCATTCCCTGACACGATAGCGGGATCGGGCCGCCGAGGCGACGATCGCGAAAACCGCCGCGCCGAAAGCCGCGCTGCCGAACAGTACCGGGAATTGCCCATCCGAGGCAGCGATACCACCGAGCGCGGCACCAAGCGATCCCCCGGCGAACAGCGCGATTGAGAAGAATGACATTCCGATCGCGCGACCATCGTGAACCGCATCCGTCATCCAGGTCTGGATTGTGGTGTGCCCGAGCGTCCACGCGAGCCCCAGAAGGGCGGCGGCACCGAGCACACTGAACGGCGAAACGACCAGTGTCAACACCACGTATCCTGCGCACCCGGCGCACCCCGCGAGAAATAGAAGCAGCCACGACGGCCATCGGCCAAGCACCAGTTTCATGAGCTGGCTCACCAGCACGACGGTGATGCCGAATGCCGCAGTAACCAGACCCGCGATGAGCACGCTCGTGCCGCTGGCCTGCAGTGCGATGGGCAGCGACGCGAAAACCCCAACGAGCAGAACTCCCTCGAGAACTGTGAATGCGAGTACCCCGAGCGCCCACCCGTTTCGCCCGAGTCGGCGGATTGAGGGCAGAACGCGCTCCCCCGGCGGGGGCGGCACCGCGGGCAGGCGCGCGAGGATGATCGCAAGCACGACGGATGCGACCGCGACTACCGCGTAGACCCAGCGCCAGCTCGAGAGTTGGGCGATGAGCCCCGCGCCGATCGTGCCAGCGGCGAGTCCGAGCGACACCGCGCCGGCGAGGTTCGCCGTCGCGACGGCGCGCTGTTTCATCGTCATGGTGTCGCCGAAGTGAATGAGCACCGCGGTAAACGTCGCAGCGAACGCTCCCCCGGCGATACCGCGCGCGACGAGGAAACCGACAGGGTCAGGGGCAAGCGCACTCGCCAGATCTGCAAGCCCCGCGATCCCGGTCGAGATCGCGAGAAGTCGAACGCGGCTGTGACGCGTCGCGAGTGCACTCCAGACCAGTTGCAGACCGGCATACGCAAGCGAATAGATGGTGACCGCCGCGGCGATCAGCGCCAACGACGTACCCATGTCTTTCGCGACGACCGTTACCAGTGGCGGCGTCACCGAGCGATCGACCATGGAGACGAACGCTGCGGCGATGAGGGCCGCGCTCCCCGCCGAGGCGGGGCCTACGCGCGCGGCGGCCAGGATGGGATCTCGCCTCGGCGGGAAGGAAACCGCACGTTCTTCGACCAGACGAATTCGTGCAGGGTCTCGACCGCGTTCTCTCGGCCGAATCCGCTTCCCTTGATTCCGCCGAACGGGGCTCCGAGAAACGAGCGACGCATGTAGTTGTTAACGAAAATCATCCCGGCCTCGAGACGCTGCGCTATGTGCCACGCCTCGCCCTCATCGCGGGTACAGATCGCGGCCGTAAGCCCGTACTCCGTGCCGTTGGCGATCTCGATGGCTTCGTCGATCGTGGAATAGCGCATGATCAGCGCGATCGGTCCAAAGATTTCTTGCTGGCCGACCGTCGAATCCGGCTTCACATCCGCAAGCACAGTCGGGGGGACCCAGTAGCCGTCCCTGTACTTCTCGTCCGTCGGCACTGTGCCCTGGCCCACGATCCGAGCACCCTCGTCGAGAGCGGTCTGCAGGAAGCCGACGACTCGATCGCGCTGCTTCTCATCAACCATCGGACCGATGTCGGTTGCGGGATCCAGTCCGTCACCAACGACGAGGCCCGTGGCGATCTTCGTGAACCGTTCAAGGAACTCGTCATAGATGTCGTCGTGCAGCAGGATGCGCGCGGTCGATGTGCAGGCCTCGCCCTGGTTGTAAAACATTCCTTCGATCGCGACGCGCAGGGCGTCGTCGAGGTCGGCATCCGGGAGGACCATGAGCGAGTTCTTGCCGCCGAGCTCCATGGTTGAAAAGGTGAGGTTTTCGGCTGCCGACGCGAGAACGCGGCGACCCGTGGCTGTGGCCCCCGTGAACGTGATCCGCCTGACGTCCCGATGAGAGGCGAGCGCGGCACCGGCGGCAATCCCAGGGACCGCGTTGAGGACACCGGGCGGAAGCACCTCGTTCGCGATCTCGACGAGGCGAAGCACCGTCAGAGGAGCCTGCTCGCCCGGCTTGATGACGACCGTGTTACCGGTTACGAGGGCGGGCGCCGACTTCTTGGAGAAGTGAATCGGCGGCCAGTTGAACGGCAGGATCGCTGCGACGACTCCGTACGGCTCATATATAACGCGAGCCTCGATCGGTCCCTGGTCGATGATCTCACCGGGAAGCGTGTCGGCGAGGCCGGCAAAATAGTCGAACGCCGAATGGCTGAACACGATGTCGTTAAGGCTCGCATCGCGTCGAGGCTTGCCGTTTTCGCGGGACTCCAGCGTGCCGAGCTCATCCAGGTGCTCACGGATCGCCGCGGCTACCTTGCGAAGGTAAACGCCACGCTCACGAGGGGAGAGTGCGGCCCAGGCCGGCTGCGCCCTGCGAGCCGATTGCACCGCCTGGTCGACGAGCGCGTCATCCGCGGCGACCACCCTGGCGAGTAGCGCTGCGGTCGACGGTTCCCTCACCTCGAACGTCGGCGATGACCCGACATCGATGAACTTCCCGTCAATGAATGCACCCCAGACCTGGCGATCGAGGGGCGGGTGGTCAGCCGATTCGGCCTTTGGCAGCGTCATTGCTACTCCCTTAGTTATTCGTGTGCAACCGGTTGCGGTGGAAGTACTCTAATATCGCGAATCCCGGTGAGCAGCGCACCGCGAGCGGCCATTCACCAGCTCGGAAGCTAAATCAGGATCGACAGCGGGTTCTCGATGCGCTTCACGAATGCCGCCATCCACGCCGCCGCGACGGCTCCGTCAATCACGCGATGATCCGCCGACAACGTCACGGTCATGACGGTCGAAACAGCGAGTTCGCCGTCGCCGTCAACCACCGGCCGCGGCTTCGCTGCGCTGACAGCGAGGATGCCGGACTGCGGCGGATTGAGGATGGCCGAGAACTCGTCGACCCCGTACATCCCGAGATTGGAGATCGAGAAGGCACCACCCTCGAGCTCCTCCTGGCGAAGTCGGCCGGCTCTCGCGCGCTCCGCCAGTTCGGCGACTGTGGCGCTGATCTGGCCGAGTGTCGCGTTGCCCGCATCCCGAACGACCGGGGTCAGGAGCCCGTCGTCGACCGCGACGGCAACCGCGATGTCGACTCGATCGAACCGACGGATGTGGTCACCGCCCCAAATCGAGTTCGCGGCGGGAATCTCCACCAGCGCACCAGCGACGGCCTTGATCACGAAGTCATTGACCGAGATCTTGCGTGGCGCGGTCTCGTTGATCTCGCGACGCAGCGCGAGCAGCTTGTCGACGACGGGGTTGGCCGTCAGGTAGAAGTGCGGAACCGTGGTCTTGCTCTCGGTGAGCCGTCTCGCGATGGCTCGCCGCATCCCGGTCAGCTTGATGTCGGTGAATCCCGCGTCGGCCGCGGCTGAAGCTGGCGCCGACGGTGTTGTCGCCGGAATTGATGTCGCTGGTGTTGATGTCGCCGGAGTCGCTGCCTCCGGTGCCACCGCGGTGACACCGTCGAGGTCGCGTCGGACGATGCGCCCGCTCGGACCGCTGCCGACGATCGAGCCGAGGTCGAGCCCGCGCTCCTTCGCCAGCCTGCGGACGATCGGGCTCGCGAAGAGGCGACCGTCGGTGTTGACCAATTCGGTGCTGGTGCCGGATGGCGCGGTGCCAGCCGGAACGGCGGTTGGCGCAGCAGCTGCGGATTCCGGCGCAGGCTCGGAAACGGGGGCAGCCTCGACCGGCGCGGGCGCGGCAGCGGCGTCATTCCCGACGGCAACTCCCGCGGCTTCGAGCGCCGGACCGATCTGGTCCTGCCCTTCGCCTACGGCCAGGATCACGGCAATCGGCGTTCCGACGACGAGGTTGTCGCCCTCCTGCGCGAGCAGTTTTCCGACCGTTCCCTCGACCTCGGCCGCGTACTCGACGATGGCCTTCTCTGTCTCGATCTCGACGAGGGGATCACCGATGCTGATGCTCTGGCCCTCGGTGGCGAGCCAGGTCTGGATGGCACCCTCGTTGGCGTTGGCCATCACCGATGGCATCCGCACGACGGTGGCCATCAGTGTCCTCCCATTGCGGCGCGCACGACTTCGAGGCCGGCGACGACCTCTTCCGTCTTCGCGATCGCGGCCCGCTCGAGCACCTTCGAGATGCTGGGCGACGCCTCTCTCCCGGTCACCCGCTGGATCGGTTGGTCGAGCCAGTCGAAGAACCGGCGCTGGATTTCATCCGCAAGCCAAGCTCCGTACGACGTGCCGCGCTGGCCCTGCTCCACGATCAGAACCGCGTTGGTCTTCTTGATGCTCGCGCCGATGGTGTCCCAGTCCAGCGATGCGCGGTCGAGCCAGCGCAGGTCGATGAGTTCGGCATCCATCCCGGTCTGCTCGATGGCTTCGAGCGAGTGGCCGACCATCGAGAGGTAGCTGATGACCGTGACGTCCGACCCCTCGCGCCGGATCGCGGCCTTGCCGGGCGGAAGGATGTAGTCGAGGTCGCCGTCTGGAACCTTGTCAGCCTGGCTGTAGAGATCCACGTGTTCGATCACCAGCACGGGGTCCTGCAGGGCGAGTGCCGCGTTCATGAGCCCGACGTAGTCGGCGGCGTTCGATGGGGCGATGATCCGCCATCCCGCCGCGGTTGCGAAGATGCCGGCCGGATCCATTAGGTGCTGGGATCCGTAGCCCGACCCCATCGCGACCTTGGTTCGCAGGACGAGAGGCATGTCGTTATCGCCGCCGAACATGTGCCGCGCCTTGCCGATCTGGTTGAAGACCTGGTCGGCGGCGACCCACATGAAGTCCGGGTACATGAACTCGACCACCGGGCGGAACCGGCCGTCGAGCGCGAGCCCGCCGCCGAGGCCGACGAACGCGTTCTCACTGATGGGTGTGCCCATGATGCGATCGGGTCCGTACTTCTTGACGAGTCCCTTTGTCGCACCGTTCGTGCCACCGTTCAGCCGGTGGACATCCTCGCCCATGACGACGATTCGCTCGTCCTGCTCCATCCGGCGGTCCATCACGGCAGCAATGGCCTCCACGAACTTGGTCTCGCGCCAGGCACCCGTGTGTTCGGTCGGATCGAGCACGGTCAACGACTCGAGCTCGCTCCCGTCGCTGCGGATGCCGACATCCACGAATCCGGGATCGGGCCACAGCTCCGGGCGGATGCGCCGCTTGCCGGTGTTGTCCGGGTCGGCCTCGACGAGGGCCGCGACCGCGAGCTCCATGGCGGCCTGTGCCTGCTCGCGGACTCCGTCGGCCTCCTTTTCGCCGAGGAGTCCGAGCTTGCCCATCTCCGTGGCGACGCGCGTGAGTGGATCGCGCTTGCGCCACTGCGCCTCCTCGTCCTTGCTGCGATAGCCGAAGGCGCTGCCGGGGTAAGGGCCGTTCTGGTGGAAGAAGCGGTAGACCTCGGCCTCGACGACCGCCGATCCCTCGCCCGAGCGCAGGCGCTCGCCGGCCTCGAGCATCGCGAGGTGAACGGCGAGCGGATCCATGCCGTCGACCCGCCAGCCCGGAATGCCGAAACCCTGCCCGCGCACCGACAGGCGCGTGTCCGCAACGACCTCCTCGACGTTGGTCGACACGGCGTAGAGGTTGTTCTCGATGAAGAAGGCGAGCGGCAGCTTCCAGGCCGCTGCGAGGTTCATGGTCTCGAGAACGGATCCGATCTGGCTCGATCCGTCACCGAAATAGCTGACCGTCAGGTCTTTCGTGCCGGCGTGCTTTTGCGCCCAGGCATTGCCGGCCGCGAACGGAACGCCACCACCGACGATCGCGTTGGTGCCGAGTGCGCCGGCCTCGAGCCACTGGAGATGCATCGACCCACCGCGGCCACCTGAGAAGCCCTGCGAGAGGCCGAGGATCTCGGCGAGGGTCCGCTGGAGCAGCGCCTGGACGTCATCGGTCACGAGCTTGCCGAGGTCGAACTTTCCGTCGGTGACGTGGGTGAGCGCCTTCGCGAGGAACTGGTGGTGGCCGCGATGCGACCCGGTCACGCCGTCCGCTGTGCCGAGTCCGATGATCGAACCGACGGCGCCGCCCTCCTGGCCGATGCTCGAGTGCGCCGGGCCGTGCACGAGGCCCTCGCCAGCCAGCTCGAGGACGCTCTCCTCGAAGGCGCGAATCAGGTGCAGTTCTGCGAGCATTCCGGCGAGCAGCGCAGGGTCGGCACCCTTCCAGTCCGCGGCGGTGGTCGAGAGCTCGATCCAGTCCGCCCCAGTTTCCAAACGGCGTCGTTTTGGCATGCGTTAGGTCTTTTCGTGTTCGCGGCGCGCTGCGATGCGCACAGGGTGGCTTTCCGGAAAAGCTACCCCACGATTGAATCCAATACAAGTGGAATGGAGCGTTTTCACTGGCATTTGCCCGCTAGTTACGCGATGATGTATCCAATCAAGGTATTTTCGATAACGTCTGTTCTGAGAGAAACACGACAAGGAGGTCACTCATGGCTCACGGGATCCCCGGGTTGCGAGGCACGGATCACATCGGCGTCACGGTGCCAGATCTTGACGAGGCCGAGCGGTTCTTCGTGGACGTCCTCGGCGCAGAGTCGATCTATACCCTTGGCACCAAACGGGCCGACGACGACTGGATGCACGTCCACATCGGGGTCGACCCGCGCACGATCATCCGCGAGATCCGCTTCTACCGACTCGGCAACGGCACGAACTTCGAGGTGTTCAAGTACGAGGCCGCCGACGGACAAAAACCCCAGCCGAGCAACAGCGACATCGGTGGCCACCACGTTGCCCTCTACGTCGACGACATGGCCGCGGCGATCGCCTATCTGCGCACGCACGGCATCGAAACCATGGGCGATCCGACCGCGAGCAAGCAGGCCGCGGAGGGCCAGTACTGGGTGTACTTCCGCAGCCCGTGGGGCATGCAGTTCGAGCTCGTGAGCTTCCCCGCCGGCAAGGCCTACGAGGCGACCGCAGCAGTGAAACTGTGGCATCCATCCCACCCGGCCGAGTGAGAGGCACGCACGGCAGAATGGATGACATGACCCTCAATTCGCCTACGCACGGAGCGGCGGGCGCGCGCATCGCCGCCGAGTTGCGCGAGGCGATCCTCACGGGCGAGCACCCGCCGGGCGCACGCATCCGCCAGGAAGATCTCGCCGGTCGGCACGGCGCGAGCAGGCTTCCCGTGCGCGAGGCCCTACGGATGCTCGAGGCCGAGGGCCTCGTCACCCTCGTCGCGAACACCGGCGCCTGGGTCGCGCAGCTCAGCCTCGCCGAGTGCGAGGAGATGTACCAGATCCGTGAGCGCATCGAGCCGCTGCTGCTGAGGTTCAACATCCCGCTGCTCAGTGAGGAGTCGATCGACAATCTCGAGGTCCTCGCCGACGCTATGGAGGTCTCGGAGGACGTCGAGCAGTTCCTGCGCCTCGACCGCGAGTTCCACCTCTCCTGCTACACGGCCGCGCAGACGAGCGTGCTCGGCGATACCGTGCTGCAACTCTGGAACCGCACGCAGCACTACCGCCGCGCGTTCACCCGGGTATTCCGGTCGGAGGGCGACCGGAGCGTCCACCACGAGCACCAACTGATGGTCTCCGCCATCCGCCGCCGCGACGTCGACGAGGCCGAGCGGATCCTGGCCGGCCACATCCGCCGCACCCGCCTCGAGCTGGTCCGGCATCCCGACGTATTCGAGAACTGAAACACCACAACGAAGGAGCACGCAATGGCCATCGCGACCATCAATCCGACCACCGGCGAGACCGAGAAGGAGTTCGCCGCACACGACGCCGCCGAGGTGGATCGCCGAATCGGCGAGGCCGTCGCCGCCCACAGGGCGCTGCACGACACCACCTTCGCGCAACGGGCAGAGTGGATGCGCGCCTCGGCCGACATCCTCGAGAAAGAAGCCGACGAGACGGCGAGGATGCTGGTCGTCGAGATGGGCAAGCCGATCGCGCAGGCGAAGGCCGAGGTCCTGAAGTGCGCGAAAAACCTGCGCTTCTATGCCGAGAACGCCGAGCAGTTTCTCGCCGACGAACCGCTCGCCGATCCCTCGAGCGTGACCGCTTCCGCGGCGTACGCGCGCTACCAGCCGCTCGGCGTCGTGCTCGCGGTCATGCCGTGGAACTACCCGCTCTGGCAGGTCATCCGCTTCGCCGCACCCGCGCTCATGGCCGGCAACACGGGCATCCTGAAGCACGCCTCGAACGTGCCGCAGTCGGCGCTGTTCCTCGACACGATCTTCGAGCGGGGCGGATTCCCGGTCGGATCGTTCCGCGCTCTGCTCATCGGTTCGCGTGAGGTGAAGGCTGTTCTCGAAGACCCGCGGGTCAAGGCCGTCACACTGACCGGTTCGGAGCCGGCCGGGCGATCCGTCGCCGCGATCGCCGGCGAGCAGATCAAGAAGAGCGTGATGGAACTCGGCGGGTCCGATCCATTCATCGTGATGCCGAGCGCCGACCTCGAGAAGGCTGCGACCACCGCGGTCAAGGCGCGCATCAGCAACAATGGCCAGTCGTGCATCGCGGCCAAGCGCTTCCTCGTGCACACCGACATCTACGACGCGTTCGCGAAGCTGTTCGCCGAGAAGATGTCCGCCCTCGTCGTCGGCGACCCCCTGGACGAGAAGACCGACGTCGGTCCGGTCGCGACCGCGTCCGGACGTTCAGACCTCGCCGAGCTGGTGGATGACGCCGTCGCCAAGGGCGCGAAGGTCCTGGCCGGCGGCAGTGCGATCGAGGGACCAGGATTCTTCTACCAGCCGACCGTCCTCAGCGAGCTGACCGACTCCATGCGCATCGTGCTCGAGGAGACCTTCGGCCCGGTCGCATCCCTCTACCGCGTCGCCGACCGTGAGGAGGCGATCCGCATCGCCAACCAGACCACGTTCGGGCTCAGCTCCGCGATCTGGACGCAGGATGCCGACGAGGAGGCGTACTTCGTCACCGAGCTGGATGCGGGCGCGGTCTTCGTCAACGGCATGACGGTCTCCTACCCCGAACTGCCCTTCGGCGGCATCAAGGCGTCAGGCTACGGGCGCGAGCTCGCCGCCGCCGGCATCCGCGAGTTCACCAACCTGAAGACGGTCTGGAAGGGCTAAAGCCCCACAAAAAACGCTGTCTGCCCCCGTGTGATGCGTGTGCCCCCGTACGTACGGGGGCACACGCATCACACGGGGGCAGACAGGGATCCCATAGGACGGATGACGGTCCCGCGCGAGACTCCGCGGACTTTCGGGCGTGTCCGGCTGATTCAGCAACCGTTTGCGGTCGGAAATTGGATTGCGCGCCGCGAATTGCATAAGTGCCGTTGACAAGCTGGCCGAATGGCGGTTAGCGTCACAATGCGAACGGTTGCAGTTTTGCAGCAAATTTTCTTCAACGTTGAGGAGCTAGTCAGTGTCGACACCCGTCCCATCAGCGCGTGACCTTATTCAGGTCGCTCACCATGATCTCGGCGGTCGTTCTGACGGCATGCAGGTGGTGCGAAATGGCAACGCGCTCTACATCGGCCACACGGGAACGACCGGTGCGGGTACCTCGATCCTCGACGTCACCGACACGCGCAACCCGCGACTTGTCACGCAGTGGGATGCTCCGGCCAACACTCACACGCACAAGGTGCAGGTCGCCGAGGGCCTTCTGCTGGTCAACCACGAGAAGTTTCCTTACCGCGTTCCGCCGAAGGGTCCGGTCTCGACGGGCGTTGCGATCTACCGCCTCGACGACCCGCTTGCCCCCGAGCAGATCGCGTTCTGGGACTGCGGCGGCCTCGGAGTGCACCGCATCGTCTGGACCGGTGGGCGATACGCCCACATGTCGGCGACGCCGGCCGGGTACCGAGACCGCATCTGGGTCGTGCTCGACCTCGCGGACCCGGCGCATCCGGTCGAGGCCGGCCGTTGGTGGTGGCCGGGCCAGGCCGAGGACGAGACACCCGAGTGGCCAACCAGCCAGCGCTGGGCCGCACACCACGCACTGATCGACGGCGACCGCGCCTACCTCGGTTTTGACGACGCCGGCATGGTCATCCTTGATGTCCGCGACCTGTCGAAGCCAAAGACCATTGCCCGTCTGAGCTGGGATGGCGGCGCGACCCACACTTGCATGCCGCTGCCGAGCCGCGGCGTCGTGATCGTGACCGACGAGCAACAACACGATGGCCCGCACGCGCCAGAGCGCACCATCCGGGTCATCGACGTCACTGCGGACCCGCGGGTGATCGCCAAGGTTCCCGCGCCCGAGGGCAATTTCGATGAACTTCCCATGCGCTACGGCGCACACAACCTGCACGAGAACCGCGCGGGTTCCTATCGCAGCGACCGGCTGATCTTTTCCACCTGGTTCAGCGCAGGCGTTCGCGTCCACGACCTCAGCGACCTTGAACAGCCGCGCGAAATTGCGCACTGGGTCGGCGAAACGCCTGCCGGCCAGCAGGCTCCCCAGTCCAACGACCTGTGGGTGGATGACGATGCCAATATCTGGGTTACCGACCGGATCGGTGGCGGCCTCGCCGTCCTCGAGCCGGACCAGGCGCTCAGGAACCAGATGGAAGAGCTGCGGGCCGAATGAGTGAAGTAATGAACCGTAGGACGACGCGGCACCGCCTGCGCGTGCTGTCCGGATACGTTGGCGGAGTCCTCCTCGGCGCCGTCCTCTGGCAGGTCATCGGCACGATCGCGCCGCACGAGGTCTTCGACTCGCTCAGTGACACGCTCGCGCGGCTGTGGCAGATCATCCTCGACGGGACGCTGGGAACGGCGCTCTGGACATCGTTCCAGACCTATCTGGTCGGCATGGTGTTCGCACTGATCATCGGCGCATTCGGCGGCCTGCTCCTTGCACGGCGCCAACTGTTGCGCATCGCGCTGGAGCCGTACGCCATCGCGCTGTACGCGACGCCGATGGTCGGCATCATCCCGTTCCTGCTCGCGCTGCTGGGGTTCGGATTCTGGCCGAAGGTCGTCGTGATCATCCTGTTCGCGTTCTTCCCTGTGCTTCTGAACACGCAACGCGGCGCCCAGAGCATCTCACCGGAACTCCTCGACGTCGCCCGCGTCTACCGAACGCGCGAGCGCGATATCTGGAGGCACGTCATCCTCCCGTACACGCTCCCATTCCTGATGACGGGCGTGCGGCAATCACTCGCCCGCGGCCTGGTCGGGATGATCGCTGCCGACTTCTTCCTCAGCTCTGACGGCCTCGGAGGTTTGCTGATCACCGCCTCCGAGCGCTTCGATACCGCCGAGATGCTCGCAATCACGCTGGTTATCACGGTGATTGGCCTGGCACTCATGGCCATCGGCCGCGCCCTCGAGAACCATTTCGCACGCTGGAGGGTCGGATGACGACAAACACTAAAACTGCGACCCGAACCCGGATCGCACGGGTGAGCTCGACACCACAGGCGAGCACGACACCGAGTCGTCGCAAGAAGATCACGCTGTGGGCGTCGGCCGGCCTTGGGATCCTCGTGGTGTGGCAGGTAGGGTTCACGCTCTTCGCGCCGGCATATATCGCGACACCCATCGGTGCGATCCTCGCGATACCGACCGTTTTTGCCGACCCGATATTCTTCCCCGACGTTGCGAGCACGCTCGGTGCCGTATTCGAGGGACTGCTGATCGCGATCGTCGCCGGGACGATCATCGGGCTGGCAATGGGACGCCTGCCCGACGTCAACCGGGTACTCGGGATGTACGTCGGTGCGTTCTACGCCATCCCGCTCATCGCGATCGTGCCTCTCTTCACGGTCTGGTTCGGGTATACCCCGCAGGCCCGGCTCGCGATGATCGTTCTCGAGGCCGTACTGCCGATCATCTACAACGTCGCGGAGGGATCGCGAATTGTCTCTGCGACCTACCTCGATGTCACCCGCATCCACCGGGTCGCCTGGTGGAGGGTCTGGACCGGCGTGGTCCTGCCGAATGCGCTGCCGTACGTGCTCGCCGGCCTTGACCTCGCGATCGGCCGCGCGCTGATCGGCGCGGTGGTCGCGGAGTTTGTAACCGCCATTGACGGCCTCGGAACCTACATCCTGTTCAACGTCCACTCTTTCCACCAGAACGAGGCCGTGATCGCGCTCATTGTTGTCGTCATCTTCGCCCTCGTAATCAGGGCTCTAATCAACCTCGCCGTCCGGCGCGGACTGCCCTGGTACCAACCCGTCAAGGAGGCCTGACGATGCCAACCGTCACCGAAGTAGAGCCGATGATTCACGTTGATCACCTCGGCAAGCAGTACGGGGAGCGGACCGTCTTCTCAGACATCAGCTTCGATGTGAACCCGGGCGAGATCGTCTCGATCGTCGGGCCGTCCGGGTGCGGCAAGACGACGCTCCTGCGTTGCGTTGTCGGCCTGATGAAGCCGAGCCATGGCACCGTGCTCGTCTCGGGAACACCGGTGGTCGACCCGCCAGAGGGCGTCGCCATGGTCTTCCAGCACTTCGGGCTGTTCCCGTGGAAGACCATCGCCGCAAACGTCGCCTACGGACTGACTGCCAAGGGCGTCTCAATGAAGGATGCCGCTCCGCGCGTCCATGAGCTCATCAAACTGGTTGGACTCGAGGGCTTCGAGAAGTCCTACCCGTACCAGCTCTCCGGCGGGATGCAGCAGCGCGCCGGACTCGCACGAGCCCTCGCCGTCGAGCCGGGCGTGCTCGTCATGGACGAACCATTTGCCGCACTCGATGCCCAGACCCGCGACATCCTGCAGCTTGAACTCCTGCGGATCTGGGGCACCAGAAGCGCAGCGATGATGTTCGTGACGCATTCCATCGACGAGGCCGTTTTGATGGGGGATCGAATCGTCATCCTGCGCGGTCGCCCGAGTTCGATCTTCGACATCGTGGATGTCGGAATCCCCCACCCAAGGGGGCGCGAAACCGTCGACACCGACCGCTTTCGCACGGTGCGTGACTATGTCTGGCGTGCGGTGATGCACGACGAGGCAGACGACACGCCCCTTCCCACAGATGCGGACGCCGTCCGCATCGAGCCTCAATCACACAGAAACATGAACGGACATGATCATGGCTAGAAAACTGTTCTCCCGTCGCATCCTGGCGGCGATTGGCGCTGTAGCCATCGCCGGCACGGTGTTGGCAGGCTGTAGCTCGACGTCGAGTTCCAGCTCGGGCGGATCTGCGGCACTCACCAACCTGACCCTCGGTTCGCCGGGCATCCCACCCGTCATTTCGGGCCTCCTCCCCTACATCGCGAGCAAGCAGGGCTTCTACAAGAAGTACGGCCTCAACGTCACGATCAAGAGCTTCGCGACTGGCACCGATGCCACTCGAGCCGCCGCAACCGGGCAGATCGACGTTGCCATCATGCCTCCGGCCCAGATCGTCCAGCTGGCCGCGGCTGGTTCGCAGCTCGTCGGGATTCAGGGCCAGGAGTTTCCCGACTGGGTCGTCGTCTCGACCGATCCGTCCGTCAACTCTTGCGCATCGTTGAAGGGGCAGAGCATCGGGGTGGATGCAATCGGCGGCATCCGCTACATCGCACTGTTGCAGATGCTCCGCACCTGCAACCTCGCCATCACCGACGTGCACCCGCTGGCCTTCGCTGGCAACGCGAACCCCGCGGCTCTCGTCGCCGGGCAGCTGAAGGTGTCGGTGCTGCACCTCAACGAGGTCTACTCGGTCGAGTCCCAGGGCAAGACGCTGACGACGGCCATCAAGATGTCGACGGCCGTGCCGAACACCATGTATGAGATGTACGGAACGACGAAGGCAGCACTGGCAAAGAACCGTCCGGCGTACGTCAAGCTTGTCGCCGCGCAGATCGCAGCGATCAACTGGATGAACAACCCGAAGAACGCCGCGGCTGTCGCCCAGTATGCGACGGTCACCGGTGGCACGAAGTCCGACCTCACGAAGGCCATGGCGCAGTACCGCGCGCTCGACTTCTGGTCGACCAAGGACGCATCCATGCCAGAGCTGAATGTCAACAACATGATCCAGAGCCAGATCAAAGCGGGCAACATCACGGCAGCGAAGGCTCCGACGTACGCCGCCATCACCGACCTCACGGTGTTCGCCGACGCGGAGAAGCTCGTCGCGAAGAACGGCGACTAACCGCTAACGCAAGGCACGATTCGGCCCCGCTCCCCATCAAGGGAGCGGGGCCGTATCTGTGTGCGGTCCATGCAGTGCGCGGGTGGGTCCGAGGCACCGAGATACCTGTCTGCCCCCGTGTGATGCGTCTGCCCCCGTAC